>CAZIJO010000112.1:0-18567 GCA_964539515.1 uncultured Bifidobacterium sp. | reverse complement strand
AACGTCATGCCGGCCCGATAACGCGCTTCACGCGATCCTGACTCCCGTGCTGTTTGGCTCGTGATCATTTGACCCGTTGGGACAAAGCAAAGTGCATACTTGTTTTTCCGAAGTCGAATCCACTGAGCAGATTTGCTGCCGGAGGGGAGAGCTCCTCCTTCGCCTCGGAGTTCGCGGTTTATGCACCCAAGCAACGCTATCGAGCACGACGAAAGTGGCTTATAGATGTGAGCGACTACAAATTTTCAGGGCGACCCGCCTCATGCGCGCGGCAACCTCGGAACCACCAGTTTCCGCTGAGCCGCGATGCACTGTCCCAAACCGAGACGCGTGGTCTTGCTTGTGGACAGCGGAAAAGCGAAAAATTCGTCCAAGTCGAAGAATTACCGATACGCCGATTTTTGTGGATACCCATCAACACGCCCATCAACACGCCCCTGCCCCGGTATTCTCAAAAAAAACCGCCCCGATTCACTGGGGCGGCTTGAGAGGGTCTGTTGGCCAAGGGGTCACCCCGGGCGGCAACGCGGCTAATTCTTGGTAGTTTTGGGCTTGCGCTTCGCTTCGATCGCGGCTTGGGCCGCCGCCAGGCGTGCAACGGGCACGCGATAGGGCGAGCAACTGACATAAGCCAAACCAACCCGATGGCAAAACTTGACGGAATCGGGATCACCGCCGTGCTCTCCACAAATACCCAGCTTGATGTCCGGACGGGTCGTCCGCCCTTTGGCAACCGCAATTTCCATCAACTGACCCACGCCGGACTGGTCAAGGGTTGCGAATGGGTTCTTCTTGAATATTTCGTTTTCCACATAAGGCATGAGGAATGAGCCCATGTCGTCCCGGCTCATACCCAACGCCGTCTGGGTCAAGTCGTTCGTCCCGAAGCTGAAGAACTCGGCGGTCTGCGCAATCTCGTCAGCCGTGAGCGCACCGCGTGGCACTTCAATCATCGTGCCGACCAGATAACTCAATTTGACCTTTTTCTCAGCCATTACTTCCTTCGCAACGCGATGGACGATCTCCACCTGCAAGTCGAGCTCCTTTTTAAACCCGACGAGCGGGATCATCACTTCGGGCTTCACCTTGATCTTCAGTTTGGCTACGTCCGCAGCGGCCTCGAACACAGCCCGCGCCTGCATTTCGGTGATTTCCGGATACGCGATGCCGAGCCGGCAACCGCGATGACCGAGCATGGGGTTAAACTCGTGCAAAGCCGACACGCGCTTGGCGATTTTCTCGACCGAAACGCCGAGTTTTGCCGCCAGAGCTTCCTGCGCTTTGGGTTCGTGCGGGACAAACTCGTGCAAGGGTGGATCGAGGAAACGAATCGTTGCGGGAAAACCTTTGAGGGCTTTAAAGATGCCGGTGAAATCCTCGCGCTGATACGGAAGCAACTTGGCCAGTGCCTTTTTCCGGTCCTCGACGTTCTCGGCGAGGATCATTTCGCGCATCGCGTCAATGCGATCGCCTTCAAAGAACATGTGTTCGGTGCGCGTCAGGCCAATGCCGGTCGCCCCAAATGCGATGGCGTTCTCAGTTTGCTCCGGGGTATCCGCGTTGGTGCGAACTTGGAGCTTCGTAACCTTGGAACACCATTTCATCAACTGGAGGAAGTTCCTGAATTTCTCGGTGGCTTGCGCGGCTTTGTCGTTGTGCAGCAAACCCGTGATGATTTCCGACGGTGCAGTCTTGATGAAGCCGCCGTAAACAATGCCGCTGGTGCCATCGATCGACATGTCGTCGCCTTCGCTAAAGGTTTGCCCCGAGGCCTTGACGGTCTTGGCCCCATAGTCGATTTCGAGCCCGCTGGCGCCGCAGATGCAGACCTTGCCCATTTGACGGGCGACCAGCGCAGCATGCGAACTAACGCCGCCCTTTGCCGTCAGGATGCCCTCGGCGGCGATCATGCCGCGCAGATCCTCCGGCGAAGTTTCGTTACGGACGAGCAATACCTTTTCACCACGCTCCGCCGCGGCAACGGCGCGATCCGCATTCAGATAAATTTTGCCGGAAGCCGCTCCCGGACCTGCAGGCAGCCCGGTGGCGACGCCGGTGGCTTTCTCGATTTCGGCGAGATTGAACACGGGCGCGAGCAACTGGTCGAGCTGGTCGGCGGGGTTGCGCAGGATGGCCGTTTCCCAATCGATGAGTTTCTCTTTGACCATGTCCATCGAGAACTTGAGCGCCGCCATCGCCGTGCGTTTGCCATTTCGGGTCTGCAACATGAACAGCTTGCCTTCCTGAATCGTAAACTCGATGTCCTGCACGTCTTTGAAGTGCTTCTCCAACTTCTTGCGAACGTCCATCAGTTCAGCAAAAGACTTGGGCATCTCGTTCTTTAGTTGCAACACCGGTTCAGGCGTGCGCACCCCGGCCACTACGTCCTCGCCCTGGGCGTTAATGAGGAATTCGCCGTAAAACTCGTTCGCGCCGTTGGCCGGATTGCGGGTGAAGGCCACGCCCGAACCGGAAGTCGCACCGGTATTGCCATAAACCATGGCCTGCACGTTGACTGCCGTTCCCCACTCCGTGGGAATGTTGTACTTGCGGCGATAAACAATTGCGCGGTCATTCATCCAGGAACCAAACACCGCCCCGGCAGCACCTCGCAGCTGATCCCAAGGGTCGTTCGGAAATACATGGCCGGTGCGTTCCTTCACAAGGGCCTTGAAGCGCTTGACCAGTTCCGCTTGGTCCGCCGCTGTCAATTCGCTATCCACGATGTCCTTGTGATATTTCTCGTGTTTGTACTCGTGAATCACCGTTTCGAACGGCTCGTGATCTTCCCCCTCCTTCTTCTGCACGCCCAGCACGACGTCCCCGTACATCTGGATGAATCGACGGTAGCAATCCCACGCGAACCGCTCATTGTTGGTCGCCGCCACGAGCGCCAGGACGGTCTGATCGTTCAAACCCAGATTTAGAATCGTGTCCATCATGCCAGGCATCGAATCGCGTGCCCCGGAGCGCACCGCAACCAGCAAGGGCATCGCCTGCGCGTCGCCGAACTTGCAGTCCATGATCTTCTCCATGTTGGCGATGCCGGCTCGCATCTGCGCTTCGAGTTCCTTGGGATAGGTCTTCTTGTGCTGGTAGTAATAGGTGCACACCTCGGTGGTGATGGTGAAGCCGGGAGGCACCGGCAGACCGATCCGGGTCATCTCGGCGAGGTTCGCGCCCTTGCCGCCCAACAACGGCTTCATCGAGCCATCGCCGTCCGCCTTTTTGTTACCCCAGTTATAAACGTATTTCTTGGATTTGGATGTTTTGGCCATAAATTCAGATTCAGTTCGGATGCCTTCGTTTCTAATGCGTGAAACCGCAAAACGAGTCGCGAGGTTATCAAAGGCCGCTCGAGAGTCAATGAATGAACCGGGAAAAAGCAGTTGTTGCCGTGCAAATACCAAGAAATGCGGAGTCCCGGCACCCGGAAGGAGACGAGATCGCATTCTCCGATTGTTGTTCCCCTCTTGCAAATGCCGGGGGCGAATGTCCGGCGCGAGATTCGCTCCCAACCCGGATCATCGGTGGTCCCAGCCGTGAAACGCTGCGCCGGCTGGCACGCGGGCGTTAATCCCGAAGCGTCGTCCGCCAGATGTACCGCGCCAGCACCACGCGCAATACCGCCGCGAGCGGGATCGCGAGGATTCCACCCAGGATCCCCCCCAGCAACGTCGTCCCCACCATGAGCGCAACGATGATGGTCACCGGATGCAAGCCCACCCGTTCACCCATGATCTTCGGCTGAATTACGAAGCCTTCGAGTGATTGCACCACCACGAATACAACCAATACCAAAGCCGGATGCTGCCAGTCACCAAAGGCCACCAAAGAAATGACCAGCGCGGAGACGCACGTCGTGATCGCTCCGAGGAACGGGATGATGGTCAACACAGTCGCCATCACCCCAATCAACATGGCATAGGGCAGGCCGATGAGCACAAAACCAATCGTGTAAAGCACCCCGTCACAAATCGCCACCAGAACCTGCCCGCGAAAAAACGCGACGAGATACTCGTTGATAGCATTGATCACGAATACGAGCTCATCTTTGAATTTTGAATCCTGCACCGGCAAATAATCCCGCCATTGCTTGTTGATCCCGTGCTTTTCGAGCAGGAAATAAAAGGCGTAGATTGGCACGAGGGCCAGCCCGGCAATCACGCTGAACATTGCACCCACAAAACCCAGCGCCTGACCAAGCCATTGGCCGAACTTTGGAAGCAGGCGCGTGGCGTAATCCGCGATGGGTTTGAACGAAGTGGCCCCCGGGGCAACGGGCAATTCCAAACTTTGGATCGGAGCGTTGGTTTCCACGATGATGGGCAACGGAGGGTTCGTGGCATTGGGCCGGGCATTCTCACTGTACGCACGCAGCAACGGGACTATCGGCTGGGGCAGCCACTTGGGCGGGTGGGCCGCGATATGCCCGGCTTTCGCGGGAAGCTGGGTGGCAAATCGGCTGGACGTGTCCGCGAGATCGCGGGCTTCTACAACCAACTGCGGTACGACGCTCGCGAATAACCCGATGACAATCAGCAGCGCAAGGCTGAACACCACGAGAATCGCCCGCAACCGCGGCACCTGTTTGCGTACCAGAAAATCCACGACTGGATCCAGCAGACAGGCCAGCACCCCGGCCACCGCCAGCGGCCAGATCACCGGGGCAAAAACGTGCAACACCCGGCCCAGCCCCCAAACCAACAACACCAACAGGGCGACGATCGTGGCGATGGCCAAACCCGTCAGCGCCGCCCAAAACAGCCGGGCTTGCTTTTCTGTGGGGGGCGGAAAATTCATGGGGCAAACTTGCGAGTGCGCGGCTCGCGGACGGGCAATACCCGATTCGACCCTGCAAGGGACGCCAGGATCCACCCTCCCGTCGCAATGCTGGTCTTCATTTCAACCTTGGCCGAGTTTCCTGGATTTCTCCGCGGCGGTCCGGACGGCACTCATGAGGGTTCCTCGCAACTTGCCCTTTTCCAACTCGTGCAATCCCTCGATCGTCGTACCGCCGGGACTCGTCACCATGTCTTTGAGCGCACCAGGATGCAGGCCGGTCTCAAGCACCATCTTGGCCCCGCCCAAAACCGTTTGCGCGGCGAGCCGCGTCGCCACGTCCCGCGGCAGTCCCGCCGCCACCCCGCCATCGCTCAACCCCTCGATGAACAAATAAACATAAGCCGGCCCGCTGCCGCTCAACCCCGTGACCGCATCCAGCAGCGATTCCTTGACTTGAAAAGCGGTGCCGACCGCCCCAAACAGTTGCTGGGCGAGCGCACTGTCCGCACGTCGGGCGGCCTTGCCGGCCGCAAACGCGGTGGCCGAAGCGCCAACCAGCGCAGGCGTGTTGGGCATGACACGAATGACCCGGGCACCCGGCGGTAACGCGCCTTCCAACTTCCCCAGCGTCACCCCGGCGGCAATCGAGACCAGAAGGTGCGGGGACGTAAAATGATCCCGCACTTCGGCCAGCACCGCTCCGATTTGATCCGGTTTCACCGCAAGGAAAATCACCTTCGCCGATCGGACCACCTCCAGGTTCGAGGCGACTGCTTTGGCCCCGGTCTCCCCGGTAAAGGCGGCGCGCGCAGCCGGCAGGAAATCACTGGCAATGACTTGCTTCGGGGTCACCAGTTTGGCGCGAATAAATCCGCGCGCCAGGGCGGTGGCCATCTTGCCCGCCCCCAGAAATCCGATCGTGAGCTTTGCCGACATGGGCGGGTTGTAACAGTTAGCCCCGGGCGGCGGAAGCCAAAAAGGCTGACCCAATTATTGCCCGCGACTCAAGCGGCCAGCTCGAAACCGCCGTTCGGGGAAATGAACGCAATCCATTCCGGCCGCTTTCAACCTACCGATCAACCAGTGCAACCGGCGTGGCGCTTTGGCAGAAATTGTAGGGCGACGTGCAATCGCTCTGGGTGCTTAAGCCCTGATGCGCATTGTGCAGATCATCGTGCGTGGTTGGCACCACGTCACGCGGCTGGCAATCTCCCTCCGGATTTTCTCATGAAACTCAAACTGAAACTCGTTGACGGATCAATCATCGCCCCGCAGGGCTTTCGAGCCAGCGGCGTGTTCTGTGACATCAAACGCCTCGGCACCGGCAAAGGCTCGCAGAAAGGTAAGAAACGTGATCTGGCGCTCATCGTGTCCGAACGGTCGGCCACGGTCGCAGGCATGTTTACCACGAATCAGGTCTGCGCCGCCCCGGTGAAAGTTTGCGCCGACCGAATGAAGCGCGGGCAGGCCCAGGTTGTGGTCGTGAATTCCGGCAACGCCAACGCCTGCACCGGCCGCCAAGGACTATCGGACGCGCTCGAAATGGTGCGCTTCACCGAGCAATCGCTCAACCTTCCCGCCGGACTTGCGCTCGTTGGCAGCACCGGCCGAATCGGGGTCAACCTGCCCATGGACCATGTCCGCGCTGGCATCATCGAAGCGGCGACTCTCTTGGGTGACAGCCCCGATCATGGCCGTCAGGCCGCCGAAGCCATCATGACCAGCGATACCAGACCAAAGGAGATCGCAGTTGAATTCAGACTTGGAGGCAAGACCGTGCGCATCGGCGGCATCTGTAAAGGGGCGGGCATGATCCAACCAGGCATGAGCGCCACCGGCCTCCGCCCAGCCGCTCTTCCACACGGCGGCCTCCATGCCACGATGCTCTGTTTCATCACCACGGACGCCGCCATCGAGGCCCCGGCGTTGCAGGCCGCACTGCAGGAAGCCGTGGCCCAAAGCTTCAATCGGATCACCGTGGACGGCGACATGAGCACCAACGACACCGTGCTCGTCCTCGCGAATGGACTGGCCGGGAATGCAAAGTTTGGGGTGCGAAGCGCGGAATTCAAAAAATTTCAAGCCGCTCTCAATCACGTGTGCCTCGAACTGGCAAAAAAAATCGTGCGCGACGGTGAAGGAGTACATCGCGTAATCACGGTCCGGGTCACCGGCGCGAAAAACCTTCAGGAAGCGGATGTAGCTGCCCGGGCCGTGGCGAACAGTGCCTTGGTGAAAACCAGCTGGCACGGAGGCGATCCGAATTGGGGCCGGATCATGGACGCCATCGGCTACAGTCCGGCGACCGTTGTCGAGGAGAAGGTGGACATTGGCTACCGCTCCAAGAGCCGCCCCAAGGTTCTGTGGAGCCTGAAACGGGGGCAGCCGACGAAAGCAACTTTCCAGCAACTTTGCGCGGCCGTCGCGCCCAAGGAATTTGAGTTGCTCATCAACCTGAACCTCGGGGAAGCCAGCGCGGTCATGTATGCCGCTGACCTGACGGAAGCGTATGTGGACTACAACAAGGGCGACGTTTCCGATCCGACCACTTTGGGGGGGTAGCCAACCGTAAAATCGGAAATCGGAGCCTTCGTCTGGAAGGTCGGCAGGCTTGAATCCCGGAGCCGGAGGTCACGTTTGCTTGCGCGCCACCCCCAGCAACCAAAGCACGATGGCACCAATGGTATAGGAGAGGGCAAAGCCCGGGGCGGCGGTGAACCAGGCGAAACGGTTCTCCACCCCGCTTGGAGTGATTTTGTACGCATGGATGAGCCCGATGGCGGAGAATACCGCCGCGGCGAGCAGCCACGCGGCCGCCGGTTTGAATTTGTGATCAATCACAAAAGCCATCACCGCCGCGTAAATGATGGAAGTGATCAGGAATCCCTGGCTCAGCGCGATGACACCGTGAAGGTGCAGATCGGGCGCGAAGCGATCCGCCGTCTGCGCGAGGTCGGCGCCCGCCACGCGCAGCGCGATCTCGATTTGCACGAGCAACCATGACGCCAGCGCCGGAATGAGGCCCACCGCCACCGCGAGCGCGTGTGGTTGGGGACTCGCCTGAAAGGCCTGCGCGGTGATGACCAGCCCGATCCACAGCAGGATGCCGAGCGTGACTTCCAACGGCACGACACGGAGCACCTGGCCAACGATGCCAAAAAGGGCGATGGCGCAGATGACACCGCCATTGAGCCAGGAATAACCCCAGCGCGCTCCCATCGCTTTCCAGCCCGGATGACCGATGTAAAGCGTCGTCGCAAAGGGGCTGCCCAGGCATGCCGCCACAATGCTGCCAATGCCGTTGGCCAGCAGGGACGGGCGCGTGGGAAAACGGTCGCCCGCCGCCGCCGCGCTTTCCAGGCATTGCAGCGAGCCAATGATGTTGAAAAGCCCCATCGGAAAAATCACCGCCAGGTGGCTCCAGCCCACCTTGGAAAACAGAAATCCAAACAAGCTGGCCCCCGCCCACTGCGGCGGATGAAAAGCCGCCGGGGCGGCCGCGACGGGCAGGACGCCGGGGGCGAGGTCCGCCGCGCGCAACACCCAGGCGAGCACCGTGCCAACGATCACCGCCACGAAACCAGCGGGCAGCCCGAACGGCAGTTTCAACTTTGCGGCGTAGCAAAAGAGGATGAGCAGCATCGGCAGCAGCCCGATCGCGGGCGTCGCAAAAATCTGGAAAACAAAGCCCAGGGCGATAAACGTAATGGCGATGCCGGCGAGCGATGAAAGCATGGCCGCGCGGGGTGCATGCCGGCGCAACGCATCCCCAACGAACGCCCCTATCAACTCCATCACTCCGCTGATAAAACAGGCGAACAAGCCGGCCTTCCAAGCCAGAGTGGCATCCTGCGTCTGGCGGTAGATTGGGGCCATGATGAAGACGATGTAAGCGAACAGGCTCACCGTATTGATGCCGTAGGGCATGGCGGTCACATCTTCACGCCCTTCGCGACGGGCGACCCGCCACGCCTGCCAGGTAAAAAACAAATTTCCCACCAGAATGGAGAGCGCCGCCCCCGGAAGAATCTTCGCCACCACTTCCGCCGCAGCGATGCCGCACAGCAAAGGGCACAACGTAAAAATCAAAAGCAGTTGGAGTAGGTTATCGACGAACAATCCGAAAAAGCCGTCGAGGTCTCCTTTGCAAATGCGGAGGAACTGCGGGTTCGCCGTCATGCCGGCGATCAAAGCAGAAAGTCTTCAGAATGGGAATGCCGCATTTTCTCCGGCTCCCGAAAGCGGTTAGTCCTTATTCCGGTTTCGCCAACACGCGTTCGATGCGGCGGTCCGGGACCAGCCAGAGAACCGCGACCAACGCGTACAGCCCGCTGGCAATCCAAGCGCTGACGAACGCGAGGGGAATGGCACTGAGATAGAGCACTAGCGAAAGCTTTCCCTTCCAGTCCCGGCCGATGGCCGCGGCGAGCAAGGAATTGCGTCCCTGCTGGGCGATGATGGTGCGCTGCAAAATGTAATAAGCAATGGCCGCCATCAAGAGCACGAAGCCGTAACCGGCGGTGGGCGTGGGCGCGAGATGGTTCTCACCCATCCAGCCCGTCGTGAACGGAAAGAGTGAGAGCCAGAACAGCAGGTGCAGGTTCGCCCAGAGGATGCCGCCGGTTACGCGTTTCGTGGAATGAAACATGTGGTGATGATTGTTCCAGTAAATGCCAACGTAGATGAAACTCAAAACATAGCTCACGAACACGGGCAGCAGCGGTTTCAATCCGGCGAGCTCGGTCGTGTGCGGCACTTTGAGTTCCAGCACCATGATGGTGATGATGGCGAGCACACCGTCGCTAAAGGCTTCGAGCCGGTTCTTTTCCATGCAACAACTTTAGTGAACCGGCACCGACACAGCAATCATGCTAGAACCGGTTTCATAAGGCTCAGTTTGCTGGGGCGAGCGTACTCGCGAGCCGGACTTTTGCGGAATTGAGGTGTAATTTGGCTCGCCCGCCGGATACAAAAGCAAGAACCGGAGTTTTTCGTTTCGCGAACCGGGTAGTCTGGCTCCATAATGAAACTGGAAAGCATGAGGCCTCCTCCCCAAACCAGGCAATACCTTGCAAGTGGCGAAAATGGCAGTGACGAGGATCGCTGGCGTGCGATCGTCCGCCGCGACCCGAAGGCCGACGGGGCATTTTATTACTCCGTCAAGACCACGGGAATTTATTGCCGGCCAAGTTGCGCCGCCCGCCGCCCCCGCCGCCAAAACGTCCAGTTCCACGATTCCACCGCAGCAGCCGAGCAAGCGGGTTTCCGGCCGTGCAAACGCTGCCAGCCCGATGGACCCATCTTGCCAAAGCTGCACGCGGCGAAGGTCGCAAACGCGTGCCGCCTCATTGAAACCGCCGAAGAAGGGCCAAGTCTCGCGCTGCTGGCCCGGACCGCGGCAATGAGCAAATTCCACTTCCATCGCGTCTTTACGAAACTCACCGGCCTCACCCCGAAGGCATACACGATGGCCCAGCGGGCGGAACGCCTGCGGAAAGCCCTCCCCCAACGCCGCACCGTGACCGAGGCGATCTACGCCGCCGGATTCAATTCCAACAGCCGCTTTTACGCAAAAGCCGCGGAGATGCTCGGCATGTTCCCGAGCCATTTCCGCAACGGTGGCGCGGGCGAGCTCATCCGCTTTGCCGTCGGCAAATGTTCTTTGGGTTCGCTTTTGGTGGCCGCTTCCGCCCGCGGAGTTTGCGCGATTTCGCTGGGTGATGATCCCGCCAAGCTTCGCCGTGACCTGCAAGCCCGCTTTCCGAACGCACGGCTGCGCGGCGGCGGCAAAACGTTTGCGCGGCTCGTCGCCCGGGTGGTGGATTTGGTTGAGTCGCCGAAGTCCGGCCTGGACTTGCCGCTCGATGTGCGCGGCACGGTCTTTCAACAAAAAGTCTGGCAAGCGCTCAGGGGCATCCCCGCCGGCAGCACCCTCAGCTACACCCAACTCGCCCGACGCCTCGGCACCCCGAAAGCTGTCCGGGCCGTGGCGGGCGCTTGCGCCGCAAACGCCATCGCCGTCGCGATCCCCTGTCACCGGGTGTTGCGCACCGACGGCCAACTGGCCGGCTACCGCTGGGGCGTGGCACGGAAACGGGCGCTCCTGCAACGGGAAGCCGCCCAGGCCAGCCGGCGTACCCACCGATAACGCATGGACTTGTTCGCCCCCGAACCAACCGCCAATCTGCTGCCCCGCGACGGAACCGTAAACTATTTCGGGCCAATTCTCTCCGCCGACGAAACACTCCGGTATTACGAGCTGTTGCTGAAAACCATCCCGTGGCAATGCGACGAAGTGATTCTTTTCGGCCGGCGCATTGTCACGGCCCGAAAGGTCGCGTGGTATGCCGACGCAAACCACCCTTACACCTATTCAGGCAACACGAAGCAAGCGCTCGCTTGGACCGAAGCGCTGTTGGCGCTCAAAGCCACCGTGGAAAACTTGACCGCAACGAAGTTCAATTCCTGCCTGCTCAATCTTTATCACGACGGCAGCCAGGGGATGAGCTGGCACTGCGATGACGAGAGTTCACTGGTAAAGCATTCGGCCATCGCTTCCCTGAGCTTTGGCGCCGAACGAAAGTTCTGCCTGAAGCACAAGCAATCGCCCCTCACGGTTTCCATCATCCTGGCGAGCGGCAGCCTGCTGGTGATGAAGGATGAAACCCAAACCTACTGGCGCCACTCGCTCCCCAAGGCGAAGAAGATCACCACTCCGCGAATAAATCTCACTTTCCGCACCATGGTCGTGCGGTGAAGGTTGGCTTGAGAAGCAGCCGGCGAGGACAGGAAATCCCGTGGCCGTTCGCCTGGCCGTACCGTCATGAACCGCGGCAACCGTCCCGGACTGCGGCGGAAACAAAGCGCCACGCCGCTATCGGCCCCGGGAAGCACCGGCGCGGAATTGGGCGTGGAACTCGCTGTTCGAAAGCGGTGTCGGCGCTGCGCTCTGCCACCGCAGTCCAAATTACTCCCATTGACTCGGAGGCTCCAGGGACGGGCCTTGAGCGTAGACTGCAGCAGTCGGCAAAAACCGAAAAAAGTGCCTCCTTACGTCGGTTTCCCAAGCGAGATTGAGGTTTTCAAACCGGCATTAGACCGCGGCGCTCGCAATTCGGCGTTGGCGACAACTTCATCCACACTGCGCCTGGTGGCGCAACGCGTGATCTACCAGCACCAGCGCACTCATCGCCTCCACCATCGGCACAGCGCGCGGCAGCACGCAGGGATCGTGACGCCCGCGCCCCTTCAGCGTGGTGTTCTTGAAATCCTCGGTCACCGTGGCCTGCTCGTGCATCACCGTGGCCACGGGCTTGAACGCAACCCGGAAAAAGACCGGCTCCCCGTTGCTGATGCCGCCTTGAATGCCGCCCGAGCGGTTCGTCAGCGTGTGAACCTTGCCACCCTTCATGCGAAACGCGTCGTTGTGCTGGCGACCGGTCAGCAATGTGCCCGCAAACCCGCTGCCGATCTCAAAGCCTTTCGTTGCCGGCAGACTCAACATCGCCTTGGCGAGATCGGCTTCCAGGCGGTCAAACACCGGCTCGCCCCAGCCAGGGGGCACGCCACGCGCCACGCCTTCAATGACGCCGCCCACGCTGTCGCCCGCGCGCCGCATCTTCTCGATCAACCGGATCATCTTCCCCGCCGCCGCCTGATCGGGACAACGAACGATGTTGGCTTCGATGTCGGAGAATTTCACCCGGGCGGAATCCACCGGCGCAACGATGGACTGGACCTGTGTGACATACGCCAGCACTTCGACCCCGAATTTCTCCCGCAGGATCTTCTTGGCGATGGTCCCGGCCGCGACGCGCCCGATGGTTTCCCGCGCGCTGGTGCGTCCCCCGCCGGGCCAGGCACGAATGCCGTACTTGGCAAAATACGTGTAGTCCGCATGCGACGGCCGGAACTTGGTGGCCATCTCGTTGTAAGCTTCCGAACGCGCATCCGTGTTCTTGACCCACAGGGAAATCGGGGTGCCAAGAGTTTTGCCCGCGAACGTGCCCGAAAGAATTTGTACCGTATCCGACTCCTTGCGCGGCGTGACGATGGCGGATTGCCCGGGGCGGCGGCGGTCGAGATCAGGCTGGATATCGGCCTCGGAAAGCTTGAGGCGGGGCGGACAACCGTCCACCACCACCCCCACGCCGCCCCCGTGCGATTCGCCCCAGGTGGTGATGCGGAACAGATGGCCAAACGTGTTTCCCATGCCGCGATTGTGCGGGAATTGCGCGGCGGGGTCAAACGCGCGGTGGGGATTGTCGGTGAGGATTGAGCGGTGGGGAGCAATCTTTGAGGGCACTTCCAGCAGCTTGGCGGGCACTTCCAAAGCCACCACTCCCGCCAGTTTAAAACTCAAGAAAGGCTTCTTCGCTCAGCCGTGCTGGTTGCCTGCTAGGAGGCGTCGTCATGACAACGTAAACCCTCGAACGAGGAATACCACACAACCGACGAGCATGCCAATTAGCCAGATGCCGGCGAAACACAGAAACGTGAGGAATGCCCGTGGGCCTCGGGTCTGGAAAAGATAAACAGGCACAGCGACGGGCGTTACTAAGAACACGAACGAGTCGTAGTCGTAGCAAAGTCGTCGGTTTCGCTTGCGGGCATCGGCCGTGACCCATACCCCCAGGATGTATGCCAACGCAAAACGTGATAA
Organism: uncultured Bifidobacterium sp.; assembly: GCA_964539515.1. Classification (GTDB taxonomy): domain Bacteria; phylum Verrucomicrobiota; class Verrucomicrobiia; order Limisphaerales; family JADLHS01; genus JADLHS01. Next base: position 5,120 of record CAZIJO010000112.1, on the reverse strand, counting down.
CGAATCTGCGCGTCTCGGTAATTCCGCACCGTCGGGCGCCGCGGCTGATGTAATGCCGAATGCGACTGCGTAGAGCCACAACATCAACGTCGGTGCCACCATTCCTTGTAACCATTTTGGCATGTGATCTAGTGTGGTTCAAAGTTGCGGAGAAGCTACCCGCGCCAGTAGGACCCGATATGAAACCGGGACGCCATCCCAATGTTCCCTTTGGCCCGTGCGTTGGCCCACTTCATTGGAATTGTAGCCATACAAGGAGTGATGCGAGCACAGTTCCACCAAGTGCGATCATCCACATGACGAAGATGCCACTACTGTCGGTCCTATCCAGACAGTTCTGTTTTGGATCACGCGGATCGTAAAATACCTCCACCTCCTGTCCGGGTTTGTAGCGCGAAACGAAAGCCGCTTGCTGTTTGTTATTCCAGAACCAATTTCCGGCAATCCTGGGAGTCGAACCTTCAATCGTCTCACCCACATGAAACTCGTATCGGATCCGAAAGTGCGTGGCGTTTCTGTTTGGATCCTTGTAAAGCGTCGACTCCAAAATACGACCGTTTGCGCTCAACCAACCTTTTGCGCGGTCGAACGCCGCTCGCTTTCTAAAGGCCAAAACCGAGAACCAGATTCCGGCTCCGTACCCGACGCAGATCGCGAGAATCGCCTTAAATGACATCATTGTTTTGGAGAGGGGCCTCTCAGCGGCCGAAATCTCAGTCAAGCCATGGCCGGCAATTGAGCCTCAGTTTCTTCGCCCCCACCAGGATCTCCCGCAACCAGCTTCAACTGCCGAAGCCCCAGGGGTGCGGGCATCGGTTGCATTTATCTGGACGCGTTCCCGCCCTTCAACGGTTCGAGTTGCAGTTTTGCCGGGTCAATGACGGCGTGCTTGATGCGCTCCCGTTTCCAGGTGTAGGTGACGTGGACAAGGCCATCGCGCGTTTGAATGATGGCGGGATAGCTGAACTCCTTGCCGGGCTCATTCTCGAGCACCAGCGCGGCTGACCATGTTTTCCCATCAGGTGACGCGGCGAGGGCCAGGGGCGAGCGGCCTTTGGCCACCGGATTGTAAATGAGCAGATGCCGGCCATTCTTAAGCGTCACGGCATCGGTGCCGGCGTTGGGATTCGGCAATTCCGTCAGCGTCATTTCGCTCCAAGTGCGGCCGTTATCGCTGGACCAGGTTTCAAACACCCTGCCCTGCCGGGTCCGGCCCAAGGCCTGAAGCTTGCCATCGGGGTGGAAAAGTATGCTCGGTTGAATGGCGCCGATCTTCTTCCCGTCGTTCACGGGCGGGGTGGCGGTCCAGGTCTGGCCGAGATCCGCCGAGCGCTCGAAGTGCACCCGCCAACCGACGTCTTCGGAACTGGTGGGGCTGAGGATATCGCCGTTGGCAAGTTGCACGGCCTTGTTTTTGATCGGCCCGACAATGCCAGCGGGCAGGCGCCGGGGTGGCGACCACGATTTGCCGGCGTCGGCGGAGGTCATGAGCATGCCCCACCAGGTGCTGGGGCTGGGACCCACTTTGTAAAATAACATCAGCGGCCCAGTCTTCGGTTGGAACAGGACGGGATTCCAGGTCGGATAACGTTTCGTGGGCGATTCGACGCCATTGGCGACTTCGACGGGTGGAGTCCAGCGTCCGCCTTCGTGACGGGCAACCCAGATGCCGACGTCCGGATCGCGCTCATCGGTGCCACCGAACCAGGCGGCGATCAAGCCGTCTTTCGTTTCCGCAATCGTCGAAGCGTGACAGGACGGAAACGGGGCGGTCTCGTAGATGAATTCAGATTTGAGCAGGCCGGGTTGTTCGGCGGCGCGCAAGGGGGAGGCGAGCAGGCAGCTGCCCATGGCAAAGGAGAGTACCATTTGAATTTTCATAACGGGATTCGGAAAGAACCAATGAGCAACCGAGGGGCGCGATATGTGCGCCCAAACCGAAGCAAGTGGAACTGCAGCGCGTCAGCGTCTTGGAGTACGCCAGCCCTCTGGCGCTTTGGCAGCCGCGGTCGGTCAGAAAGCGCCAGGGGACTAGCGCACTCCAGGACCGTTCGGCTGCGCGAGCGCTTCATATAGAGGATGGGGAGGTTTTCCCGATCACGGTTTCGCCAGGGTCTCGGGCGCCGGTGATTCGCTGACGAATTTCAGGGCTTCGTTGACCAGGATTTCACCCGTGCGTTCACCCAGACTGGTTCGGGTGATGTACTCGTAACGCTTGAAGCTGTTGAAATCCTCCTTCGTCAGGATGTAACCAAACGCATCGTTGGTGAGACCGATCAGAAGATTGTGTTCCCCGCGCATCTTGCGTTTGAGGTAGAAACCGATGTTCGGCAGCGCCTCTCCGGGAATGGTGAGGATCTGGGCGTTGCCGAGGTTGATCAGGTTCATTTGCGTGGTCAACTTTCCGTCCACCGCGCCGGCAGCCTTGGGCGAGGCTTTCAGGAGGGCTTGCATCAGCGGTGAATCGACCGGGAACGTCAGCGGCCGCGCGGAACAGACGAGCCGGGGCGACGCCTGCTCCGGCGCACCCTGGACGATGCGCAGGGCTTCGTCGGCGAGCAGTTTGCCGATGCGCTGGCATTCCTCCCAGGTGCCGGCTTCACCGCCATTCGGGCGCCGATTGTCGGCTGTCACCATGCCGCCTTGCGCGCTGTTCATGAATATGCCCGTGCCGCCGCCTTGCGCGGCAATCTGGTCATAAAGCGGTCCGATCAAGTCCGGACTGCAAATGCCCCGGTCACTGCCCAGCACCTCCGGGTGAATGGCGTAATTGACCAAAGTGGCGATGGCCTTGCCGGAACCATCCAGGGCCTGGATGACCGAGCAGCGTGGATCGTACAACTGCGGTGCGTAATAGTTGTAGGCGATGGCGCCCTTGGCCTCACCCGTTGCCACTTTCAGCCGGGCGGATTGCAGTTTCCCAACGGCTTCGTTGATGGCCTCCGCCATACGGGTGCAAACAAGTTCGAGATACTTTGGATCGCTGGACGTACCGCCCTTGCCATCGGGGAAACCGTAACAGTCCGGCGCGCTATGGGTGTGCGTGGCGCCGATGACAATGTTCGCCGGTGGGATCCCCTTGACCGCCGCGCGCACCTGGTTGCCCAGCGGGGCCGGGAAGCCGAGAAAATCCGCGCTCACAATCGCGACCCGGGTGCTGTCTTGCTCGAACACCAGCGCCCGTACGGTCAATTCGCCCTCCTTCCGGGTCGTGGGACGCGACGGACCGACGCCGCCGCTCACGGGGAGGAGTGGGTCGGGGGTAACATTGCGAACGGCGATCGCAGCGCGAAAGGCGGCGGAGGCATCGCTCACGAGAGCGGCCAGGCCGAGGACCAAGGCGAGGGATTTCAAGTTCATGGCATTAACAGCAGTTTATCCGCAATCGATTAAACAGACGCGGGTTTCAAAGGCAAGATTCATTCTCGACCCGGTTACCGCTCGCGGAGGCAATGTGGGCCGATGGGGAACAATCACGCCGGACTTCCGCCACGCGCTTCAGCAACGTCTTCCCGCAACGAACGGCTTGGTCCCAACGGCAAAACGCGGCGGCTGGGACAAGCCCAACCACCGCTGATTTGGTGGGTTTGGAACTGACGCCGCGCAATCGCGCCGCAACTCAGTTGGAGGCCCGGAAGAACTTCTTCCCGGTACCGCCGGGAATCTGATAGGGACTTTGCACGGCTACCGTGGTGTACGGCCCGCCAACCGAGTCGGCGGCCTCGAGCCAGCCGTCAAACGTCACTTTGCCGGTTTTGTCGATGCTCAAGTTGGGAACGGGAACGGGATCCGGACCGACCACGCGGATGTTCGAGACGAGTACATAGCGTTCGGTGGATTGCGTGCCGTTCATCCAAAGCATGAGACAGTTGATGCCGCTGGTTGGATCGGTCTCCCCGGCGCACCGACGCATCCCCGAGGCGGAGATGGCTTTATCAGTATCGACCCCAGCAATGGTCCAAATGACATTGGTATAGTCCTTGTAGGCGGTCTGCCATTCGGCTTCGCCATCCCTTTGCGCAAATCCCTCGTAGGTATTGACGTACTCGGAAGCGGCATTCGTGACATACGCGACCAGTTTCATGTGGAGCGTTTTCCCATCCTTGAATACAGGCCCGTAATCATTCCAACTGCCACTGCCACCACATTGGCCCGGAGGGTTATTGCGACCGTCCTGATAAGTCGACAGCCGGAAAGGCGTGGAGAGTTCGCTGTATTTCCAATTCGGATTGGGCACCGTATCGCCTACGTCACCACCATCCGCTGTGCGGTTGGCATAATCCGAAAACGTGAATCCGGTGTCGTAGCCGGGCAGCTGGCCGTTGTAATTGTTGTTCGTAGGATCGAAATCGGTGGGGATCTCGTTCGTGCAAACAAACCGCCAGTCCCAAGTAACCGTGATCGGCCCCCGCCGTTGCGTGGGGAAGTCCATCTTGAAAAAGTAAGTCTGTTTGTTGGTTCCGTTGTTGTTGTCCGAGGCGATCATCATCGCTCCGCCCTGCGGGGAGGTGCAATTCGTCGCGCGCGCGATGTACCACGGTTCCGTCGCGCCCTCGGGCCACCAGCTCCTGCCATTGTTAAGATTCTGATAGGCGCCACTGGTGTCGTAGCTCCAGTCATCGTTGGCATTGGCCCATTTGTTGCCAATGGATGGCTGGCCGATTACCCAGCCGTTGGTGTAACCTTCCACGGCGGAGAATTTGGTTTTGTAGATCAATTGGGCGGGCAGATTCGCCGCCAGCAAAACCAGCAAACCACCGGCAAGAAACTTAAGAACGGTTGAGGTTGCTATTTTGGGGACTGTTGATTTTTTCATGGTTGTTACTCCCTTGGGGTTGTTTGAATTCCGAAACGCCTGCTTGATCAACCGTCATGGCGTCAATGACCGACGAAGTCAGAGAAAGACCTACCGCAAGGCATGTCTCATCAGAATTCACTACAGTTTCACCCCATACCAACTAGTCATAAGATGTGCAAGTACAATTTTCACAATCAAATCAGTTATCATTATTTTTCTTATCGAAGCGAAGCCACATCAGGCCGATCGTCGTAATCATTGCAGTCATTCTATAACGGTTGCCAAAGGTCATTTCCGAATGGAGCAGATGGAGGCGGTTTTG
>CAZIJO010000111.1:8755-18721 GCA_964539515.1 uncultured Bifidobacterium sp. | reverse complement strand
CGATGTTCACCACGCCCTCGGGCAATTCCGCCTCCTGGAAAATCTGCGCCAACCGCAGCGCCGTGAGCGACGTCGTCTCCGCCGGTTTGAGCACGACGGTGTTGCCGCACGCGAGCGCGGGCGCGATCTTCCACGCCGCCATCAACAGCGGAAAGTTCCAAGGGATGATCTGCCCGGCCACGCCGAGCGGCCGGGGTTTGCGGCCTGGAAAGGCGTAGGCCAGTTTGTCGGCCCAGCCGGCGTGGTAGAAGAAATGCGCCGCCACGAGCGGCAAATCCACGTCGCGACTTTCCTTGATTGGCTTGCCGCCATCCATCGTTTCGAGTACCGCCAGCTCGCGCGCCTTCTCCTGGATGATGCGCGCAATGCGATACAAATACTTTCCCCGCTCGCGCCCGGGCATTTTGCTCCAGACCTTGTCGTAAGCCTTGCGCGCCGCCTTCACCGCGGAATCCACGTCCGCCGCATTCGCCGCCGCAATCGTCGTTAGCGTCCGTTCCGTCGCCGGATTGACCGACTCAAAATATTTTCCCGACGTCGGCCGCACGAACTTGCCGTTAATGAACAGCTCATGCTGCGGCGCGACGACGTAATTCTTGGAATCCTCCGGCGCCGGAGACAAGTCCCATAACTGGCCCAAATTGAGGCCACGCTCTTTGAGCGGCACGACGGCACGCGATGATATGGCGACGGCCGCGCGCCGCGCCGGAACTTTGCGGGACGCGGATGGGAACTTCGGTTTCACGACCGGCATCATTGCTGGATTGTTTATCGGGAGCAAGCGCGACACACAGGGAAACGGCCAATGCCAGCGATTGAAAACAACTTTCAATGACCACCCATTGCGGAACCATTGGCGATCGCCGGGGAATGATTTGACGGCGCCCGACCGCCAACCATCACCCGTACCGCGGGGCCTCCCCACCGTGATTTCGGCACCGCGCAAAACACTTCATCGGTATTCGCGCGTCAAAATATTTGCGCGCCAGAAAAATATCGGCGAAATAATCATTGCCAGCGCCCGCCATTTCTTCATACAACCAGCTTGGCAAATAAATCACACCGTCTGCAAACATTGCAGAGGGGAACTCCATGAAACGATCGGGGGTGACAAACATGGCAGCAAAGAAAAAAGCCGCGAAGAAGAAAAAGAAGTAACAACCCAATAACACCGGGATGGCAGGTTTGGTCCGCGGGACAAGCTTTCCATCCTGGTTTTTTGTTGTCCGCAACCCGGAAATCCATGGCCCGACTTGTTTTTGACATCGAAACCTCCGCCCTCCCGCTCGCCACCTTTGATGAAGTGCAGCAGGAATATTTGCTGCGCGAAGCGGAGAAGATGACCGACGAAACCGCGCGCGCGACCCGGCGCGAAGACATCCTGCGGCAGTTCAATCTCTGGCCGTTCACCGCCCAGGTCGTTTGCATCGGCATGCTCAACGCCGACACCCAGCGGGGCAAGGTGCTGTTCCTGGCCGAGGACTTTGAGGCGGGCGGCGCGGACCCCGGGCCGGTGGCCTTCCAGCCCTGCGCCGATGAATCCGAGTTGCTGGCGACGTTCTGGGACATGGCGCGGCACTATGACGAGATCGTGACATTCAACGGACGCGGCTTTGACGTGCCGTTCCTCTACCTGCGTTCGGCCGTCTTGAATGTGCCCATCTCCAAAAAGAACTGGCTGGGCTACCGCTTCGCAACCGAACCGCATTGCGATCTGGCCGAACAATTCTCCTTCTACAATGTCAGCGGCCGCGAAGGGGCGGCGCGCAAGTTCAACCTCGATTTCTACTGCAAGGCCTTCGGCATTGAGTCGCCCAAGGCCCACGGCGTGACTGGCATGGACGTCAGCACGCTCATGGCGGAGGGCAAATTCCGCGAGATCGCCGAGTATTGTCTGCGCGACGTGCGCGCCACGGTGGACCTTTACCGCGTCTGGAAGGAACGGCTGGCGGGGATCAAGTGATTCTTGACTTATGATGGGACCAGTTCGATTGCCGATGGGCGCACCCGTTTCGCCGGCGCCGGGCGGTGCGTCCTTGTGAGCCGGCACGTTCAACATCTGGTGTGTTTCGCGCTCCCGGAGGAAGCCGGTCCCTTTCAACGCCTCACTCGCGGCCGGGAAGAACCGGGCATCCTCATCACCGGCATGGGACGGAAGAACTCCGAGCGGGCACTGATCGAACGGTGGAACGATTTCAACCCACGCTGCGTGCTGACCTGCGGTTTCGCCGGCGGGCTGGATCCCGCGCTCGCACCTGGCGACGTGCTTTGTTCCACCGACGACTCCGCCCTGCGCGACAAGCTGAGGACCGCGGGGGCCAGGCCGGTGAATTTTTTCTGCGCGACACGTATCGCGACGACGGTGACTGAGAAACTTGAATTACGGCGCACCACCGGCGCCGACGCGGTGGAGATGGAATCGGCGGTGATACACAAAGTTTGCCGGGAGCGTGGCATTCCATGCGCAACGGTGCGCGCGATTTCCGATCCGGCCAACGAGGACTTGCCGCTCGATTTCAACCAGCTCAGCAAACCGGATTTGAGTCTGGATTTCGGGAAGCTGCTGTGGGCAATCGCAAAGTCCCCGGGAAAAATTCCCGCGCTGTTGCGCCTGCAGAGACATTCCCGCCTGGCGGCGCAACGTTTGGCGGAAGCGTTGGTCAAGGTGATCTCGCGCGATTAGCTGGGGGTTCTGAGAAGCCGCCGGGTTTTGACTTGTCGGGACTCTGCCAGCCAGTTATCCCATCCGCGCAACAATCGCCTCACATAGTTATGAATATCCTATTGGGCTGCGTGTTTGGATTCCTGGCCTGGGCCGTGGTGCGCTATTTTCTGGCCGGGCTGTACACCGTGGACCAGAACGAGCGTGCGGTGAAAACGAGCTTCGGGCGGGCCCAGCGGATTGCGGATGATGCCACGACGCTCACGGACCCCATTTCCGAGGGCCTGAACGAGGACGAGCGCTCGCGGTACGCCTGGCCCCAACTGCGCGTCATCCCGCCCGGCGGGCCCTACTTCAAGTGGCCGTGGGAGCGCGTTTACAAGGTCTCGATTGCCACGCAAACCGTCAGCATGGCCTTCGATCCGGAGCATCCGTCAGCCAACATGAGCGGCACCATTCTCGAAGCGGTCACCAAGGACCAGCTCAATACCGGGCTGACCGGGCAGATTCGTTACCGCGTTTCGGAACGCAACCTTTATGGCTACCTGTTTGGCGTGAAAAACCCGATCGCGCACGTCATGGGCTATTTTGTCTCCGTGCTGCGCGAGCGCATCGCGAAGTTCGAAGCCCCGAAACGCGCGGCGGCGGCCGGGACGGTTGAGGCCGGGGCGGATGGCGGTTCCGTCCACGGCATCTCCATCAATGACCTCCGCAAAAATCTGCGCGATCTTAACGAGCACATGGATCACGAGTGTCGCACCTCGGCGGCGCGTTATGGCATCGTGCTCGATGCCACTTTGATCACGAGCATTGATCCCCCCGCGGAGGTGGAGTCGGCGCTGGCGGCCATTAACACCGCCCACAATCAGGTTTCGTCCGAAATCAGCCTGGCCCAGGCGGCGGCCGATCAGAAGATCGTGCAGTCCCGGCGGGCGGTGGAAATCGAAACCCTCAAGGCGCAGGCGGAAGTTGAACCCCTGGCCGGGCTGGCCGCCCAATTGACGGAACTGAAGGAGAACGGACCGGACGTGCTGCCCGCCTACACCCGCAACGTGAAGCTCGCGCTGTTCGAACAGGCCAGCCAGGTTTTTCTGGAGGTGAAACCATGAACTTCCTGATCGCCGCCGGGGCCACCTTCCTGCTGAGTTTCCTCCTGGTGCCGGCATTTTTGGGGCTGATGCAGGTGTTTGGCGTTTACACCATCGTCACCGAGCGGACCTGCCAGGTTTATGTGCTGTTCGGCAAGGTCGTTGCCACCCTGGACCAGCCCGGCCTCCATTTTCTCATCACCCGCCTCGGCTGGAAGGCGCTGGTGATGCGCTGGCTGGGACGCCGCTACGTGCTCGACATGCGGGTGGACCAGGAATATCTCCGCAGCAACCCGGTCAATTCCGAGGAAGGGGCGCCGATGGGCATCGGCATCTGGTACGAAATGTACATCAGCGATCCGGTGGCGTATTTGTTCAAGAACACGGACCCGCGCGGTTCGCTGGCGGCCAATGTCAGCAATTCGACCATCCGCTGCCTGAGCAACCTGCCGCTGGACGAAATGCTCGTCAACCGGCACCCGATGAGCCAGACGGTCCGGGCCGAGGTCTCCCCCAAGTCGCATGAGTGGGGCTACAAACTCGGCTCGGTTTATATCCGCAAGGTGCATTTTCGCGACCACGAAATGATCAAGCAGATCGAGAGCAAGGTGGTCAATCGTCTGCGCCAGGTCACCGCCGCGATCAAGCAGGACGGGGTCAACCGCGTCAGCATCATCGGCAGCACGGCGGAACGCCAGGCGGCCGTGGAATTCGCCAAAGCCGGCGCGATCCGACCGCGCATCGTGGGGGCCGCGCTCCAAAAGATTGCCCGGGATCAGGAGGTTTTCACCGCGTTGTTCGACGTGCTCGAGACCCAGCGCATCATCACTGGCGAAGCCCGCATCACGCTGCTGCCGTCGGGAAATCACCTGCTCGGGGAACTCCTGGCCGCCGGCGGCAATCCCCGGCCGCAGCCGGCGCCGTCAGCTCCCACCCCCGCTCACCCCTGATCGGCCGGCCGCAACGCCGCGGCGGGCGCGGCTCAAGCGGATCCGTAGCTCGAAGCCGGAACCCCCATCGCAAAGCGCAACCACGAACGAAAAATGATGGCCAGCTTCTGCGGTTTGTTCAGGCGGGTCGGTTCAGGGCCCAGCACGTTGAATCGTTTCGCTTCGAGTTTGCCGAGCAAGCGCCAGTAAACCGACCCCATCAACTCCGCCGCGACCATGGCCCGGCGATCTTCGGGTGGCAGGGTCTCCCGGGCGAGCCGGTAATAATTCCGGGCCCGGGCGGCGACACTGGCGGCCAGTTGCGCAAAACGGTCGGAGTATTCATACCGGAGGATTTCCGCTTCGGTGACATCGAACCGGCTCAGCTCGGTCAGCGGCAGGTAAATGCGCCCGCGCCCGGCATCGGTGCGGACGTCGCGCAGAATGTTGGTCAGTTGCAAGGCCTGACCCAGGTGCATGGCGTAAGTGCGACATGCCGGATTCTGGTAGCCGAAAATCTCAATGCTCAACAAGCCGACCACCGACGCGACGCGATAGCAGTAGAGTTCCAAGTCGGCCGCGGTCGCGTAGCGGTGCGTATCGAGATCCATCTCGCAGCCTTTGATGAGTTCGTCGAACAAATCGAAACGCAATCCATGCTGCCGGATGAACGGTTGAAATTCCTGGTTCACCGGGAACTCCGGCCGGCCCCCCTCGCACGCCCGGCGAATGTCCGCCCGCCACGCATTCAGTCCGGCGCGCCGTTGCGCGACGGGGATGGCATCTTCGTCCGCCACGTCGTCCACTTCGCGGCAGAAAGCGTAGAGCGCGGACATGGCTTCGCGCTTCGGCCGGGGGAGCAGCACAAAAGCAAGCGCGAGGTTGGACGCGCTTTTGCGGGTGATCGCCTGGCTTTGCTGCATCGTGATCAGTAATGTGGAAAATCCTTCGGGCCGGAGGGTGGCTGGCGCAAGGGCGGCAGACCACCGCTTTCCGCCAGTGTGGGGCGACGCGGATACTCCCGGCGGCGGCGGCGGCGACGGCCCGCCCCCCTCCCCGACCCGGATTCCCGCGGCCTTCCGGACGACGAGGCTTCGCCTGAACCGTCGCGATGACGGTGGGGCGAGCGCTTCCGGCGCCGGGATCTAAGGAAGCTCAATGCCGAAATCAGCATCGCACCGATGATCAGGAATCCAGCCGCGCCAATCAGCAGATACTGGATGCGCGTGGAAAGCGGGAGGTTGACGCCGAGGAGGTCGGCAAGCTCGGTCGCAAAACTGGCAATGCAGGCTCCGTTCATGGTTCGCGGTCGGTTCGCCCGGCCGGGGCCGGCGTGTCGTCCTCGGCGGGGGTCAGATTCAACCGCTGCATGCGATAACGCAAGGCGTGCCGGCTGATCTTCAATTGTTCCGCCGTCCGGGTGAGGCTGAAATTATTCTTCTCGAGCGTGGCATTGATGAGGTCGCGCTCGTAGCCGGCGACCAGCTCGTCAATGGCCCGGTCGCCCGGGGCCGCGGGGGTCTCGGCCTTGTTGAGGCGCGTTTCGAGCTGGAAATCGGGCAGGCTGGTGGACTGGATCTCGCGGGTGGTTTCGAGAATGAGCGCGCGCTCGATGACATTGCGCAGTTCGCGCACGTTGCCGGGCCAGCGGTGGGCCATCAGTTTCTGCCGTGCCCCCCGGGCGAGGCTTTTCACGCTCTTGTTCATCGCCGCGTTGAACTGCTGGAGAAAATGTTCGGCCAGACGCAGGACGTCCTCGTCGCGTTCGCGCAAGGGCGGCAGGCGGAACTGCACCACGTTGAGGCGATGAAACAAATCCGCGCGGAACTGGTCGGTGGCGATGGCCTGGACAATGTCGCGATTGGTGGCGGCGATCAGGCGGACGTTGACCCGCAATTCCTGCGTGCCGCCGACGCGGGTGAAGGTGCCGTCCTCCAGGAAACGCAGCAGCTTGGCCTGGAGCGGGCGGCTCATATCCGCGATCTCGTCGAGGAAGATCGTCCCGCCGTTGGCCTCCTCCACGCGTCCGGGCTTTTGTTTCAGCGCGCCGGTGAAGGCGCCGCGCTCGTGACCGAAGAGTTCGCTTTCGAGCAGCGTCTCGGGGATGGCCGCGCAATTGATACGGACATATTGCGCCCGGCAGCGCTGACTCAGGCTGTGGAGCGCGCCGGCCACCAGTTCCTTGCCCGTGCCACTCTCGCCCAGGATCAGCGCCCGCGCGTCCGTCGGCGCCACGGTCTGGATCAACTGCCGCAGCTCGCGCATCTTCGGCGATTCCCCGACGATTTGGTCCAGTTGATACGTTTCGCTTGCCCGGGCCAGGAGGCGGGCGTTCTCCGACAACAACCGGTGCCGCTCGGCACAGCGCTCCACCGCGTGCAACAATTCCTCCGGCGCGAACGGTTTGGCCAGATAGTCCATCGCCCCCGCCTTGATGACTTCGACCGCGAGCTTGGGTGTGGCGTACGCGGTGATCATCAGCACCGGCAGCTGCGGCCAGCGGCTGCGCACCTGGTTCAGAAAATCATAGCCGCTCATGCCGCCGAGGCGCGCGTCGGTGATGACCATGAACACCGCTTCCTTCGCGAGCAAATCCAGCCCGGCCTCGGCGGACTCCACTGCCAGTACCGCATAGCCCTCATCGCCCAGCATCGTTTGCAGCGAGAGCCGCATGTTCTTCTCGTCATCGACGACGAGCAAAGGCGGGAGCGGTGTGGTCATGAGCCGGATCGCATCAGCGTTTTGGCCGGGAAGCTTAGGGTGAATTGGCTGCCTTTTCCAAGCTCCGATTCCACCCGCACGCCGCCGCCGTAGAGTTCCACGTTGTGTTTGACGACCGCCAGACCCAGGCCGGTCCCGCGCGGCTTGGTGGTGTAGTAGGCTTCAAAGATCCGTTCCCGTTTGTCGGGGGCAATCCCGGGGCCGTCGTCCCGCACCGTCACTTCAATCGCGTCTTCGCCGGCCAGGCGGGCCAGGAGAACGATATGGCCGCCGCCATTCACCGCATCGCGGGCGTTTTGCAGCAGATTGCCCACGGCATCCGCGAAATGCCGCCGCTGCATCAGCAACGGAGGCAGCTCGGCCGCGCATTCCGTCTCGATCTGTGTCCCCGTGGGCAGGCCAGGGGGAAACACCTCGGCGAGGATGCGCGGCAGCTCCTCGGCAACGTTGAGCCGTTCGACCCGGCCTTCGCTTAATTGGGAGTAGCCCATGACCTGGGTGATGATCCGGTCGGCCTTTGCGACTTCTTCGCGGATGATCTCGAGTTGTTGGGCGATCTCGGGCTTCAAGGGCTTGAGATTCTTTTGCAGGGAAAAAGTGACGTTGTTGATGATCGCGAGCGGATTCTTGATCTGGTGGGCGACTTCGGCCCCGAGCCGGCCTGCGCTCCGGAGCTGCTCGGTGCGGACGACAAACTCCTTTTGCTCCTCCTCGGCGCGCTGCTGTCCGGCCACCAGGACCTGAACGCCGTAACAACAGAACGTGAGCAGCAGCAGCACCGCCACGCGCAGAATGTAGGGATCCGCGGTGGTCTCGGTGACCTCCGGCGGCGCCGCGGGTATGGCCACCCGGGACCGCCCCGCGAAGACAGTGTTCAATTCGTTCGCCAGGGTCGTGCGCAGGAATTCATCCGGCGCCCCGGTTTCGATGGCATCGGAGATTTTCAGTTGCGCGTTTTCGGATAGCCGGTTCCAGAGCAGCCGGTCCATCGGCGGCGGCGACGCTTTCAGCCAGGCGGCGAGCGGAAGCGGATTCTCGATGTCGTCCGCCGCAAGTTTCCGGGACAGCCGGCCGCGCAAACTGCCCAGGCTCAGCTCCGGTTCGGTACTGGATTCAATCAAGCCCGCCGTCAGAAACAAAATGCCGAGCAGGAGATTCAAGACGATTTGCGGCGTGGCCAGCGGAATGGACACCGCGTTGAGAACAATCAACACCGGATAAACCCAGTAGAGGATGCTTTCAAAGCCGCCGGTCAGCACCGTCAGCCCACCCAGGAAGACGCCGTCCCCCAGCCCGATCGCAAACACGATCCACGGCACCGTTCCCGGCGGAAACCGGCGTACGACGAAGAACAACACCGTGGCGCCGATCACCAGGAAGGTGTAGCCGGCAAAGACGTTCTGGATCGTCTCGAACATCACGCCGTAGTTGTCCACCACCCGGGCGAGCCAGGGGGTCATGTGGAGCTGGTAGAAGACGATGGCGACGACGCTGAGCCGCGCGGGCAGGAGGACGTTGCGCTGGAGGGCAATCTGCCGGCGGGCATGTTCCGCCGGCTCCGGTCGCAAGGCGGCCAGCATCGCGGGCATCCGCTTCAACCACTGCCATTGGCCCGTGCTCATAAACTCGCCGCAACGGCGAAAATATTTCAGCGCAGCAACTTTAACGCGCGCTCCACGATCGCATCCACCGGCCACAAGCGGCCCAGCCCTTCGTAGCCGCACGCCAGCATCCCGGCCTCCGGCCCGATGAATTTCACGCCGCGTTGCTTCAACTGCGCCACATTCTGCTGCGTGGCCGGGTGCAGCCACATCTTGCCGTTCATGGCCGGCGCAAGGAGAACTTTTGCCTTGGGATTCAGGGCCAGTGCGATACAGGTGAGCGCATCGTCGGCCAGGCCATGGGCGAGTTTCGCCAGGACGTTCGCCGTCGCCGGTGCGATCAGCAGCAGGTCCGCTGTGTCCGCCAGCTCGATGTGGGCCGGCTTCCAGCCTTCCTCCTCGTCATAGAGATCGGTCATGACCGGATTGCGCGAGAGGGTTTTGAACGGCAACGGCGTGATGAACCGCTGCGCATCGGCGGTCATCACGACGCGCACGTTGCACTTCTGCTGGGTCAACCGGCTGGCCAGATCCGCCGCCTTGTGCGCGGCAATGGACCCAGTCACCCCGAGAACGATATTCCTGGTGTTGCTCATTTTCTCAACCTTCGCGCCTAATCGTAATCTTACTCTTACTCGTAATCTTAATCCCGCTCGTGCTTTCCGGGCAACGCGCCCGATCGGATTAAGCTTACGAGTAAGATTGCGATCAGGACTCTCTCAAAACGCCGGCGCCACGGCCCGCGCCGTCCGGATCTTCTCGGCTTCCACGATTGCCTGCATCCGGCTCAGGTCCTCCGCCACGCTGCGACTCAGGATCAGGTAATCAAAATTCTTCCACTGCGCGACCTCCTGCCGCGCCACCCCGAGGCGCTTTTGAATCACCACCGCCGAGTCCGTGCCCCGCTTGCGCAGCCGTTCCTCCAGCACGGCGGTGGACGCCGGGGTGAGAAACACCGAAACCAG
>CAZIJO010000111.1:0-8745 GCA_964539515.1 uncultured Bifidobacterium sp. | reverse complement strand
GGTCCTCTTCCGCGCACTTGCGGATGGCGGCGGCCCCCTGCACGTCCACGTTGAGCAACACGTCCTTGCCCGACCGCAGCTTGCCCAGCACCTCGGATTTGAGCGTCCCGTAACTGTGGCCGTATACCGTCGCGTGCTCCAGAAAGTTCCCCGCCTGCACCCGCTTCAGAAATGAACCCGCATCCAGAAAATAGTAATCCTCCCCGTCCTTTTCGTCCTTGCGCGGATCGCGGGTGGTGCAAGTGATGGCGCGCGTCATCTCCGGGCGCGCGGCGAGCAGGGCATTGCACAACGTGGTCTTCCCGCCGCCGGACGGCGCGGAGATGACAATCAGCAAGGCGTTCGCCCCGCCCGGTGGATTGCTTTTGTCGTCACTCATGGGGCGGCAACTATTCGACGTTCTGGGCCTGCTCGCGAAACTTTTCCAGTTCCGCCTTGAGAGTGACCACGGCGCTCGAGATCAAGGCGTCGTTCGCCTTGGCGCCAATCGTGTTGATCTCCCGGTTCATCTCCTGAGCCAGGAAATCCAGCGTCCGTCCGACCGGCTCCTTCGCCTTCCGGCAATCCTCGAACTGCTGGAAATGACTTTGCAGCCGGGTCAATTCCTCGGTGATGTCGGAGCGGTCCGCAAAATAGACGACTTCCTTCAGCAGCCGCTCATCGTCGGCCGCGGGCGCGGGCAGCCCGGCGGTCTGAATCCGTTCGATCAGTTGCTGCCGGTAACGCGCCGCCGAGGTCGGCGCCTGTTTCGCCACGCGCTCGACGCATTTGCGCATCACCGCGATGCGCGCGGCCAGGTCCTGGGCCAGATGGTCGCCTTCGCGCCGGCGCATCTTCACCAGGGCAGCCAGGGCGGCCTGCAACGCGGGCTCCACGGCCGGCCAGAGATTCTCCGTCTCCACGAGTTCGGCATCGGTCTGGAACACTCCCGGGGCCCGGACCAGGTGATCGAGCGTCACCGGCCCGGCCAGCTTCAATTCCCGCGCGAGCTTGCCGAGTTCGCGGGCGTAGGCTTTGGCGAGCGGCACGTTCAAGTGCATGCGCGCGGAGGCTTTGCCCTGGCCGGCATGAACGGAAACTCGTGTCGTGAGCCGCCCCCGGGAAACCTGCTGGAGGATCGCCTCGCGGATGCGGGCTTCGAGCATTTCGAGTTCCCGCGGGAGATTCACCGAAATCTCGGCCTGCTTCCGGTTCACCGAACTGAGTTCGACCGTGACATTGAATCCGTGGCGGGCGCAATCGCCGCGCCCATAGCCCGTCATCGACTTCATAGGGGTGGAATATGCGGAAACCGCCAACCGCAAGCCATGAAATTTTCGATCCCGGTCAAATCCTGGGTGTATCCGCACACTGCCCACGATTGTCCCGGAGGGACAAAACACGAATAGCCGTGGGCGTGAGCCCACGGTGTCAGAGAAAAACACGTTCGACCCCGCCGGGGTCGCACTTCCCTCGAACCTCTCACCGTGGGTTTGCACCCACGGCTATTCATATTTAACCGCTTCGCGGCCTGAAAAACGAGGGTAGCGTGCTGCGATGACCAGCTTGCACACCTGAAAGCGTCGCTCGCCGCTGCAATGCCAGATTCCGCCTGTCAACGAATCCAAACGCCGGTTGACACGACGGCAGACCTGAAATACAACCGCTCCATGCGCACGCTCCTCTCCATTTCTGCGCTAAGCGTCATCTTGGTTGGGTGTGCAACGACACCGCGGAATGTTCGGGCAGTCTGGACCCAACCAACGCCGCCGCCGAGCGATGTATCAGCACCACCCGGGTTCAATGTCACACCGGCGCAGGCATTCACGACCGCGCGCGACTCAGGGATGATTTCGCTGAAGCACATTTGGCACATTTACTCTGACTCACGCTATTATTACGTGCATGACACGTTCCTCGGAGACAATCCACGTAGAGCGTATGCACAGGGTATTCGGATTGATGGCCAGACGGGGCAGATTGTGAGGCGATAAGGATGTGCCCTGACCAGCGAACCCAAACCCAGGTTGACACGACGGCAGGCCTGAAATACAACCGCTCCATGCGAACGGTGATAGACCGCAAGTTGCTCTCGAATATCTGTGAGGCCGCGTAGCGCCCGGCACACCATGCCAAAGCCCGAAAAGCTAATTCCACATCTGCGAGCGTTGCGCTACGATCCTGCTGCCGTGCGCAGTTACGAGATGATGTCGGGTGGATTCATGTGGTCGGACGAGTTACCTCCGAGCGACCGGTATTCAGAGGCACGTGATGGTGACTACACCTTGCGGTTTCTTTTTGGCTATCGAGCATCACTCATTCGCGGTCGTCCGGATGAGAGTTTGCGCCCCGTCTGGGATGCTGTGCTGAGAGCGTGCCCGCGTTGGCCAGGATTTCGCCCTGAGCGTGCCAGCGTATCGCTCGCTCCAGAGTTGGAGCAGGAGGGCAAGCGCGGGTTGAGAGGCCTCGACCGCTATTCACGAGTGCTTGGCAAAGAGAAAGGCCATGACGATGCGTGAGACAAATCAGCTTTTCACAGAGTATCTGCGGCCTAATCCGGTAGCCGGGAGGATTGCCCTCCGTCCCCCACACCACCTGAAAGCGTTTCCCGCCGCCGCGGTTTATACTGGTATCGGATTTCGCCCACCAACGAATCCAAACCCAGGTTGACACGGCGACAAGCCTGAAATACAACCGCTCCATGCGAACAGTGAGAGACCGCAAATTGCGCTCGAATCTCTGTCAGCAGCTAGTGCATGGCCATACACAAACCCAACCTCCGACTGCTAGGATGTGCCGGGGAACTTCTCATCTCGATTGATTCACGAAGTTGGCATGTCCTTGATGAGCCGGACCTCTTTCCTGAGGGCGTGCAACTTCGGAAGGCGTTTGGAGTCACTTGGGCGAACGGGTTATTTCGAATGCCGCCACATGGGATTCTACAGCTTATGCCGACTTCGCAGTTTCGCCAAAGTTGCGAGAAGGTGTGGCATTCGTTGCTCCGTGACCGAGTGCTGTTGTCGTATTCCTACCAGTATGAGTTTGGTCGTGAGAAAGGAGTGCGCCACGGTGGAGGCATGGGTGGAGGGTTTCATGTAAGAGGTTCGGTTGGTTCGATCAAGACCACACCGAAGGGGTATTGCACGCTCCGCCTGAGAGCATCGTCACCGGACTCATTCGGTCGCTTTCCTTTTGTGGAGGTGATTGACTTGCGCAAGGAGCGCTTGATTGAAACTGACGATGCCGGATATTTGAAGACGCATCGCCGAGCCATGACAGTAGACTGGTATCGCGAGATGCCTCGCATATTGGAGTTTTGTGAGCAGAACGGAACAGACAAGATTGAGGTTCGATTGCATGACAGTTAACCAGATCGAGCGAACGGAGCGGGCCCCTAATGGCCTCAGGATTGAAATGGCCGAAGCGGGGTGAGCGACTCTTGCAATGGAGTCTTGGGGTAGCCGCGCGGTGCGCCGCGGGAAGCCGCTTCCAGATTTCTTTGCGAGCTGTCCGTCCCCCCGCTGCAAGAACCCAAGCCCAGGTTGACACGTCGGCAGGCCTGAAATGCAACCACTCCATGCGAATGGTGATAGGCCGCAAATTCCTTTTGAATCTCTGTTAGGCGTCCCTTGCGCGATATGACAAGAAATGACATTGAGAAGTCTTTCTCCAGTTTTCGCCGACAATGGTGGAAGCCAGTTCTAATCATGTTTTGCTCTCTTGCTGCATGCTTTGTTCTCGTTCTAGTTCGACGGTATTTCGAGATTGGTGCTTTGGCTCATCCGCAACCGCATACTGATTATTTCGCTGCGGTAGTTTTCACGCTTTGGTTGCTCTTTTTCACACCCTGGTTCTCGCTTTGGGAGTCGCGCAATCTTCGCAAGCACGGTCTTCGTTGTCCGCACTGCGCCCGTTTGTGGAGGTTTCCACTCCGGAAAAAGTTGCTGGCCTCGAGATCGTGCCCTTACTGTCACACGGGCTTTGAAGAGACTTCCCAACCATGAGTTCCGAACGAAGCCGAGCCGCCTAACCAGCATGACATCTAACCCGGCTTGAGCGTTGCGGTTACAATCCAGGCGGCGGCCCGCAGGCCGGGTCGCTGTTATTAGCCTTTATGAGACGATTACTCCAATGCTTCATTGTTGCTCTGCTCCTGGGCACTGTTGGATGCCGCAAGCAGCCCGATCCCGTGTTGGCTTCCTTTCTGAATGATGAGTTCAGCACCAACCGGATCGTTCTTTATACCTCGGGCAAGTATGAGTTTTATGGGGCCAAAGACGATGGCAGCCTGGGAGACCATCCGTATGAGCGCGGCACATTTGTCGGCGGGGTTTCCAACTATGTTGTCAGCATTGAGAAGGGAGTCTTTGATTCTCCGGATATGCGGGCGCGAAAGGTTTACCGCATCATCAAGCATGACGGCGTCGAATACCTGTTTGATGAGCGGGGCAACGCCGTTAGAAAATTTGAGGAGACAAAAGACGAGCGAGAATTACGTCATGCTTGGCGTCGCGAGGGAGGCTAATCACCCAAGGATGGGAAGGACCGAGGCACGTGTGGGAGTCGCGTTTTGCGCCTCGTCCGGACGCCGCCCAAACTTCGCGGATCGTTTGTCCGCTGCCCGCTGCAAGCTTGACCCCGGCGGGGTTTATTGACTGAATTCGCCCGCTTGAACCCGTCAGCCAAACCCATGAAACGCGCCCACGTCCTCCTCGCCGCCGCCCTGTTTGCGGTGGCTCTCACCCAATCCCTGCCCGCCGCCGACGGCACGTTGCCCACCGGCAAGAACGGGCAGCCCCTCAATCTCGATTTCGAGGCCGGCACGCTCAAGGATTGGGCGGCGGAAGGCGCGGCGTTCGACAAGCAACCCATCCGCGGCGACACCGTGGCCGCCCGCCGCAGCGACATGAAAAGCGGGCACGCCGGCCAGTTTTGGGTGGGCACGTACGAAGTGGACGGCGATGCGCCCCAAGGCACGCTCACGTCCGTGCCCTTCAAGGTCACGCAGCCGTTCGCGAGTTTCCTCGTCGCGGGCGGCTCCCAGCCGAGCACCCGGGTGGAGCTGGTGCGCGGTGACACGCAAACGGCCTTTTTCAAGATCTCCAGGGTGAATGACGAAACGCTCCGCCCCGTGGTCGTGGATTTGCGCGAACAATCCGGCAAGGAAATCTTCATCCGCGTCGTGGACCAGGAAAGCGGCGGGTGGGGGCACATCAACTTCGACGAATTCAAATTCCACGCCACCCGCCCACAGTTCGCCAACGAGTATTCCCTCGCGGAAGCAAAGAAAAATGAACCGCCCCCGGCGGACGTGGTTCTGTTCGCCGGGTTAACTCCGCAGGATGCCGCGGCCAAAGCGACCCTGCCGCCGGGTTTCAAAATGAACGTCTTCGCCGCCGAACCGGACGTGCAACAGCCCATTGCCTTCTGTCTCGATCATCGGGGCCGCGTCTGGGTGGCCGAGGGTTACACTTATCCAAGACGCCATGGCAATCCGCCGAAGGACGAACGCCCGGCGGGCACAGACCGCTCCAAGCCCACGCCGGAACAACTCAAGGATATCCTCGGCGGTGCGGACCGCATTCTCGTCTTCGAAGACACGGACGGCGATGGCAAGTTCGACAAGCGCACCGTCTTCCTGGAGAACGTCAACCTGATCAGCGGCCTCGAAGTTGGCTTCGGCGGCGTGTGGATTGGGGCGGCGCCGTACCTGATGTTCGTGCCCATCACAGATGGCGACGCGCCGAAGCCCGCGGGCGATCCGCAAATCCTGCTCGATGGCTGGAACTACACGGCGGACACGCATGAGACATTGAACACGTTCACCTGGGGGCCGGATGGGTGGCTTTACGGTTGCCATGGCGTCTTTTGCCCCTCCAGCGTCGGCAAACCGGGCGCCCCCCCGACCGAGCGCCAATGGTGCGATGCGGGCGTCTGGCGTTATCATCCGACCCAAAAGCGGTTTGAGATTTTCACCGAGGGCGGTAGCAATCCGTGGGGGGTGGATTTCGACGACTACGGACAATGCTGGGCGGAGATGTGCGTCGTGCCGCATCTCTGGCACATGATCCAGGGCGCGCGCATCCAGCGCCAGGGCGGGGAACACTTTGCGATTCATCCCGATGAACTCGCGCGCTACGCCAAGGGCGGCGGCAAACCGGTGCATCCGCACATCTACGACGACATCAAGCAGCACGGCGATCACGTCCACTGGTCCGGCAATCTCGGCCCGCACGCGGCCAACGCGCGCAGCGATTCCGCGGGCGGCGGCCATGCGCATGCCGGCATGCTGTGTTACCTCGGCACGAGCTGGCCGGCCGAGTATCGCGGCAGCCTGATCATTGGCAACATCCACGGCCAGCGGCTCAACCGGGACATTCCGGAGCGCAGCGGCTCCGGCTTCGTCGGCCGGCACGCAAAAGATTTTCTGAACTTCAACGACACCTGGTCGCAGACGCTCAACCAGCTCTACGATCAGGACGGCTCGGTTTACATCATTGATTGGTATGACAAGAACCAGTGCCATCACAACCGCGAGGACGGCCACGACCGCAGCAACGGCCGCATCTACAAGATTGTTTACAACGACCAGCCGGTGACGCGCGTGGACCTGGCAAAGTTGAGCGAGGCCGAGTTGGTCAAGCTCGTGCCGTCGAAGAATGAATTCTTGAGCCGCCACGCGCGCCGAGTTTTGCAGGAACGCGCGCCGGAGGGCCGCCTTCAGGCCGCTTCAACCGACGCACTCCGGAGAATGCTCCAGACCGCCAGCGATACTCCGGCCCGGCTCCGGGCGTTGTGGGCGCTGCACGTGACCGCCGGCTTGGATGCCCGCACCGCCATCGAGAATTTGAAATCGCCGGACGAATGGGTGCGGGCCTGGACCATCCAACTGGCGTTCGAGAGCGAAGCCAATTTGCGCCGCCTGATTCAGGAAGCAAACGACGCCGGCCTGCGCGCCGATCCGGATCTCAACCGACTGGCCGAGACCGATCCCTCACCGCTGGTCCGCCTGTTCATCGCTGCCGCCGCCCAACGTTCGCCGAGCGAGGAGTTCCGCGCCGGCCTCGTCCGCCGCCTGCTCACGCACCGCGAGGACGCATCGGACCACAATCTCCCGCTGATGGTCTGGTTCGCGATGGAGCCACTCGTGGTCGATCACCCCGAGGAAGCGCTCGCCGCCGCGCTCGACACCAAGTTGCCGCAAATCCTCAACTTCACTGCGCGCCGCATTGCCGCGCTCGGCACGCCCGAAGCCCGCGAACTGTTGGTGGCAAAACTGGCCGCCCAGGATGACGCGGGGAAGCAACTCGACGTCCTGCTCGGTTTCAGCGCCGCGCTCCGGGGGCAGCGCAATGTGCCGATGCCGCAAGGTTGGGCCGCCCTTGAAACCCGGCTCGCGGCCAGCCCGAACCCCGAAGTTCGCGCCGCTGCTGAATCGCTGGCGCTCACCTTCGGCAGCCAGCGGGCGATGGCATCGTTGCGTGCCACGCTCACGAATTCCTCCGCGCCGACCGGCGCCCGCACCGCCGCCCTCGAGGCCTTGCGCGAGGCCAAGGATGCCGAGTTGCCAGACCTGGTGTTCGGTTTGCTCGCGGATCCGGCCATGCGCGGCGCGGCCTTGCGGGCCATCGCCGGGTTCAACGACCCGCGCACACCGGACGCGATCCTCAAGATCTACGGCTCGCTGGATGCCGGCCAGAAGCGGGATGCGCTCAACACGCTCGGCTCGCGCGCGACTTTTGCGCAGCCGTTGCTGGCGGCGGTCCAGACGGGCGGGGTGCCGAAGAGTGATATTACGGCGGAACTGGTTCGGCAATTGCGCAACCTCAAGGACGCGGCGGTGGTGGAACAAGTTGGCCAAGTCTATGGCACGGTCCGGGAGTCGCCGGCGGACAAGAAGCAGGCCATCGAGAAGTTCAAACGCACCTATCGGGCCGGCGGTTCGCAACCCGGCGACGCCTCGCGCGGCCGGGTCGTGTTCAACAAAGTCTGCGCCCAGTGCCATACCTTGTTCGACTTCGGCGGCAAAGTCGGCCCGGATCTCACCGGCTCGAGCCGCGCGGACCTGGATTACATTCTCGAAAACATGGTGGACCCCAATGCGGTCATCCCGAATGAATACCGGGCCTCGACCCTCGAGTTAAAGGACGGGCGCAGCGTCACCGGCATCATCAAACGGCAGGACGACAAGGCGCTGACGGTGGCGACGGCCAACGAGACGCTCACCCTGGCGCGCGGCGACGTGGACTCCATTACCGAGAGCCAGCTCTCGATGATGCCCGAGGGCTTGCTCGATCCGCTTGCCGAACAGGAGCTTCGCGATCTGATTTATTACCTCGGGCGGCCCGGTCAGGCGTCCCTGCCGTTGAGCGCGGTCGATGCGGCGATGTTTTTCAATGGCAAAGACCTCACGGGCTGGGATGGCGACCGGCAGCTGTGGTCCGTCGAAAACGGCGAGATCGTCGGCAAAACCGCGACCGGGCTTAAGCACAACGAGTTTCTGAAGAGCCAGTTCGTGCTGGGCGACTTCCGGCTCATCTTCCAGGTCAAGCTTACGCCCAACTCGGCTAACAGTGGCGTTCAGTTCCGGAGCGAGCCGTTCGGTGAATACGAAATGAAGGGCTGCCAGGCGGATATTGGCGAGGGTTGGTGGGGCAAGCTGTACGAGGAAAATGGCCGTGCGCTCCTCGCGAAGAAACCTGGCGATCAGTTCGTGAAGACGAACGATTGGAACACCTACGAGATCCTCGCCGTCGGCAGCAAAAT
>CAZIJO010000110.1:0-18869 GCA_964539515.1 uncultured Bifidobacterium sp. | reverse complement strand
ACTTCGACATTGATTTTTCCCTGCTCGGGCCGGACCTCGACGTGCTGTTCAAATATGCGGAGCAATTGCGCCAGAAAGCACCGGAGCTGGGGTTGCAGGACGCCGACATCACGCTCAAGCTCGACAAGCCGGAGCTGCGCGTCGAGATCGACCGCGAACGCGCGGCCAATCTGGGCGTGGACACCGAGGACATCGCCAGCGCGCTGCGCATCATGGTCGGCGGCGACGACCGCGTCACCCGTTTTCGCGATGAAGCGATGAACGAGGATTACGACGTGCAGGTGCGGTTGAAACCGGATGACCGCAATGATGCGGCCACCATTGCGCGGTTGTTTGTGCCCCGCCAAAACGGCGGTCTCGCGCGCCTCGACAACGTGGTAAAACTGGTGGCCACGAAGACCTCCTCGCGCATTGACCGGCTCGACCGTCAGCGCCAGGTCAGTTTGCGGGCGGCGGTGGCGCCCGGTTACGCGCAGGCCGACCGCATCGCCGCCTTGCGGGCCGAGGTGGACAAGCTGGGCCTCCCGACCGGCTACTCAACTCGAGTATCCGGCCGGGCGCGGGAGTTGGAAACGACGTTCCACGAATTCCTCTGGGCGTTCCTGCTGTCCGTCATTCTGATGTACATCATCCTCGCGTCGCAGTTCGAGAGCCTCGTGCATCCGTTCACCATTCTCCTGTCCCTGCCGTTGTCCGTGCCGTTTGCCTTCGTCTCGCTGCTGCTGGCGAACCAGACCATCAATCTTTATTCCGCGCTGGGACTGCTGGTCTTGTTCGGCGTGGTGAAGAAGAACGCGATCCTCCAGATTGACCACATGAACAAACTGCGCGCCCAGGGCATGGACCGGCGGTCCGCAATCCTGCAAGGCAACCGCGAACGATTGCGGCCGATTCTGATGACGACGCTGACGCTGATCGCGGGGATGCTGCCGCTGGCGCTGGGGGCCGGGCCGGGTGCGGAGGAACGGCGGGCGGTGGCGGTGGTGGTGATTGGCGGCCAGGCGTTGTGTCTGCTGCTGACGTTGATCGTGACGCCGGTGGCGTATTCGCTCCTCGATGATCTCGCGCTCAAGCTGCAATGGCGGCACTGGCGCATGGAGCCGGCAAAGGCGGAGCGGCCAAATCCAGCATGAGCGAATACCGGCCGCGGTGACGGGGTGGATGATCTTACAGGAGGCAGCAGAGGCAGCAGAGCACCCACCGTTTGCATTTGATCCCGGGCGAGGCCACAACCATCCCACCCAATTGTCGCCAACGCTTTTGTTCCATGTAATTCATCGCCAATTTGGGTGGCGCCAAGCGTGCGATCATCTTGGTTCCGCCCAGCAGTTGGCGGTTTGGATCGCCCTCCCATGAACCATGGATTTGGAAGGTCTCCGTGAACCTCGTAGCAGCGGACGTGAGTCCGCTCGATTCAAAATCGAAAGAAGTCAGAGCCGACTCACGTCGGCTGCTACGGTTCAGGGGTTCAAAGCGCGCACTTTCGTTTCGGCGAATTCCCACCCCAGCCCTCTTCCCCCCGAGAGGAAGAATCGTCGTCCGGCTTCCGGCCAGGCGGGCAACTCAATTTTTCCGATGCTTGCGGGCGCAAGGTGAGAACGGGCGGAGGTGGCAGCAAGGCCCCTGGAACCGTGAGAGCGCATAGGCGCCTCTCGTTTGTCAGGTCAGGTTCATGGTCCCGATGCGCGACAATGTTATTGGCGCCCGCGTGGCTACTTGCCGGACCACGGAATCGGCTGGGTCTTGAGCGCACTGGGACAGACCAGGGCGGGGCTCTGGTCATATTTCAGATCGGCGAGTTTGTCGGCGATCGCGCCCCGCAGTTGGGTCCAGGTCAGCTTCTTCCGTTGTTGTTTCGCCGCGCGGAGAATGAGGCCCAGCGAATAAGTGAACGCGCCATAGGATTGGACGCCGTGGCGGTATTCATAGGAATACTGCTTCTCCTGGCACGCCTGGAAGATGATGGGCATGAACGGGCCTTTGTGAGCGAACTCCGAGCAGGCAGCCTCGAACGCATTCTTCGGCGCACGCAATGGGGCGCAGACGCCGAGCTTCTGGACATCGCCCTGCGGCCCGAAGCGGGCCTGACGGCTCTGGCGTTTCACGCCGTTGAGGCCGGCGCCCGCACGTTCGGCGAGCAGGGCCTTCGCCGCCTCGCTAGCTTCGCCAAAATCGCGGGCGACCCACATCTGGTGCTCGGCGCTCCACTTCAACTCGCGGTGGCGAATGTCGTCCGGCGGCGTCAATCCGCGCACGCGGGCGGCGCCATCGCGGGTCATGCCACCGCTGTGGCAGCAGTCGAAAATCGTGAGAAAGTGCGTGCCATAGGGCAACTGGCTGTAGAGTTCGTAAAACTGGTCGTCGGTCACCGCGTGCTCGCGCGACCAGTCGAAGTCATGGGCCACGAGGCATTCGTCCTTGCGATCCACCTTTTCGCCGACGCCGTAGCCAGGAATCTGCGCGCCATGGCCGCTGTAATAGAAGACGCGGTCCTGGCCGTCCTCCGTGCCGTCGAGCAGCCATTCAAGCCGCTCGACAATTCCCCGGGCAGTGGCCCGGTCGTTGAGGACAATGCGGATGTCGTCCGCGGCAAAGCCGGATTCCTGGAGCAGCGAGCTCATCAGGAACACATCATTGACGCAACCTTCGAGGCGGTCGGCGGGATTGGGATAATCGTTGATGCCGACGAGCAGCGCGCGGCGTTTCGGCTTTTCCCGCCGGGCCGAGCGTAATGTCGCGGCCTGTTTCGTCAGCATCCGGGCCGAGGGAGACGCATCGCGCGCCAGGCCGCGGCCCGGGCCGGCCTGCAATCCGAGCGCGCGCCAGACGATGTTCGTGGTGTTCGGGTGCCGGAGATATTCGCCGGCGTCGTGGTCGAGAATGCCATCCACGTCGAACTCCGCGTCCACCTGCTCGAAGTTGGCCGCCGGCAGCCGCAATGGGGCCGCGAAGGCGTCGTCGTGCGGATTGAACAAATGATACCAGCGCTTCGCCTTCGGGAGCGGGACGATGCGGCCGCCGAGCGTCGAACGCACAAAGGGGTTGCCAATCTGGGAGCCGAAGGTGACGAACGTCCGGCCGGCAATCAGCGCGCGCCCCGCTTCCCGGGCGAACGCATCATAGCTGAGCAACGAGCCGAGACTGTGGGCGAGGACGACATCCGGTTGGAAGCGGCGGACGTGGTCGAGCACGCGCTGGCGGGCCGCGGCCCGCAGGGCGTCGTTTTCCGCCCATTGCACCACCATGCCGGCGGTCCAGCGCACCGATTCCGCCACGTCGCCAAAGCCGCGGCGCCGCCGGAACAAATCGCCGAGGCCATGCCACAGGCCGCTGACGCCCATCTTGACGACCGCCATCGCCACCTCGGCGGCGTTGGGCGGATCGGCGGCAAACAAATCGTCGTAGGCAACGAATTGAATTTCAAACGGGCGCGCATGACTCCATTCCGAAAGTCCGCGCGTGATGGCATCCCGCCAGGTGGCCTCGAAGGCCGGGTCGGCTTCCTGATGGCCCACGCCGTGGACGCAGAGCAGGCGGAGGCTTCCGCCTCCTGCAACCGCCGCGTCTGCTCCCGCGGCGGAGCGTGAGGTTTTGCCACTCAGGGCTCTGACGCCGGGTGGCAGGGTTGCGGTGGCGCTGTTTACCAACGCGGCCCCGGTTTCCACAATGCCGGTCAATCGGTTCAACACCGCCAGCGGCGTCGCACCCCCTTTCAACGAATCCGTAATGGCCGTCAGCGACGCAATGAAGCCCTGGTATTGGGCGGTCAGCGCATGAATTTCCAACTCCAGTTGCCCGAGATAACGGGCGGTGAGTTCACGAATGGTGTCCCGGATGGCGATGCGTTCGGCTGTCGCCAGACCGGGAGTCATGGCGGTTTGCTGCAAGGCCGACACGGCGGCCTCGTAATCCTGCTGGGCTTTTTCAGGGGTGATCATGAGGATTTATCTGGTTTCATTGTAGATTTCCCGGGCGAGCCGGACGCCGCCGATGACTTGCTGGAGTTGATCCACCGAGGGCCACTGACGGGTGCGGTCCCGGGCGGCGGCAGACAACACCCCGAGGGTGCGTTCGAATTCACCGATCAACCCGACGTACTGCCGCATCAATTCATGATAAGCGCGCAACTGGGCGACCGTGCCCCGAGCCGCGCCCGCTTCGCGTTCAATCGCGTCGGCAAGGGAGCGTAACTCGATCAGTTCAATGTCCGCGGACGGAGGGGGCGGCGGACTGGTGGTCGCCAGCGGGAGGGCGGGAAATGATTCCACCCCGGCGGCGAGGACCCGGTTTCCATTCACTTGCTTTACCAGACTGTTGACCTCGGCGGGCGGATTCCAGCCGTGGGCGGCGGCGACAATCCGGAAGCGATCCGCGCGGTCGAAGAGGAAGATCTCCTGCTCGACAAAGCGTTCATTGAGGAGGGTCACCCGATAGTTGCGAAACCGCACCGCATCGGCGCGCAACAGGCCGATGAACTCCTGCATTGGCAGTTGCGCCTGCAACACTGCCTGGCGGAACCGGCGCGCTTCGACCTCCTTTTGCACCAGGCTGATCAACCCGGTGACCACGGCGGCATAGGGCACGACGTCACCCGCGAGATTGGCCACTTCCGCCACCGGAAATTTTTGCAGGCTGCCGAGGAATCCGTTCACGGCGCCCTGGATCTCGGAGGTCTTGGCGCCCGCCGCCACGGCCGCGAGCGCCTCGTTGTAGTTCGCAATGACATCCCACGCCTGGAGCCGGACCGCGATGTCGTCGGGCTGGGAAACATTCGTGGCATCGAAGGTGGCCAGGCCGAGGCGGCTGGCGAGCGGTCGGGGGGTGGCAGCGGGATTGGTGGTGAGGGCCACCTGGGCGACCAGGTTCGACTTGATTTGGCGCGCGGCCGCGTAGTCGGCGAGGACGGCCTCCGATTGCGCGCGCACCTCGTCAAAGGCGCGCCGATAAATTTGCAGCTCGCGCTGGGGAATCGTCGTGCAACCGGCGGTGGCGAACAGGGCGATCAGTCCGGCCGCCGCCAAGCGGCAAAGAGTGAAAGCGGAGGGGCGATCTGGCGGGGCATGGTCCACAAGTGATGGGTTTCCGGCAGCGCTCATGCGGGCAGCCTGCGCCGGTCCGGAGGCAGCGTCAAGGGCCAAGCAGCCCGCGCAGCACCGACGGACGCAGCCGCGCGGGGGGGGCCGGAATGTCCCAAAGGGACAAAACATGAATAGCCGTGGGCCGCAGCCGGCAGCAGCCCACGGTACGGAGTCAAAGCACATTCGACCCCGCAGGGGTCGCACACGCCTTGAACACCCCACCGTGGGTTGTCACCCACGGCTATTCGTATTTGACCGCTTCGCGGTCAGAAAAACGAGGGCAGCGTGAGGCGTCGCCCATGTCCGGCACCCGTCAGGACTGGACGAACGGTTATGCCCTGGGCCGCACACCGACTTGTCTTCGGGAGGCTGCCCGGCGGCGGAAAAAGCTGGCATTGGCAAACTTGTTAAGTTAGTGGCTGGCCGGAAATTGAACATGATAGCCGCTTCGCCAACGTCCCCGGAGAATTCGGAACCACAAACGCGGGTGGCCGCGCCGGGATATACGCGTTTTGCCGGGCCGGGCATTCTGCTCCTGGCTTTGGCGCTGCGGTTGTTCCAACTGGGGACCCAGAACCTTTGGTATGACGAAAACCTGACCGTGGCGGTGAGCCAGAGCAAAGGGGCAGAACTGTTCAAGGCGCTGGAGCTGGAGAGCAACAAACCGCCGCTCTATTTCCTGATGATGCAGGCTTGGGTGAAGGACGGCGCGTCCGAGTTTTGGATCCGGCTGCCGAGCGCGATTTGCGGGACGCTGACCTGTCTGCTGGCCCTGGCACTGGGGCAGGAATTGTTCGGAAAAGAGCGCGGGTGGCTCCTGGGACTGCTGCTGGCGGTATCGCCGTTTCACGTCTATTACAGCCAGGAAGCCCGCATGTACGCGCTACTGGGATTGACGGGCACGGCGGCGTTGCTGTTCACGTGCTGGTTCTGCAAAGCACCGACGGGGCGGAATGCGGGGCTGTATCTGGTGGCCGCCACGCTCAGTTGTTACACGTTTACCTATGGCGTTTTTCTTATGCCCTTTGCCTGCCTGTTCAGCGCGTGCTTCCGGCCGCGGTTGTCGGGCAAGGCGCTGGCGGGTTTCTGGGCGACCAATGTTCTCGTGGCGCTGCTGTTTGTCCCGTGGGTGCCCCGGCTGCTCAGCACCGTTCAATCCGGCAGCGGCTTGCAGGGAACATTGCGCGGGCCGGTGACACAGGCGCTGGCCTACGCCTTCAGTTCCCTGGGGCTGGGTACAACCTTCGGGCCGACGACGGAACAACTGCGCGTTCTCGGCCGGCGGGTGCTGGTGGAACATCCGGTGGCGAGCGGCTGCCTGCTCGGCGGAATTTTGCTCCTCACGCTGGTGAGCGGGCTCGGGCTGCTGCACTTGTGGCGCCGCAATCGCAATGCATTTTTCTTCGCGGCGATCGGGCTGGGCGTTTTTTGGGGTTGCCCCGCGGTGCTGAACGTCTTGAAACCGCAGATCCCCTACAACGCCCGTTACGCGATTCTGGCGCTCGTTCCGTTCCTGGTGGCGGTGAGCGCCTTTTTCCTCTGGGCCGCGGCGCCGGGCCGGGGCCGAAAGCTCCTACCAACGAACCAGGTAGCAGCGGACGTAACTCCGCTCCATTTGAATTCGGGAAGGAGTCAGAGCCGACTCACGTCGGCTGCTACGGTTCAGGGGTTCAAAGTGCAAACAATGGCTCGGGGAATTCTCACCCTGGCTTTCGCCGGCTGTGTGGGCTTGTCGCTGGCGAATCATTATTTCGCCCCCCGCTACGGGCGCGACGAAATCCGCGCGGCGGCGAATTTCATCCAGTCGTTGCAACCGCCGCCCGGCAATCTCCTCGTGTGCGCCGACTACATGAAATTGTCGATCGCATATTACTACTCCGGTCCGGCGAAGATTTTGCCGTTGAAGATCAGTGGGCCGACGGTTGAAACGGCGGTCGAACCGCTGGTGAAGGAACTGGCGTCCGGCGGGACTTTCGGGCTGGTCTATACCCGGCCGGACCATGGCGATCCGCAGCGAGTATTGCCCGCGTGGCTCAAAGCGCACTACCAGCTAAAACTGGAAAAGTCCTGGACCGGGGTGACCTTTTACCTGTTCGAGGCGGCCCCGCCGCCGCCGCCGCGATGAACGGCCGGGCCTGGAAACATTCGATCCACGCAGCACCGCACAGCGCAGAACGATTCCATTCGCACAAGCCATGACCACGACATTTTTCCGCTCGCGGCTTTCCTTCCGGAACGGCGGTGGATAATTTCCCCGCCGCATCTGTCGCCATGTCGCGTTTCAAAAACCTTGGCCGTTCACTGGCCTCCGGCTATCTGGCGCTGGGGACCAATGTGCTCTACACCCTGGCCTCGGTGCCGCTGGCGTTGCACTACCTCTCGAAGGCGGAATTCGGCTTGTGGGCGCTGACCTCCCAGATGGCTGGTTTCCTTGCCCTGATTGATTTGGGCATGGGCTCGTCCATCGCCCGAATCCTTATTGACCATAAAGACCAGCGGGAGACCGGGCAATACGGCGGCGCCATCAAAACCGGCGTGCTGGTCGGAGCGGTGCAAGGCGCGATCGTCCTGGTCGTGGGCCTGGTGCTGGTGTTCTTCCTCGGCGGCTGGCTGCTGGTGCCGGATAATTTAAGTCGCGAGTTTTTCTGGCTGATGGCCGGGCAAGTCTTCATCGCGGCCCTTTCCTTCGTCTCACGGACGTTTGGTCAGGTGTTGTATGCCTGGCAACGACTGGACCTGCAGAATTATGCGCAGGTTTTTCAATTCGCACTCTGGCTGGGGGTGCTTTGGCTGGGCTTTGCCGGCGGGCTGGGGGTTTACAGCCTGTTATTGAGCACGGCGGCAGGCTGGCTGGGCGCAACCGTCATTTGCGCCGTGGCTTGCCTGCGCCTGCATCTCTGGCCCAAAACGGGGGAATGGGGCCGGGTTTCAGTCGCGCAATTCCGGGAGATTTTTTCCTATGCCACGGATCTTTTTCTTATTGCCATCGGCACACAGTTGATTGTGTCCAGCCAGACCGTCTTGATTACGCGCATGCTCGGACTGGAAGCCGTTGCCATCTGGACCGCGATGACCAAAGCCTACACCCTGGTCAACCAGATCATTGCCAAGATCATCGCGACGGCGATGCCGGCGCTGGCGGAGATGCAGGTGCGGCAAGAGACCACCCGGCTCTGGGATCGGTATCGGGGATTGTTTGTCACGGTCAACGTGATCGCGGCGGTCAGCGCCGTGGGCTTCGCCGCCTGCAACGGCCTGTTTGTCACTTTCTGGCTGAACGGAAAGATTGGGTGGCCCATCGCCAACGACATCCTTCTGGCGGCCTGGATGCTCGTCTCGACGCAACAATGCGCCCACAATTCTTTCATCTCCTGCCTCAAGCAAATCCGGGAAATCAAATACACCTTCTTGCTGGAAGGCGCGGTCTTCACCGTGGCGGCGGTGCTGGTCCTGCCCCACGCCGGCCTCCCCGGCATGCTGATCTGTTCGCTGGTTTGCACGCTGCTGTTCACGTTTGCCAATGGCGCCTGGCGGGTCAGCCAGCTGGCAAAGGAAAATCACCAGCCATCCCTCTGGCGCTGGCAAGTGCCCATGTTACGGGAACTGGCGATCTTGCTGCCGTGCTGGGGGGCTTTGGCCTGGCTGCTTCGAGACACCCCGGTTTGGCTGCACCTGCTGATTGCCGGCAGCGGACTGTTGCTCGCAGGCGGCCTGGCGGCGATCCGCTTTGCGCTGCCGTCCGGCTTGATGTTGGAAATGGCCGGCAAGCTTCCGGCCGGGGTCCGCCGAAAGGTGAATTGGATATTGCCCGGCATGACCCAATCGACGCTTTGATTTATGAAAAATGCCGACCAGGAATTCCGGACAATCTTGCGCGAGTTTCGCCAACAATCCGGCTTCACCCCTCGCACCTGGCGCGACACGGCGGATTACGCCTTCATCAACATCACGTTGATCGAACGCAGCATTGCCTGGCTGGCCCCGGAACTGGGCGGCGATCTGCTTGACGTTGGCTGCGGTGATCGTCCCTACACCGGCTATTTTGGCCACGTCAAAAGCCAGCGCGCTTGTGATTTTGATGGCAAACGCGGTGCGGTCGATTTTGAATGTCCGGCCGACCGGGTGCCGCTCCCGGATGCGTCGTTGGATTCCATCTTATGCACCGAAGTGTTGGAACATGTACCCGACCCGGATGCGGTTTGGCGCGAGTTTCACCGGTTGCTCCGCCCGGGGGGCAAGGTCCTGCTCACCACGCCGATGTACTGGCCCAGTCACGAAGAGCCGTATGATTTTTACCGCTATCCACATTTTGGCCTGCGCCGGCTGGCCAAGGAGTCTGGTTTTGAAGTGGTGAAACTTCTTCCCCGCGGCGGCGTCTGGGCTTTTCTCGGGCAGGTGATTCTGCATACCATGCCGCAATACCTGCGGTTTCGCTGGCAGCGAAAGGCCATCAACCACCTCTTTCTGAAATTAGATGCGTGGCGGTGCAACCCCAATGTCACCCTGGGCTGGACCTTGCTGGCCCGGAAGCTTTGACCGGAAGCGCCCGGCGCGGGCAGGCCGCCTAAACTACTCCTTGGTCCAGTACACCGCGACGTCGTCGATGCGAATCATCGGCGTCTTGATGTTGTGGCGGGCGCGATACTCGTCGGTGGCTTTCTTGCACCCGGCCCAGGCATAATAATCATCCAGCACCACGATGCCACCGGGCGAGAGCTGCGGATAAAGCCGGTCCAGACAAATCATGGTGGATTCATACCAGTCGCCATCGAGACGCAGCAGGGCGATCGGCCCCAACTTTTCGGCGTCAGTCGGCAGCGTGTTTTGGAACCAGCCCACATGAAAATGCACCTGGGCGGGGTCAAACTGCAACTGCCCGAACAGAAAGTTTTGAACTTCCGTCAGCCCCGCCTGGCATTTGCCCACGGACACCAGCTTGCCCGAGGCGCGGTCCCCGCTGTATTCGGCTGCGGCCGATTCATCGATCGCCGTGGGCTCCGGCAACCCTTCAAATGAATCAAACAGATGCAAGGCCCGGGTCTGCCCGGCATGGCGCAAGGCCAGCCCCATGAGGGCGGCCGAACCGCCGCGCCAGACGCCGCACTCCACAAAACACCCCGGCACGGGCCGCGCCAGCACCGTCTGGCACTGGTCCCAAAGCGTCTGGCAGCGCTCGGGACTCGTCATCGTGTAGCGCTTGATGCGGAACATCGCCCGGGCGCGGGCCAGATCGGGCAGGCCCTTCACGAACCAGGCCCAGCGACTTGTTAGAATCTTTTGCAATGTCTGATTGACTACGGTTGATTGGCGGCGCGCACCCTAGAACATTCTACGGATTAAGCCAGCCTTTAACACTCCGGCGCAGCCGCCGGGGCAGGCCGGCGAAACGCCATTTCGCCCGCACCAATTGCGGCGGTGGCACGTTGACACGCTCCGGCCAGATCGGCGATGCCGCGGGAAAGGTCGCCACCAGATTCACATATCGTTCCGCCATCCGGGCCGCGCTGTATTCCTCCCGCGCCAGCCGCCGGCCCTCGCCGGACAGCCGCTCCCAGCGAGTCGGATCGCGCGCCAATTCCGCAATCGCCGCCGCCGCCGCGGCCACATCGCCCACCGGCACACGCACGCCGGTGGTTTCAGTCACGACCTCGCGCACGCCGCTCTCCAGGTCGGATACCACCGGCACCACGCCCTCGCCCATCGCTTCCAGCAGGCTCAGCGGCAGGCCCTCGAAATCGGAGAGCAACACAAACACATCACTCGCGCGCAGCAACTCCGGCACGCGCTGGTTCGAAACGTCGCCGAGAATTTCCACCTGCGGCAAATCCGCCAGCGCCGCCCGCGTCGCCGCCAGCTCCGAGCCGCCACCGACAAAAGTGAAATGAAACGGCAACGCCTGGCCCGCCAGCCGCCGGGCCAGGTCCACGAGCCGGCTGACGCGCTTCTGGCATTCCACCACCCGGCCGACATAGATCAACCGCAACGGCGTGCCCGCTGCGCGCGGGGCGCGAGCCGGGCCGGGGCCGAATTGAATGCCGTACGGAATAAACACCGAGCGCGCAAAACTCTTGTTCGTCACCAACTTCTCGCGGATGGTCGGCGAAACCCCGATCATCGTGTCCAGCCACGAACGATAGGCGTCCACCAGGGTGTAGGGGCCGGGGTCGTCGGACTGGATGATCCCCAAACGGGCAACCCCCGGCGGCACGACGCGCAGAACTTCAAAACTTTCCGCGCCCAGACAGGCCAGCACCGCCCGCGGACGCCACTCCGCCAGATGCCGGCAAGCCTCCCGCGTGCGGTCTTCATAAATGTAGCGTTGCCGCGAAACGCCAAACACCGGCACCCCCGCGGCGGCAAAATCCGCCGCCATCTCATTGGCCTCGTTCAGGCAGATCACGGGCAACGTTTCGCCGCGGGCGCGCAGCGCCGCCCCGAGATTCAGCAGGAACGTCGTGCTGCCGCCCACGTTGAGGCTCTGCGTCACCGCCGCGATAGGTGGGGTCCGGGTCATAAGCTGGGGGATGGCAACAAACGGAGGGCGCGCAACTGGCCGAGGAAGTCTCGCTCAAACGTGGCGAAAGATAATTGTTCGCGCAAGGCGGACACATCCGCCGGTCGATCCATTTGGGCGCGCTCCCAACATTTCAGAATCGCCTCGGCCGTTGCCGGCGCGTCGCGGATCGGCACGACCTCGCCGTTCACGCCCGGGGTCACGAAATCATTCGCACCGCAATGCGGTGTCAGCACCACCGGCAGCCCGCACGCCATCGCCTCGCAGGCAGTGCGCACCAGCCCCTCCTCGAGCGACGGCAGCACGAAGACATCCGCACTGCGCAAACGGTCGGCGAGTTGGGCGTGAGGCAGGCCCGGCGCCCATTCAATCGGCAGATCGCGGTAGCGGGCAAGAATCGGTTTCACGTCATCCTGGATGATGCGGGAGAGCAGCAGTCGGGCGGTGGGATGTGTTTGCCGGATCAGGCGGAAGGCCTCCAGCAAGTAAGGGGTGCCTTTGCGCAAGGAAAGACTGCCGGTGTTGATGAGCGTCAGCGGCTGGTTTTTCGGCCGCGGCGCGAGGCGCGGGGTGAACAAATCCAGGTTTACGGGATAGACATTCCGCAGAATTTGCTCCGGCCGGAAGCCGCGCGCCAGGAAGGATTTCGTCACGTAACGGCTGGGCGAAAGCACAAAGTCCGTGGCTTCGGCCAGCATCACCCGCGACCGTTCAATCCAGTGCGGCGCGACGGGCGGCGTGGGACAGTGCCAGCGGCGGTGCTCTTCGCATAAAATCTCCCAGAAATTCTCGATGTGCGAGTTGCCCGCATCCACAA
Organism: uncultured Bifidobacterium sp.; assembly: GCA_964539515.1. Lineage (GTDB taxonomy): Bacteria > Verrucomicrobiota > Verrucomicrobiia > Limisphaerales > JADLHS01 > JADLHS01. Next base: position 6,460 of record CAZIJO010000110.1, on the reverse strand, counting down.
ACGTTTTGCCACCGTGCGCCCGGACGAACCTGAAGCTTTCGTTCGCGTACCCGTAGCTGGAAATCATGTGGTCGCCGGGAAGAAGTTGTTTTTTCACCCAGGCGTCGAATTGGGGCAAAAGACTGAAGCGATAGGACTCGGCCGCAAACGGGGACAGGAGTTTCGCCGCGACGAAGGATTTCAACCCGATCCACGGGCGGAGCCGGGTCCGCTCGGGCGGGACGCCGGCGGTGCCGCGCCGGGTGCCGAGCGCGAGAAAACGCAAGTGGCCGATGCGTTCCAAGGCCCGCGCATTCTCATCACAAACCGAACGCGCCGGGGTGGCGACCACGAATTGACTGGTCGGAAGCTCAGCCACGTTGCCAGGCTTCGGTGATCCCGGCGCTTTTCTGGAAGCGCAAGCCAGCCGCGGTCAGCAGGTCGCGACAGCGCTGCACGCCGTCCTCGCCAATCGCCCACGGGTGCAATTCCACAATCACCAGGCGGTAGAGCTTCAGCGTCTCCGTCGCCTGCTCGAAGATCTCCAGTTCCGAACCCTCGATGTCCATGATCAACGTGGTGAAGGGGCCATAGCGGGTGTGCATTTCGGTCAGGGACCGTCCGGGCAGGCGCACCGGAAGGGAGGATTTGCGCTGGGTGGTGCCGCCGACGACATAGATCGGGTGCAGGTAAAACGTGGCCTCCGGCTGATTGCTCACGGCGCAATTTTCGATGAGGAAACCGCATTGGTTGAGGGTGCGATTCCGGTGCAGCGCGGGGATGCAGAACGGATTGCCCTCCACCACGACGTGGCGGGTCCGGTCCGTGAGCAGCTTGTTGGTCACGCACGAAACGATGCCCAGGCAACCGCCAAACTCCAGCACGCTGTCCCCGGGGCGGACGAAGGTGCGGATCAGTTCGCGCTCCTCCGCTTCGTACGATCCGGAGAGAAAGCACGCGCGATACGTTCGGGAAGTGATGTCCCGCGGGATGACGAAGGTGCAACCGTCTGCCCGGAAGCGCCGGACGAACAGGTCAAATATGCCCCCCTGCACCGGCTGAATGATCCGTTCATAAAACAATCCCGCCGCCGTCCCGAGCGGGCGCCGAAGGCCCGGGGGCAGGTACTTGCGGGCGGCGCGCCTGATTGAGTTCGTCATGACCGGATGAAGTTCTGCCCGTTGAATCTAGGGAAGTCGGCGATCGGTGCAAAGTCATTTCCGCCCGCCGCGGCCCAGAACCTCGGCATAAATCCGTTCGTAAGCCTGAACCATTTGCGGCGCGGTCATCCCTTTCTCGAGGACGGACGCCGGACCGCGAATCCCAAACCGCGTGCGGAGGGCCGCGTCCTGCATCAACCGCTCGAGCGCCGCCGCCAGCAAGTCCACGCGGCCAACGGGCACGAGCAAACCATTGTCGCCGTCTTGAAGCAAATCCACCACGCCCCCCGCCGCACTGGCCACACAGGCGCAGCCAAAAAACTGGGCTTCCTGCAAGGAAAGCCCCAATCCTTCGTGAACCGACGGCATGGCGAAGATGGCGGAATCGCGCAACCATGCATTCAGTTCCTCGTCGGAACGCCGGCCCAGCAACTGCACCCGATCCTGCAAGTGGTGGCGGGCGATGAGGTTTTGAATGTGCCGGAACAAACCATCATCGCCGTTGCGCCCGATGAGCACGAGATTCCAGTCGGGAAATTTCGGGGCCAGATGGCAAAAGGCTTCCGTCAGGTACGTCTGCCCTTTGCGGTGGCCAATCGTGCCCGCACACAGAATCACTTTGCGACGGTTGGGGTTCGCCGGCGGCGGCGGTTCCTGGAGCCGCGAGTGGTAAATGACCCGGAACTTGTTTCGCATCGGCCAGTACCAGCGGCGGAGCGCGTGGTAATCGTGCCGGGAAACGGCCACCTCGGCGGCGAGATGAGCGAGGACATACTGTTTGCTCAGCCAGGCGGGCGGCAGCAGGGCGAGCTTGGTCCGTAATGGCCGAAGGTGCCAACAGTAGCCTTCCAGAATCGAGAACGCCCCATGGTTCGTGGTGATGACCGGCACGCCGAAATTCTTCAAATGCACCACCGGGCACTGGCGAAAGGCCCGGTTGGCCCAGGCATAGTTGCCGCCAAAGTGAAAATGAGCGAGATCCACCTGCGTCCGCGCCAGCGCTTCCGCCAACCCGCGGGCCCGCGCCACCGTCACACCCGTGGGTTGCCAGGAAATCTGTTCGGCGACGAATCCGGCCACGGGCGATCGCCCCAAGGATTCCCGATCATCCGGCGAAACGAGCACGATCTGATGCCGGACGCCCAATCCCTTGATCAGTTCAGTGACCAGGACTTCGGTCCCCCCCGATTGGTCAATGGGATATTCGAGGCAGAGCGCGATTTTCATCGGTTGATCAAGCAAGCGAGGTTTGAGTGGTTACCAAAAATACTTTCCAGAAATGGTGGCAGCGCCGTGATGGGCAGTGCGAGGCGTGAAGCACGGGCAATCCCCGCAGCGGGCTTGGCCATTGCGGAACAACGAAGCAATGCTCATTACGCTGCGCCAGCCTTCGGCCAGGGTAAATTTGGCTTTGGACTTCGTTGTCCGGCTTGTCGAGATCGCTGCGGATATCGCGGCGCCTTCCGCCTCGTCCAAAACCAAATTTGCCTCTGCCATTTCGGAAATTATTTTCGGTAAACACTCTAGAACCCGGCGGAAGTCATCGGCAAGGATTTCCGGAGGGCGCGCCATGAGCTGAGGGATCCGGGCAAGAACGCCGTTGCACTTCGGTTCGGAGGGCGGGTTAAAACAACGTGTAAATGAAAGGCGCCGTGATTTTCACCGCGATGATGACGATCCCCATGAACAGCAAGGCCAGCACCGCGATACTCATGCCCGGCGCCCGATTCACGACGCCAAACCGCACCAAATCCACCAACATGCGCGCAACCCACTTGAGTAAAAGCATAGACGTGTTTTCCGGCGGCGTTAATCCAGACCGAACTCTTCCTGCCAGTTTTCGGATTCGACCCAGGCCGGCTGGTCCTTCTTCAGCAGGATGAAATCTTCCAGGGCCAGCACGTCGATCCCCGTGCGCATGAAGCAGCAATAGGCGTCTTCCGGCGTGCACACAATTGGCTCGCTCCGCACATTGAAACTCGTGTTGACCAGCACGGCACAACCGGTGAGCCGTTTGAACTCGCTCAACAGGCCATGGAGCCGCGGATTGCGCTCGCGATCCACCGTCTGGATGCGGGCCGAATAATCAACGTGCGTGATGGCCGGCAGATCGGACCGGGGACGGTTCACCCACTCGGTGAGGGACAATTGGTGTTCATCGCCACGGGGCGGCACGCGGCGTTCCGGCTTCAGCCCGGAGACCAACATCATGTAGGGCGACTCCCGCACGACCTCGAAATAGTCCGCCACCTCCTCCTGCAAGACGATGGGGGCAAACGGACGGAAGCTCTCGCGGAACTTCGTGGACAGATTCAGGTAGGACTGCATCTTCTGACTGCGCGCGTCGGCGATGATGGACCGGTACCCCAGCGAGCGGGGCCCGAATTCCATCCGGCCTTCGCACAATCCCACCACCTGCCCGCCCGCCAGCGCCTTTGCCAGAAACGCTTCCCGTTCGTTCCCGTGCAGTTCGGTGTGCGGGATGCGGTTGTCGTCCAGGAAAGTCTTGATCTGTTCGCGTGAGTAAGCCGGCCCCAGAGCGGCGCCGGCCATGGCGTCTTTGCCCGGAGTAACCTTGCGTTCATGGCCGAGCACATGGTGCCAGACATACATCGCCGCCCCCAGCGAACCACCCGCATCCCCGGACGCCGGCTGGATCCACAGGTCGTCAAAAATGCCCGCCGCCAGGATCTTGCCGTTGGCAACGCAATTGAGGGCCACGCCGCCGGCCAGGCAAAGCTGGCGCTTGCCGGTCACGGCGCGGGCGTACCGCGCCATTTTCAACATGATCTCCTCCGTCACCACCTGGATCGAAGCGGCGAGATCCATCTCGCGCTGGCTGATCTCCGACTCCGGCCGGCGCGGGGGGCCGCCGAACAAGCGATCAAAATTCCCATTGGTCATGGTCAAACCGTCGAGGAAACCGAAGCAATCCATGTTCAGCCAGATCGAGCCGTCCTCCCGAATCTCGACCAGGTTTTGCTTGATGATGTCCACGTACCGGGGTTTGCCGTAGGGGGCCAATCCCATGAGCTTGTATTCGCCGGAATTCACCTTGAAGCCGGTGAAATAGGTAAAAGCGCTGTATAAGAGGCCAAGCGAATGGGGAAAGCGTTGCTCGGCAATCATCCGCAGGCGGTTGCCTTCCCCCACGGAGATGCTTGAGCAGGTCCACTCCCCTACCCCGTCGGCGGTGAGGACGGCAGCCTCCGCGAACGGTGACGGGAAGAAGGCGCTGGCCGCATGCGAGGCGTGGTGCTCCGGAAAGTAGAATTGCCCCACGCGAACCCCCGCCTGGTGCAACACCCGTTCAATGCTCAGCGATACCCAGCCCTTTTCCTTCACCCAAGCCGGCACCGCCAGCGAAAAAGTTTTGAACCCTGAAGGCGCGGTTTCGCAAAACGTCGTCAATAAACGGGTAAACTTGGTGATGGGCTTGTCGTAGAATGCCACCGCATCCAAGTGGCCGCCCGCAGCAATCCCCGCCGCTTCCAGGCAATAGCGGATGGCGTTGACCGGCACGCTGGAGTCATGCTTCTTGCGCGTGAAGCGTTCCTCTTGCGCCGCCGCGATGATCTGGCCGTCCCGGATTATCGCCGCCGCACTGTCGTGGTAGAGAGCGCTGACTCCAAGGATCATCATGGGCGTTCCACTCGTTTTTTGATCCGCGGACTGAGTTCAAGGATACGCCCGGCAAGATAGTCGGCGTAAAGCCGGTGACCCAACCGGTCAAAGTGAATGTGGTCATGAAAGACCTTGGCGGCGGGTTTCGCATCCTTGAAAATCTGCCCGGCGCACTCAGCCGGCACTCCGAGCGGGAGCATCTGCTGCTTCAGTTGCTCCACCAAACCCTGCGTGCCGGGATCGCGCGCGGCCCCCAGGGTCTCCGATTTGGAGGGCAGCATCTGCACCAAAACTTCCACCCCCTGTTGTTGCAGAGTGCGCGCGAGTTCCGCATAAGCCTCGAAACCGCGCAGCGCCTGGGCGTCGGCATGGGCGCCGGCTCGCCCCCACGGCGGCATGCCGAGTTGTTTGCTGCGATATTGGAGGAACAACTGATAAACCACCTGCTGCAGGGCGAACGTTGGGGGGTGGTCCGCACTGAAAAACTCCGGTCGCTCAAGGCCATAGAGCGGCCGGTAGCAGTTATAGATGGGCCCACAGATCACCGCAACATCGGCATCGAAGGTGCCAAACTTCTTCACGAACGCCAGCTCGTGGAATGGTCCCCAGGCATTGACGCCCATGTTCAGGACCTCGAACACCGGCGCGCCGGCGGCGGCGTTCAGCTTTTTCTCGAGCAGGCTCGAGTAGAGTTCGTCATTGGAAACCCACGTGCCCGCCAGCGTGGAGTCGCCCAGCAGCAGAATGCGCACATGGCCCGGCGGCTTGACCGGCGGAAGGTCCGGGCTGCGCATACCGAAATTGTTGATGGTGATGATCCGACCCGGATGCCGCGCGCGCTGATTGGGCTTGGGGTAATAACCGATATCGGGGTCTTGCAGGTAAAGTAATGGGGTCCCGAAGCCGTAGAGCCGGAGGCTCAATTCCGCACCCGCCAACAAAAGAAACGCCAAAGCCGCGAGGGGCAGCACCGCCATCCGCCGCCCCGTCAGCCGTTCCGAGCAAAACATGCTTTTCGCGTAGCGGACCCGGCGGCTTTCGACATCGCTCGGCAGCCAGAATGTTGACGCCTCGCCGCTGCGCAGCAAAAGCGGATCGTTGCCCGAAAGCCGGTTCATCAGCCGGACCCACGTCATCACCACGAAAAACGCCGGCGCGAGTAACAAGACGGCGACCACCTGCCCCGCCGAATGGGCAAAAACTCCAAGCGCATGGTCCAACCATCGTCGCCCCGTCGGACTGCTGGCACGAATGATCCACACCAGCAACACAATTCCCGCCGCCACGCCGGCCATGATGAAAGCCCGCAACAGCACCAGCACCGTGATGATGATGAGCGGCACGAGAATCTCCACCCACTTCCGGCTGGCCGGGCTGCTTCCGCGAATTCCTTCACCCGAAAACGCATGCCATGGACGGGCCTTGAGTGTGTCCGGTGAAAGCTGGTCCATAACCCGAAACCTCCCCGCCTAAAACAGAAGTCCCACGGGTGACATTGCCACATGCGCTCCGGCCGCTGTGGGAAGGCAATCCAAGCCGACCCGTCGGGTGCGGGCGACAAGATGTGGCGACTTAAGCATGCCGACTTGGTACCAAAGAGCGGAGGAGCACACAAGCCAAACCCCTGCCGGCTGTTTTTTGACCCAAGACCTTAGCCTTCGCTTTGGGGGTTGCACCGGCGGGTGAAGTTTTTTGGC
>CAZIJO010000109.1:0-18887 GCA_964539515.1 uncultured Bifidobacterium sp. | reverse complement strand
AGCGCCGCGCACGCCGTGGACGCCGAGGTGCGCCTGTACGACCGCCTGTTCACCGTGGCCGAGCCAGATGCAGCCGGTGACTTCAAAGCGCATCTTAATCCGGAAAGCCTGGAAACCGTCACCGCCAAGTGCGAGCCGAGCTTGGCGGCGGCCGATCCGGCCGCCCGCTACCAATTCGAGCGTCTCGCTTACTTTGCCCTGGATAAGGACTGCGCGCCCGGCAAACTCGTCTTCAACCGCACGATTACGTTGAAAGATACCTGGGCGAAAGCGAGCCAGAAGTAATCGGTCCGCAGCGGGGCGGCGACCGGCTCAGCTTGGACCCCGAGTTCAAACAACGCAAGTACGAGGGGCCAGCTTCACGGCGTGGTCGTGCCACGAACGAACCTCCCGACTTCCGCCACGCCGACGGTCTGCTCCTCGCGGGTGGCGAGATTGCGCACCCGCACCATTGAACCCGCTTCCATTCTGGCAGTCAGGGGGGTTTTTAACTCCTGCGCGCGTTTGAACTGCTTGTCCGGTTTGGCGGGTGTCAGCGAATACTCCACGACCCGCCCGGCCGAACGCAAATCCTGAATCAATTTTAGTGACGCCGGGCGAAGCGCTTCGTCCTCAATCAATACAAAAACGTCCACCCCACTGTCGAACTGCGGAAGCAACCCGCGGGCCTTGAGCAGTTCGAGCAACACCACGTCGCCCAAACCAAAGCCCAGTGCCGGCAGATGCACTTTGCCGCTGCTGATCAGCTTCACAAGATTGTCGTAGCGTCCTCCCCCCGCAATGGCACGGAATTCCCCCTTGCGATCAAACGCCTCAAAAACCGGTCCCGTGTAATAGGCCAGCCCGCGAATGACACGATAGTCCACCTTCACAAAATCGCCCAAGCCACGGGCGGCCAGATTGTCGAGCATGGCCTGTAATTCTGCGGTGGGTTCGCCGGCCGTAATGAAGCGATTCACGGTATCGAGTGAAAAGCCGAGGGCCGCGAGCTTCTTTTCCGTTTCCTCCGGCGCGGTGCGCTCGAGTTTATCAATGACCTGGTAGAACTGATATTCACCGTCAGTCCCATGCTCCGTACCGGGCCCACCGCGTTCGTAGAATTCCTGCCACGCATTGCGGCTGCTGAGGCGGATGACGAAATCCTCGGCGGTCAACCCGAATGCACGCAGCGTATCGATCAGCAGCGCGATGAGTTCGGCATCCGCCGCCGGCGAGGTCTCCCCGAAAATGTCGGCATTGAACTGGAAATGCTCGCGCAACCGGCCTTTTTGCTGGCGCTCGTAGCGAAACAATTGCGGCAGCGCAAACCACTTGATGGGTTTCTTGTAGGCCCGCTCGTGCGCCGCGACCATGCGCGCGAGCGTGGGCGTCATTTCCGGACGCAATGCGATGGGGCGCTCGCCTTTGTCGGTGAAGTTGTAAAGCTGCCCCACGATCTCATCCCCGCTCTTGGTAGTGAAGAGTTCCAGCGGTTCGAGCGGCGGGCCGTCGTATTCACGGAAACCATAGCGGCGGGCGGTCTCCCGCCATTTGGTGAAAATGTATTGGCGGGCATCGGCACTCCACACATCTTTGTGCGGAATGGGTTCAGGATAGAAATCGCGAAATCCGGGCAATCGTTCCATAGCTCGCCCGGAGGTTACCGGGCCGGTTCGGAAAGGCGAAATGAAAAAGGCGCTGGCTATCCACCAGCGCCCGAGGCGAAATCGCGATGACTCCTATCCGGTCAATCTTTCTTGGGCGGCAGTTTTATGACGTCGGTCCGCATTTCCTTGCCCGCCTTGAATTTGACAACCGAACGCGCGGGAATGGGCACGTCGGTCCCTGGGGCTTTGGGATTGCGACCAACACGCGCCTTGCGGGTCTTTACCTCAAAAACCCCAAAATTGCGCAGTTCCACTTTGTCGCCATTCGCGAGGCATTCGGAGATATGGTCCAGCATCCTTTGGATGACATCAAACACCTCCCGTTGCACCAAGCCCGTCTCGTTGCTAATCCGAATAACCAGATCACGCTTTGTCAGTGTCATAGTTCACAGGGTTTGAGGGTTAAAGATTTAAAGAATTAATGGCTTACCTGCCTTTTATAGCCCGCCGAAAGCCGGCGGTCAAGTCGCATTATCGAGGGAAATTCAATCAGGTCAAGGACATGTCCAAATCCAGTCTTTCCCGTCTTTACCGCCCGGCCAGCTCATGATCTAATTCACTCGTGAAGCTGGCGGGTGATTCCCCCCACCAAACGTATGAACGAAATTACGTCCGTCGAACTCAAGCGGGATTGCGCGGTCGTGCAGATTCCGAGCGGCAACGCCACGACCCTCGCCGCTAGCACCACTGTCCATATCACCCAGACCCTCGGCGGCAGCTACACAGTTCAGGGTCCGGGCGGATTGTTCCGCGTGGCGGCCCAGGATGCAGATGCGTTGGGCGTCGACGTGCCAAAACCCACCGGGACCGGTGCTGTTCCCGGCCAACTGGATGAAAGACTGGTTTGGGACACCCTGCGAACCTGCTTTGATCCGGAAATCCCCGTTAACATCGTGGACCTCGGTCTGGTTTATGACATGCAACTTTCGAAACTTGCCACCGGGAACAGCCGGGTGGACGTGAGGATGACCCTGACCGCCCCCGGTTGTGGGATGGGACCGGCCATCGCCGGCGACGCCCAGATCAAGCTGCTAAACCTGCCCGGGGTTGACGATGCGCGGGTGGAGATCGTCTGGGATCCACCCTGGCATCACTCGATGATTACTGCGGCTGGGAAGAAGGTACTTGGGCTGGAGTGATCCTTCCCGCCAGCATAAATAAGCCCAAACCTGCCCTGCCCCGCTCGCGCGGAATCGATTCCAGAATTTATGGGGCAGCAATGACCACCCGGCTGCTGGATCGATCGCCCGTCAAAAAGCCATAGCCCACGTTCGGTTTTTGCAGAACCACCCCTGCGAACGGATGCATGGCCCCGCTGCCTGCCACCGCCACCTGGCCGGTGAAACTGCCGAGCGTCGGGGAAATAGTCAGCGTCAGAATATTCGGACTCAGGTTCACCACCAAGCTCCCCGCATTGACACTCACCTGGTTGCTGAAGTTTGCCGATAGATCACCACCGCTAAAGTCAACCCCCGCCGCCGACAGGTTCAAAGCCTTCCCTGTCGCTGGTGGCACGACAAAGAGGGAACCTACCGCCTTGGTCTCGTTCGTGAACCCGGCCGGATGGCTCGCGACACTCGCCCCTGCCTGCTTGATCCACACCAAAGGTCCACTCACATCGCTGCCGCTCAAGTTGGCAAACCTCATCCAGCTCACCACCGCACCTTTGGCTGAATACAGCGACACATACACCGGCCAGTCACCGTCGTCGGTTACCATCGCGCTTTGCATGAACTGGGTTCCGTCAGCCAGCGTGCCATTCATGGTTGCCGTTCCGTCCACGCCGACGGACAATGTGGCGTAGCCGTCTCCAGCAGGAATATGTGGGTCTCCCACCGAACCGGGGATGACCAGCGTATATTTGCCCGCGTAAATTGAGTTGCCCGTCGTACGGCCGCCAGACAACACGGACGTCCACCCGCCGTCAGTGACGCGGCCGGAAATTTCGCCCGCCAAGTCGCCCTGCCCAATGAGTAGTTCGACGGTCAACGGGGTGCTGTTCCAGCGCGCGATGACATTGGTGGCTCGCAGGCCTAGATCCAGCTTCCCGGAGATCGCATGCCGCGTGTAACCCGACTGCAACCAACCCGAATAATATCCGTTCCCGTCCGCGGAGACCTTGAAAGCGCCCGCACTGGAAACCCGGATTTCATCGCCCTCAAAGAACAGGCCGTTGTAAGTTCCGGCACCCGCAGTGTATGGCGTCGGAATAAAACTAGCCTGTAACACCAGATTGCTGGCCATGACAAAGGTCAACGAAGCTGCGGACGACTGGACTGCCTGGACATTTCCACTCCAACCTGCAAATTCGTAGCCGTTAGCCGGCGTCGCGGTCATGGTATAAGTCTGTCCGAGTATCAAACTTGCCGAGTTCAAGTTGGGGGTCACGGTACCTTGACCTTGGATGATCAGCGTCAGGGTTGTCGCTTGCTGAGCCACTGGTTGCACAATCAACACCGCCCCGCTGCTCGTCACGCTGCCAGCTGCATTCGTCACAACACACTGGTAAGTGCCAGCCGAATTGGTTGTGACATTCGCCAGACTGAGAGTCGCCGCTGTCGCACCAACGAGATTCACTCCATTGCGGCGCCATTGATATGAGAGCGGCGCCGTGCCACTGGCAGTTACGGTGAAAGAAACATTTGCCCCGGAAGTCACCGTCTGGCTCGCTGGCTGGCTTATGATCGCTGGTGCAACCGGCGCCGGATTCACCGTCAGACTCGCCGTACTGCTGATCGCACTGCCAGCCAGATTGGTCACAATACAGGCATAATTGCCGGCTTGATTCGTCGTCACGCCGGTCAGCAGCAGCGTCGCGCCAGTGCCGCCGCTGACATTCACTCCGTTCTTCTGCCACTGATAACTCAATGGCGCCGTTCCACTGGCCGCCACGGTCAAACTTACATTGGCCCCAGCCGTCACGGACTGGCTAACGGGATGCAACGTAATCGCCGGTGCGATCGGAGCCGCATTCACGGTCAGGGTGGCGGCCCCGCTCGTAACAGTGCCCGCAACATTTGACACCAGGCAAGTGTAGCTCCCCACCTGCCCGAGCGTGACCGCGGTCAGATTCAAAGTCGCGCTCACCGCCCCACTGATGTTAATTCCGCTCAATCGCCATTGATAACTCAATGGCGCGGTGCCAATCGCCACGACGGTAAAGCTCACGTTCGTCCCCGCCGTCACCGTCTGGCTGACGGGTTGTGAGGTGATGGTTGGCGGAACGTTTACTGTGAGCACGGCGGCACTGCTCGTCGCCGAACCCGCGACGTTCGTGACGACACAGGTATAGCTGCCTGCCTGATTGGTCGTGACCCCGGTCAAAACCAAGGTCGCCGCCGTCGCCCCGGGCAGGTTGGCCCCGTTCAGTCGCCACTGATAATTGAAAGGCGAGGTGCCGCTGGCGGCGACAGCAAAACTCACGCTTCCCCCGACCGCTGTTACCTGATTACCCGGTTGGGTGGTAATCGTGGGCGCGACGGGCAGGGTCGTTACAGTCAGCAGGGCAGCGCTGCTGGTCGCCACACCGGCGACATTTGTAACCACGCAAGAATAACTGCCAGCTTGATTTGTGGTCACGCTGCTCAAACTCAAGGTCGCACTGGTGGCGCCACCGATGTTCACCCCGTTCAATCGCCATTGATAGCTCAAAGGTGACGTACCGCTCGCCGTCACAGCAAAACTAACGCTCGTTCCTTCCATCACCGACTGACCGACTGGCTGCGTTGTGATGGTCGGCGCAACCACGGCGGGATTCACTGTCAGGAGTGCCACACTGCTGGTGGCACTACCGGCCACATTCGTGACCTGACAGGTATAGCTGCCCGCTTGGCCAGTGGTGACCCCGCTCAGACTCAACGTTGCGCTCGTCGCCCCACTGATATTCACCCCGTTCAACTTCCACTGATAATTCAAAGGCCCCGTCCCGTTGGCCACCACGGTGAAACTCACATTCGCCCCCGCAGTCACCGTCTGGCTCACCGGTTGCGTCGTAATGCTCGGCGCTACCGCCGCCGCGTTCACCGTTAGCGTTGCCGCACTGCTATTCACGCTGCCAGCTGTGTTAGTGACCGTACAGGTATAACTGCCAGCCTGAGCCGCAGTCACACTCGTCAGGTTCAAGGTCGCGCTCGTCCCGCCGGAAACATTCACCCCGTTTAATTTCCATTGATAGCTTAACGGCGCCGTGCCAGTGGCCACCACGGTGAAACTCACGTTCGCCCCGGCGGTCACCGTCTGGCTCACCGGTTGCGTCGTAATGCTCGGCGCCACCGCCGCCGCATTCACCGTTAGCGTTGCCGCACTGCTACTCACGCTGCCAGCCGTGTTGGTGACAGTGCAGGTATAGCTGCCGGCCTGACCCGTGGTCACACTCGTCAGGTTCAAGGTCGCGCTTGTCCCGCCGGAAACATTCACCCCGTTTAATTTCCATTGGTAGCTCAAGGGCGCCGTGCCAGTGGCCACGACGGTGAAGCTCACATTCGCCCCTGCGGTCACCGTCTGACTCACCGGTTGCGTCGTAATGCTCGGCGCCGAAGCGGTACCCGCATTGATGGTTATTGATGCCGTTCGTGTGTCACTATTCCCACCCGAGCATCCCGCTGCATCCCATATTTTCATGGTAAAACTGAAGGTGCCACTGGCGGTGGGGGTGCCACCGACTCTCGCGAGGTAGGTGGCGGCGTTGGTTAGCCAGAGACCAGGTGCGATTTCATAGACGCTGTTACAACCTGACTTCGCGCCGCTCCAGTTGTTTTTCAATTCCCAGGACCGCACGGAACTGGCGTGGCCGCCGGAGTATTGAACAATCCCGGAATAGGCGACGCCGGTGGTAGCCGTATTTGGCGAGATCAGGAGGCTGGAGGCACCGGAAACGGCATCCAATCCCCCCATCAACGCCAGCGCCCCCGCAATCCAGGTTGACACAATGGCATAGCTGGATCCCGCGACCGGGGATGACGCAACAAAGACCCGGGTGATGGGGAGCACTTGCAAAGCGACCGCCAGACTTAGCGAGGCAATTTTACGCATGTTCATATAAAACTCCTTTTGGACGAGATCCCCAGCTCACTTCGACTGTGACAATGCTGGTTTGACGGCAGGCAGATCACCGGATTGCGGCGTTAGCACGAGGAAGGAAGGCAGTCCCATAACCTTGAAATGATCGAGGACCGCTTTCGCCGGCGACTGGTTGGGACGTTCCGCTTGCAACCGGACTTCGTGATAACCGGCCAGCCGATCCTTCACCGAGGCTGCCGCAAAAGTGGAGTGTTCCATGGCCGAACAGTTCTTGCACCAACTCGCCCAGAAATCGATGAATACAGGCTTACCATCCGCCTTCGAAGCTTCGAGCGCTTTGACCAAGTCCGCCGTGAATGACGCGTCCGAGTCCGATTTTGGGTCGGCGCTGCGAGCGCGGGCCACGAACGCCGCATCGGACTGGAAAAGGCCAAACGCCACGTGGCCGTAATATACCGCGGAGAGAATAATCATCACCCCGAACCCATACTTGACCCGCACCATCCATTTGCCGGGCTTGGGCAGGAAGGAGAGTCCTGCCCCGGCAAAGGGCCATGGCAAGCCCATGCCCAAGCCCAGCAGAAAAGGAAGCAACAAGCCCACCGTCACGCCTTTGGCATGCAACGTCGTCGCTTGCAACAAAACCGATATCACCACCGGCGCCACACAGGCCCCCGCCAACAATGCCGCCACGGTACCCATCGTGTACGCCACGACGAATTTGCTCTTGTCCCCCAAAGACTCCTCCCCGGTGCCACTCTTAAAACGCGACAAGTCAACGGACACAACGTCGAACATGGCCAAGGCCAGAAAAAGAAAGACCGAGGCGATGGCGAGATTGAACCATGGGGAGGAATTAAGCGTCCCGAACTTGGAACCCGTCAAAACCACAACCAGGCCCAGAACCCCGTAGGCGACGGCCATGCCCGCCGCGTAGGCCGCGCCCAAGGCGAATCCCCGCTTCTTCGAACCTGCCTGCGCCCCAGCCCCAATTATTGCGAGGTTGATCGGAATCATCGGCAGGATGCACGGCGTCAGATTGAGCGCCACGCCACCGAGAACAATCAACCCCATGGTCAGCAGCAGGCCCAAAAATCCGTTCCGGGTCGGCACTGCTTCGGCTGCGGCACCACCAGCTTTAGCTTGGTCCAAAAAACCCAAGAACTCCTTTTCATTGAGAAAACCACTCCCGCGATTGGCGACCGTGAAACCCGCGGTCATCGCCTGCCAACTGGCAGAAGCGCCAGAATTTGCTTCTTCGGTCGATTCGTCCAACCGCGTGATCGTGCCGGCCGCCGAGATGAGAAAACGCTGATCCTCCGGGAAGAAACAGTTCGCCGGGTCACACCCCTGGAAGTGAACGGTCAGTTGGCGGTCATGTTGCGACCACTCGGCCAACGGATAGACTGCCTCGAATGAACGCGCGAACACTTGCTTCTCTTTGCCGCTGAAACGGTCCTGGATGGACTGCGGCTCCGGCAAATGGAAGGAAACCGGGGTCTCATCATTCCCCCAACGGAAGGCCAATTTGTCGGCATAGAGCACATGGTTGGTTGGCACCGCAAACCCCACTTTCAGCACCCGGGCCCCATTCTGCACCTCCATGCGCGGGGTGACCGTGAACGGACTTTCGGCCCCGGCGATAGGCGCCCACAACGCCAAGGCCACGGACACGGTGACTGCCAACCTGTTCTTCATGATGCAAGTCCTCCTGACCACCACTTAATTACAGCCACACCCACCACCGCCCACGCCTCGACCGCCATTCCCCCCTTCGCGGGAAAAATACATGTGTTCATCCAGCGCCACGCCCAACGGATCGCGGTCTCCACGCATTGCGTAGGATGCCAGCGTGCTCCGCTCCCACGGCTTGACGTTCACGCATCCACTGCCCAGCGCGAGCAAACCGAGCACGGCGAACAATTGTATTTTTCGTTTCATGATTAATTGCTGGCCACATTGCCCGCCAGGAGCTTCTCGATTTCGGCCACGTAGGCTTTGGCGGTTTCCTTGCCGTGGAAACCTTTGTGGACTGCGACCACCTTGCCATCTTTTCCGATCAGGAACGAAGTCGGCATGGATGCGATATTGGCGGTCCCAACCAGCTTTTTCGTTGCGTCGTGCACGATGGCAAACTTTACCGGATGGTCTTTGAGGAAGTCCTGCATGGCCGCGACCTTTTCATCCACATTCACCGCCAATATTACCAGCCCCTTGTCGCCATATTTTTGCTGCAACTCCTCCATTACCGGAAAGGAGTCCTTGCATGGTCCGCACCACGAGGCCCAAAAATCCAGCAGCACGACCTTGCCTTTCAGGCCATCGGGCAGCTTGCCTTCCAAGCCGAACGTGCTCAATTCGGGAAGCGTATCGCCGACCTTGATGCCCTTGCCCCCGGCCACAGTAGAACTGGTGCAAAGGGCCAACGCGAGGGCGCCGACCACCATTGATTTATTGATGAGTGACATATTCATGGAATCTCCTGGTTTCGTGACGTGAGTTATTTGTGGTGATGCACCCCTCGGCCCCCATGTGGTTGCCGATGAGTTTCAGGCCCTCAGTTGGACCTAAAATGAAGGCGGTCGTTGATAGAATCCCAGCAACGGTACAACTGGTTGCGATGACGGACACCGCTCGACAACCGTTATCCACCGGATACCCCGTGCGCGGGTCGATGATATGACCGTAACGGCGACCGTTGATCATAAAATGGCGCAGATAATCGCCCGAGGTGGCCACCGCTCGATCTTTGATTGCAAGCCCGGCCCAACATTGTCCGGGGTTGGCCGGGTCTTCGAGGCCGATGTGCCAAGCGGGTTTGCCCGTAGGCGCGCCCCGCAGGCACAAGTCCTGACCAAAATCCACGAGCACGTTGGTGATGCCGTGCGAAACCGCAAACTGGGCGACACGATCCACGGCGTACTCTTTGCCAACCCCGCCGAGATCAAGACTCATCCCTGCGCGCGGCAGGAAAACGCCACCCGGTCGACGCTGAACTTTATTCCACCCGCACAGTTCGAGGGCGTCCCGGAGTTGTCCGTCAGTAGGGATCACGGGCGGATTTGCTTTCCAGTTCCAGAGTTTGATGAGCGGCAAAGTCGTCGGGTCAAAAGTGCCGCGCGTAAGGAAGTTCATTTCCGCGCAGAACTTGAGCAACAACTGCATTTCGGCGTCGATTTCCACCCAATGTTCTCCGGCTGCAGCGTTGATCCGGCTCAGGAGACTGTCCGGGAGGAAACGCGAGTATTTGGCTTCAAATTGGGCAACCCATTCCAGAACTTCGTGCTCGTAAGCTCGCGCCACGGCCGGGCTCGGCGCCTGGAATTGGACGCCGCACAAAGTTCCCATCGCTTGGAAAACCAGTTTGTCGAAACCGGCCGACGAGGTCAGTCTAGCCGAACGCAGGATGCGTTCACGAACGGCGGAGTAGGAATTGGCAATGATGGCCGGCATGGCTGCGTTTCCTTCAGAACAATATTCGCGCACCGATCGTGAAGACATGCGCCGCCGGGTACGCGGTTTCGGAGGTGACTCCATCAAGCCCTTGCAGAACGTAGCGTTTGTATCCGGCATCAAAACTCAGCCACTTGGTGGCCTTCACGGCCAGGTTAACCCCGGCCATAAAGGTTTGCATTTCGGATAGCCGATAATCCGGGGAGAAATAGGCGGGAGCGGTGGCATAAGTATCCGGGAGGATCTCGTAGTAAAAATCCGCCTCCGACTGGTAGTAATATCTGAAGATCGGCGAAACCACGACGTGCTTGCCGATGTTTTGATACCACGCCAGCTCCACTGTATGAGCGTCCAAGCCATAAGTGTCGTGGTAATAGCGGTAAGCCCCCTCCACGCTGGCATTGACGGGGGTAATAAACTGGGTGATCGAGGCTCGCACGACAGCTTTGTTGCGATAATCAGGCCGCTGCTCCGGTCCACCGGACGGAGCGTCAACAAAGAACTGCGGATCATTGACACCGAAAGTGAATTTGTACGGGTCGCTCAAGTAGCCGTCGGCCATGCCATACGTGAAATTCACACCCACCACCGTCTTGGGGCCCAGCAACTGGCTGACACCGATGAGGAAGTCGTTGCCCGACTTTTCCTGCCATTGCCGAACTGGCTGGGCGTCGAGCACTTGATCCCAGGTATGCGCCCAGCCAAATGTCAGAATGGTGTTCTTTTCAAACAGGGAAAGCGCGTAGTTCAACGCCGCCCCAGTGGATTTGTAATCACTCTCCTGACTGTAGGCAAACTGCGGAGTAAGCGTGTGAATCCCCAGTGTCACCGGCAGTTGGAGGGAGCCGGCATTGCGAACATCATCCATCTGCTGGAGCGGCACCGCGGCGCTGTTGGTGTCGCCCACGCTGCCAAATGGATAATACCACTCGTTGGGTGGCGGCGCTCCATTGGGGGTGGCGCCGGAAACCGCATCGTGAACAAACTCTCCCGCAACGGCCACCAACCCTTCCTTCAGGGTCACATCAAAGTGCATTGAATGAGTCAGCACCTGGATGCGTTGGTCATCCTCCTGGTAATACTCGTAAAGGTAATCGACCTGATCCTCCGCCTGCCCTCGTTGCATTTGCAGCAGCAATAGCAGCACGGCAAGGGCAAGGGCGGGAGCAAGAGGTGCTTTTCGTGGTCGCTCGCCGAAAAACATCGCGACAGAATGCTCTGTCCGTACGTCAAAATGCATTCGTGGCTGGATCAACCTCTCCTTGAAGACCAGTCGCTCGCCGTTTAGCAGTGACTGTGCCAGAGCGACATTTGCGAAGCGCAGTGCCGCTGCCTGGCGAGGAATCCGCAATCATGCAATCGAAACAAAAATACCAAGCGCATAAACTGGACGGCCCGTGACTTGGAAAACGGATTCGTCAAATTTCAATTCAAGAGAACGCCCGGGCTGACGCCGGGGCCAACCGCGACCTTGCTTTTCCGTCCCGGACTAAGAACCAAAGTACTCCGGATTCGGAGCAGAAAGGATTTTACCTGGGACCACAATTCCTGCTCTCGCAATTCCTACAGCAAAAAATACCGTCGCGCTCTCCGAGGACTCACGAGGCAATCTGCATGACACGAAATTCCAGCTCCCGCCATTGTGGACGTGAGTAATGACTGACTTCCGGAATCCAATCTGATGCGGCAGGAGTTCCTGCTTCTGAATCCTGATTGCTAAAGACAATGCGCGGCTACCTAAATGGACAGAGATTCTATCCGGCCTCCAACCTTTGGTTCATGTTCTGCTGGTCGGCACCGGGCCTCGTGCTGGTCGGGGAGAGCGGCGCACTGCGGCTGCAACATCTAAATCATCATGGAAAAAGTTGTCATCATCGGATCCGGCTGCGCGGGTTGGACCGCCGCACTATACACGGCCCGGGCGAATCTACAGCCGCTCGTCATTACCGGCGAACAGCCCGGCGGGTTGCTTACCACGACCAGCATCGTCGAAAACTTCCCCGGGTTTCCCCAAGGGGTGGACGGTTACGAACTCATGTCCCAAATGCAGAAGCAGGCCGAACGCTTTGGAGCCCGCGTCAAATTCGGGAGCTTGGTGAACTCGGTGGATTTCTCAAAGCGGCCATTTGCGTTGACCGTGGATGGTGAGCCATTACATGCCCAGACCGTCATCGTCGCAACCGGAGCCGGCCATCGCCATCTCGGCCTGGAGAGTGAAGCCCAGCTGGAAAAGAAGGGAGTGACGTATTGCGCGACGTGCGACGGCGCCCTGCCGGCGTTCCGCAACCAGCCGTTGGTCGTGGTGGGCGGGGGAGACAGCGCATGTGAGGAAGCGACCTACCTCACCCGCTTCGCCTCGGTGGTGCATCTGATTCATCGCCGCGATTCCCTGCGCGCTTCGAAAATCATGGCGGAACGGACACTGGCGAATCCGAAAATCAAACCAGTTTGGGATTCAGTCGTCACCGAGGTTCTCGACGTGCATCAGGACAAAGTAACCGGGGTAAGGGTCAGAAACCTCAAGACGAATCAAGCGCACCTGATTCCTTGCGCCGGCGTGTTTGTCGCCATCGGCCACGCACCAAACACCAAACTCTTTCAGCCATTCCTTCAGCTGGATGAGCACGGATACATCTTACGAACCGCAGGCGCTTCGACGAATGTGCCCGGTGTATTTGTCGCCGGAGATTGTTCGGACCGGGTGTACCGTCAAGCCATTACGGCTGCAGGGATGGGTTGCGCCGCCGCAATTGAAGCTGAACGCTTTCTGGCATCCTTGCACTCGTAGTTTTGAATCCAACCGGGTGACCACCCCCGCGCTGAAGCAAAAGCCGGTTGAAACCAGTTTAATGGGCCGGCATGGTCAGGCCGCGTTCGATGAAACCGACCAGCCACCCCGGGAAACACCCCGCCAACGCCACCGCGAGTGCGAGCACCGCCAGCGTGATTTGCATGAGTAACGAAACCGGGATGCCTGGCGCGCCCGGGAGGGCGTCGGCAATGTAGATTCGCTTCAACACCTGGAGATAGTAATAAAGCGACACCGCACTCATTGCGATGGCGAGAATCACCAGCCACAGCAGCCCGAGATTCGGCCCGCCACTTTTGACGACCGCCGCGAAGACGTAAAACTTCCCAAAGAAGCCGGCCAGGGGTGGAATGCCGGCGAGCGAGAGCATGAAGATCATCATGCACAGCGAAACCACCGGCGCCCGCCGGCTCAAACCCGCAAAATCTCCAAACCTCGCGCCGCCGGTGGCTTGTTCCACCACCGCCACCACCCCGAATGCACCTATCGTTGTGAGTCCATAGGTAATAACGTAATAAACCAATGCTGCCATGCCCTGATGGTTGTTTGACAGAATCCCCAACAACGCATAGCCGGCATGGGCGATCGCCGAATACGCCAACAAGCGCTTCACATTGTCCTGCACGATCGCCACCAGATTCCCCAGCACCAGGCTCAACCCGGCTACCAGCGCAATCGCCGGAACCCAACCGGACGCGAAGTCGCGAAAAGCCCCGCTGCCTTCCGCGCCTCTGAACCCAATCATCATGACCTGGGCAAAGATGAAAAAGCTGGCAACCTTCGAGCCGGAGGCGATGAATGCCGCGCTCGGGGTGGGTGCGCCTTCGTAAGCATCCGGTGCCCACAGATGGAATGGCACTGCGGCAACCTTGAACCCAAAGCCAATCACCGTCATCACGATGGCCACGACCAACAACGGATCGAGTCCCCTGCCCTTCAGCGCCGCCGCGATTTCGCCCAGGTTTGTCGCGCCCGACAAACCGTAAACCAAACTCAGGCCGAACAACATGAAAGCCGCCGACATCCCGCCGAACAGGAAATACTTCAGCGCCGCCTCGGCGGCGTTGAGGTTGCGCTTGTTGAAAGCCGTGAGGATGTACAGCGAGAGGCTGGTAACCTCGAGGGACACAAAAATCATCAGGATGTCTTCGGCGCTGACCATGAACATCATGCCCACGGTGGCGAGCAAAATGAGCGCGAGATATTCGCCAACGTGCGTGGTGAAGGTGGATTCAATCGAAAGCAATATCGTGAAGATCGCGAGCGCCAGCAGGGCCACTTTGATCAGTTGCGTCAGCGGATTAACAACCAGCATCCCCGCCATGGCATTCACGTGCTCGGGAATGGCAATCATCCAGGCAATGGCAGCCGCCGAGCCGACGCACGCCACCATGCCGCCGATGACAAATCGCAACCGGGTCTCCATGCCGCGCATCGAGGTCAGGTCAATCGCCAGCACCGCGAGGGCGGTAAGCACCACGATGGTTTCCGGTGCCGCAAGTTTGAGCAATTCGAGGTAGCTCATGGCACGCCCCCTTTCTTCAACCACTCGAAGAGCGGCGAATTGAAGCTCGGCACAATTACATCCAGCAGCACGCGCGGATAGAGCCCAACCAGCAAGCTGATGCCGATCAACATCACGGCTCCGAGCCGCTCGGGGACGGTTATGGCAGGTACGCTTTCCACCGCGTGCTCATTCTCAATTGTGGACGAATGGGACGCGGTGGAACGCGTCCCGGCCGCATCTCCAAAAAACGCCTTCTGCATCGCCCGTAGCGTGTAAGCCACACCAATGACGATTCCCACACCCGTAATGACCGCCAGCGTCGGAAACGCTTTCCAGGCACCAATGAGCACCTGCAATTCCGCCACAAATCCACTGAAACCGGGCAAGCCCATGGAAGCAGCACCGGCGATGACAAACGTAACGGCCGCAAACGGCATCGCTTTCACGAGGTTCATGCCTTCGAGATCCGCGAGCTCGCGGGTATGCGTGCGCTCGTAAACCATCCGGCCCACGACGGCGAACAGCAGCCCGGCAATGATACCGTGCGAGAACATCTGCAACACCGCACCGCTCAAGCCAATCGTGTTCAACGTCACCAATCCGAGCAGGACAAAACCCATGTGGCTCACGCTCGAATACCCGATGACGAATTTGAAATCCTTCTGCACCAGAGCCACCATCGCGCCATAGACGATGCCGATCACCGCCAGCACAGCAACCCAGGCTTTCCATGCCTCGAGGCCTTCCGGGAACAACGTCATGGCCACGCGGAGGCAGCCATACGCGCCTAGTTTCATCACCACGCCGGCGAGCAACATCGAGGCAGCCGTCGGCGCGGCCACGTGACCGGTCGGCGCCCACGTGTGAAACGGCCACATGCCGGCGAGAATCGCGAAGCCCACAAACACCAGCGGGAACGCCCACATTTGGAAGCCGTGCGGGAAGGGATACTTCGCGAGTTCGAGCAGGTTAAAAGTCTGCGCCCCCGATACCACATAAGCCGCAATCAAACCGACCAGCACCATGGCGCTGCCGATGAAGGAATAAAGCGCCAGCTTCATCGCACCGTATTCGCGCCGGGTCGAACCCCAGATCGCGATGATGAAGTACTTTGGCACGATGGCGATTTCGTAGAAGACGAACAGCAGGAACAGATCAAAGCTCAGGAACACGCCATACACGCCGCCGATGAGCGCGAGGTAGAACGCGAAAAATTCCTTTGCGCGATGCTCGATGTTCCAGGAGAAAAGAATCCCGCCCACCGCCGCCAGCCCGGTAAGCAACAGGAGCGTCAGGCTCACACCATCGGCTGCGAGGTGATATTCAATCCCGAGCGACGGCACCCACGGGCATTTTGCGATTGTGAGAATTTCACCCGCTTTGAACTGGACGAAGCCCGCCACCGCCACGAGCAATCCCGCGACCGCCGCAAGCATGGCGACCTTGCGCGCCGCCGACGCGTTGCCCTTCGGCAGGAGCATCAGCACCACCACGCCAAGGAATGAAATATAAACGGTCCAGGCTAACATTTTAGAATTTCAACTGCTCCACCATCTGCACCGCTGTCGGATTGATCACGTCCAGCACGAGGCGCGGATACAGGCCCAGCACGAACATCAGCGCGATCGGGATCAGCAACAGCCCGATCTCGCCCGGCGTCAGGTCCGGGAACTTCGCCCATTTCTCGTTCAGCGGGCCGTTGAAGACGCGCTGCAAAATCGTGAGGATGAAAATCGCCGTGACCAGAATGCCGATCACCGACAAAGACGCGGAGCACATCGCCAACGGGAACACGCCTTTGAAGATCAGGAATTCGCCAACGAACCCGTTCAACCCCGGCAGCCCGAGCGACGAAAACAACGCGATCCCCATCAGCCCGCAAAAGACCGGCGCAACTTTGCGCAGACCACCGAAGTCGTTCAAACCCCGCAAACCGCCGGTGCGGTGTTCGAGCAAGCCTACGAACATGAACAGCGTTGCCGCCGTGAGACCATGATTGAACATTTGCAGCAGCACGCCGTTGAGCGCGGCGGCCTTTTGCACCGCCAGCAGGTTGACATTGCCGCCCGCCGTCGCTACTGCAAACACGCCCAGCAGACAATAACCGAGGTGGTTGATCGAGGAGTAGGCCAGGATGCGCTTCAGATCACGTTGGGCAAATGCGGCGCAGGCGGAGAAAACAATCGTCACGACCGCCAGCGCGAGCAAGGGCGTCCGCAGCCACTGGATTTGCTCCGGGAAGATGGGCAGCAAAATCCGCACGAAACCATAGACCCCCATCTTCGACATTACGCCGGTGAGCAGCATCGTCACCGGCGATGGCGCCTCGGCATACGTCGCCGGCAGCCAGGTATGAAATGGCATCAGCGGAACCTTTACGGCGAAGCCGAGCAACACCCCGCCGAAGATCACCATGGCCAGTTGTTTGCCCGAGAGACCGAACCAACCCAGATTGTCGATGAGCGCCCGGTTTAATTCGCCGCTTGCCGCCAGCTTGCCCAGCTCGATGAAATCAAACACCCCCGGCCCGGCGGGCTTGCTCGTTGCGAGAAAGATGGCAAGGAAGGCCAGCAACATCGCCACGCTGCCGACCATGGTGTAGATGAAAAACTGGGTCGCCGCCGGCGCGCGTTGCGGCCCGCCCCAGAGCCGCACGAGGAAGAAGGCGGGAATCAAACTCAGCTCCCAGAAAATGAACCAGTGGAAAAAATTCAGGGCCGTGAACGTCCCGATCAAGCCCGCTTGCAGGAAGAGCACGAGCGCATGATAAAGTTGTACCCGCGCCTGCACCCGTCCCGACCCCAGGAGCGCCATCGGCACAATGATGGCCGTGAGGAGCACCATCAACAACCCGAGGCCATCCACCCCGACGAAATATTTCACCGCCAGCGATGGAATCCATTCGTGTTGTTCCACGAATTGCAACGCGCCGTTCGCAGCCTCCAATGATCCCGCCAACGCAAGCGACAAACCCAGGACGAGGAAGCTGCACCCCAGCGCCAGGCGGCGGGCGAGCTTCTGAGCCTGCACCCCGGCAACGATGACTCCTCCCAGCAACGGCAACAGGGTCAGGATGGTCAAGATCGGAATCCCCTTCACCGACCACCTCCCCAGATCAGGAGCACCACCAAGACCACCACCGCCAGCCCGATCGCGCGCAGATAATTCTGCACGCGTCCGTCCTGCAGCCGCGACATGACTTTGCCACCCCGAGACACCCGTTCGCAGCCTTGATCGAAGCCGAGATTGATCACCAACTCGTCGAACGCCCGGTTGATCCAGGCCAGACCGAGCGTGAGATACGAAACCAATATCACCGCGCCACCCCAAACCCAATCGTCGAGAAACGCGCAGGCCCGGGCAAACCACGCATTGAAGCGGATGACCGTCATTTCGTAGAGCTCGTCAATGCCATATTTCCGCGCGAACCATGTGTGCATGCCGAGCGGAAGTTTCTCGAGGACGTCCGGTTCATCGGCTTTCTGAACCGGTTTGCGACCGTATAGCCACCAACCGATGCCGAGGCCGGCAAACACCACCACGGAGGATAAGACCATCAGCGAAATGACTTCGCTGGTAAATCCACCTTCGCCATGATGTTGCCCCAGGAAAGTCTGAAACCAAGGCCATGCGGGGGTGCCGATGATGCTCAATCCGATGGCGCACACGGCGAGAATGATGAGCGGCGCGGTCATGCTGAGCGGAGATTCGTGCGGATCGTGCGAGGCGTGTTCGCTGTGCGCCTTGTGATCGTGTTTATGCTTGTGGGTGGCGCGGTTTTTGCCAAAGAACACCAGCGCTACTTGCCGCGTCATGTAAAACGACGTCAGGAACGCGCCAGCGACACCCAGATAGAACGGCACGTGCGACACCGACCAACCGTGAGCCGAGTGCAGAATGGCGTCCTTGCTCCAGAAACCGGAGAACACGAGCGGGAAGCCTGCGAGCGCCAGCATGCCGACAGCGTAGGTCGCGAAGGTAATGGGCATGAACTTGCGGATGCCACCCATCTTGCGGATGTCCTGCTCTTCATGGCAGCCGTGAATCACCGAGCCCGCCCCCATAAACAGCAGCGCTTTGAAAAACGCGTGGGTGATGAGATGAAACATGCCCACGGCCACACCGCCGACGCCCAGGCCCATCATCATGTAGCCGAGTTGTGAAACCGTGGAGTAAGCGAGGATGCGCTTGATGTCGTTTTGCGCAACGGCGATTGAAGCGGCGAAAACGGCGGTGAGGGCGCCGATCCACGTGACGACTTGGAGGGCAACAGAGGGTGGGGGCAAAGGATTGTCGTACCGGATTATCGATGCGATTGAGGACACCTCAAAAATAGGATAACACCGCGCCACGAGGAACACGCCCGCCGCCACCATCGTCGCCGCGTGGATCAGCGCACTGACGGGCGTCGGACCTTCCATCGCGTCCGGCAACCAAACGTGCAGCGGCACTT
>CAZIJO010000108.1:8531-18963 GCA_964539515.1 uncultured Bifidobacterium sp. | reverse complement strand
CGGCACCAATCTCGTCAACGCGACCAACTCCGCGCTGGTTCTGGAAAAGGTCCAGACCAACCGCATCGGTAGCTACTCGGTATTTGTCAGCAACGCCGTCGGCACCGCCACCAGTGCCAACGCCGCGCTCACGCTCCTGCCCGCGCCAACCTGCACGGACTCACCGTCCGGCTTGATCAGTTGGTGGCCAGGCGACGGCTTGCTCGGCGATGCGATGGGCACGAACAACATCGGCAGTTTCTCGCCGCCGCTCTACGTCACGGGCAAGGTGGACCGGGCTTTCAGCTTTAATGGCACCTCCAGCGGCATCAAAGTGGGCTACTCGCCGACACTGAACTTCGGGAGTAACGCGGACTTCTCGATTGAAATGTGGATAAAGGCAGGAGCGAGCAACAGCGCCTTTCCAAGTGCTGCACTCCTCGAACGACGGCACATTCGTGACGGCTACTCTTTATTATTGAACCGTGGCCGCCTTGCGTTTGAGATGGGCGCGTCACCCGCCGCCAACCCTACAAATTTCTCCTCCTTCATTTCGCCCGGCCCCGACTTGCGGGACGCCATGTTCCATCACGTGGCCGTGAGCGTGAATCGCACTTCCACCAGCGGCGGCTGCCTCTACGTTGATGGCCAGTTGGTGCTGACCTTTGATCCAACTCCAAGCAAAGGCAGCCTTGCCGTGGGTGAAGGGCCGTATCTCGGAGCTCCAGCACCGGGGAGCAAAAACTACTACTTTGGCGGCTTGATAGACGAGCCGGCCATTTACAACCGTGCGCTCACCGCCTCAGAAATCCAGACCGTCCACCGGGCTGGCGCGGCCGGCAAATGCAAGGTGAAACCGTCCATCCTGGTCCAACCGATCAGCCAGCGCGTCACCGTCGGCTCGAATGCCAACTTCAGTGTCACCGCCGCGGGAACGCCATTGTTACGTTATCAATGGCTGCGCAACGGCCAGGCCGTGAGCAGTCTTGCCACCAACTCCAGTTACTCCATCACCAATGTTTCCACCAACGTCGGCGGCCTGTATGCCTGTCGCGTGACCAACCTGTTCGGCGCTGTGTTCAGTTCCAATGTCGTGCTCACCGTCAACCGGGTGCCCGTGGCGTTGAACCAGGTGGTGACACTCCACGAGGACGCACTCACACCCATCAGCCTGGTCGGCACCGACCGCGACAACGACCCGCTCGTTTATGTCATCGTCACGCCGCCGGCGCACGGCGCGTTAAGTGGAACGGGATCAAACATAGTTTACACGCCGTCACCGGACTACCACGGACAGGACAGCTTCATATTCAAGGTGCAGGACGGCCTCGCCGATTCCGTGCCCGCCACTGTTCGCCTCATGATTGTATCCGTCAACGACCCGCCCGTTTCCCAATCGCAATCGGTCGCACTCGACGAGGACACTGCCGCCGTGATCACGCTCGGCGCGTTCGACGTGGACGGTGATCCCATCACTTTCAGCGTTGGGATGGCAACCCACGGCACGCTCACCGGCACGCCACCGAATCTAACCTACCGCCCCGCCACAAATTATTTCGGCCCGGACCGCTTCACCTTCCGCGTGAGCGATGGACAGACGAATTCCGAACTTGCGACCGTCAGCCTCACGGTGCGTCCGGTAAACGATGCGCCAGTGGCCGAGATTGTCCTCGCGCCGTTGAGCCAGCTGCCCGGCGTCACCAACCTGCTCGTCATCGCCCCCGTCGGCAGCAACGCCACGGTCTATCTCGACGGCTCGCGCTCAACCGACTTGGAAAATGATCCGCTGCAATACTTCTGGAGCGAAGGCACAAACGCGCTGGCGACCGGCGTTCTGACCACCAACCGCTTCGCGCCTGGCCGGCACGTCATCACGCTAACGGTCAACGACGGTCAGGCCACGGGCACCAATTCCGTCATGCTAGAGGTGCTTTCACCCGAGCAGGCGGTCGAAACGTTGACGAAGCTGGTTGAGGACGCGGACCTCGGAGGAAAGAACGCCAACCCTCTGCTGGCGTCACTACGCGCCGCGGCGGCAGCATTTGATCGCGGCAATCTCAACGCGGGGATCAACCAGTTGCAGGCGTTCCAGCACAAAGTGCAGGCCCAGATTGCTCCATTTGATCCGGTGCTCGCCGCGGCTTTGATCGCCACGGCCCAGGAAATCATCGACGCGTTGAGCGCGCCCGCCCTTCCCGGCCTGGCGGGCAACCCACAGCCGTTACCGGCACAACTGCGCAATGGTAAATTCCAGCTGAGCTTCAACGCTCCGCATGGCCGTCCCTACTTCATCGAAGCGTCCACCAACCTGCGGACGTGGGAGATCATCGGCGTGGCGCGAAACGCCGGCCACCACCGCTTCGACTTCGAAGACGTTCATGCCACGCAATTCCCCGGGCGCTTCTACCGTGTGGCAAGGTAGAGCAAAGCTACAACCGAGAAATTTTTTCCAGGAGGGCGGTGGTGGATTTTCCGGGCACGAACGGAATAATGACGATTCGCCCCCCGGCCTGCTCCACGGTGCGCCGTTCGTCTTGATTGACAGTGTCCAGAGTGTAATCGCCTCCCTTCACGTAAATATCCGGCTGCGCGACGGATAAAAAACGCGTCGCGGTCTTTTCGGCAAAAATGCAAACGCCGTCCACACTCTGCAACGCGGCGATCACCGCGGCGCGATCCGTTTCAACGTTGACGGGGCGGGTGTCGCCTTTCAGTTGGCGGACGGAGCCGTCGCCGTTCAGCCCGATCAGCAGGGCATCGCCCTGGTTGCGGGCCGATTCAAGATAAGTCACGTGGCCGAGATGCAGCAGATCAAAGCAGCCGTTGGTAACAACCAGCTTCTTACCGCTGGCCCGCATGGCTGCCCGCCAGGCCGGCAAACCTTCCCACGCCACAAGTTTTTCCCGAAAATTCACGCGGCAATTCTGACTCAGGCGGTTCCGCCTTGGCAAACAGATTCAGCTTTGGCTGGGTTGGGGAGGCCCGGTCATTGGCGGGCCAGTGGTCGGTCACTTCGCTTTCCCACCGAAATTGATGCTCATGGCGCCGCCGAGAAAATTTTCGACGCGCACATCGACTAATCCCATTTCCCGCATCCGGGTTTCCACGCCCCGCTGGGCGGGGTAATGCTGGAGCGATTCCAGAATATAGGCGTATGCCTGGGCATTCCGGCAAACAAGCAGGCCAAGCAAAGGCACGAAAAAGCGGAGGTAGCTGAAGTAAACTGCCCGCCACACGGTGTTTTCCGGCTTGCCGAAGTCCAGGACAAGCAGTCGCCCGCCGGGTTTTGCGACGCGCACCATTTCGCCCAAGCCGGCTTCCCAGTTCGCCAGATTGCGCAGGCCATAACCGACGGTGACAATGTCAAAGTGGGCATCGGGAAACGGGAGGTGCATGGCGTCGCCCTGGAGGAACCGTGGCGCACGGCCGGCCCGGTCGGAGGCCCTGCCAGCGGCGATCGCCAGCATGGGAGCGCTGAAATCAAGCCCGGTCACATCCGCCCCGTGGGTCGCGAGTGCGAACGCGAGGTCACCCGTGCCGCAACAAACGTCCAAGGCTCGCTCGCCCGGTTTTGGGGCGGCCGAAGTAACGAGGCGATGTTTCCAGTGCCGGTGCCGGCCGAGACTTTGCACATCGTTAATGAGATCGTAATGCGGCGCGATCGTGGCGAACAATTTGTTCACCTGGCTGGCGCGCTGTTCGCCCGGGCTGAAAAACTCGTTCCCCATGTTGGACAAAACCGTCCTGATATTGAGCAACCAACGCCAGCGTGGCGAATTTATTCGACCGCAAACGTGATGCCCCGCTAATCACCATCACCCATCCGGGCCCGGAGGCGGCAAGTGGTTTGATTGTTGCTAAAAAAACTCGCACCCGCCGGCCGGGAAAGAAAAACTGACTATGACCAAGAAGAAGATTTTGGTGGTGGACGATGATGTTGTAGTCATCCGGTCGCTTTCCATCAAACTCGCGGCGCGCGGCTTTGAGGTCATTACCGCCACGGATGGGGCACAAGCCGTCAGTTCCGTGCGCACCCAAAGGCCCGATCTCATCCTGCTCGACATCAGCTTTCCGGCCGACATGGGAGGCGTCTCCTGGGATGGATTCCTCATCATGGAGTGGTTGAAACGACTGGAGGAGGCGACCAACGTTCCCATCATCATCATCAGCGGTGGAGATCGCGGGAACATCGAACATCGAGCCCTGACCGCCGGAGCGGTCGCCTTCGTCCAGAAGCCCGTCAACCACGAGGAGTTGTCGGAGTTAATCCGCCAGACGCTCAACCTGGAGCCGGCGGCCACCTAACACGCCCCTGGAAAACGCTTATGACTCGTACGTCGATATCCTCTGAGCGAACCGGCAACACCGGCCGGTTGCCGTACGTAAACAAGAAAAAGGTTTTGGTGGTGGATGATGATCTCGTGGTCATCTGGGCCCTTTCCACCAAGCTCAAGGCGAACGGTTTTGAGGTCTTCACCGCCCGGGACGGCGCGGAAGCCGTCAGAATCGTCCGCACGCAGAGACCTGACGTCATCCTGCTCGACATCAACTTTCCTGTCGACGTTAACAGCGTGTCCTGGGATGGCTTCCTCATCATGGACTGGTTGAAACGCTTGGCGGAAGCGGACAATGTTCCGATAATTGTGATCACGTCCGGCAACAGTGAGAAATTCAGGAACCGGGCAAAAGAGGCTGGTGCCGCGGCCTTTTTCCACAAACCGATCGATCATGATCAACTGTTCGCGTACATTCGGCGCAAATTGGGAATGCGAAGAACCGCCCCCTCCCGCTCCTATCCGTCCCCAACATGATCCTACCCACCCACCCGGTGACACTCGCGGTCAGTCAGATTGACCAGTTGAACCAACAACTCTCCCATTTGCGGCACGACATCAACAACCAACTGTCGCTGCTGATGGCCGCCGCCGAAGTGATCCGCCGCAAGCCCGAAGCCGCCGAGCGGATGTCCGCGACCTTCGACGAACTTCCACGCAAGATAAGCGACGCGATGCTGCGGTTCTCGGCAGAGTTCGAAAAGAGCTTCAACATCAAACGAGCCTGACCCAAGGCCGGATACCCTTTCATTTCGGGTATTCTCAAAACAGCGTGTAACCAATTCGCGCCGGAAATCGTCCGTCTCCGCATTGAACCGACGGAGTGTAACATTCCCCGGACGAAAGGCCTGAAATGACTATACAACCCAAACTGAGAAAAATTGTGCGCAATTCGGTGCTTGCCTTCGCGCTTACCACCTTGCTCCAAAGCCGACCTGATGTCCTGGCCCAGCCCAATCCAGATGCTCCTCACCGCCGACCGCCACAGGCAGGCGCTGACCGGCGTGATTTGCGTCCCCAGCCGGGTTTCCAACCCGGTCGGGCGGTACCGTTGCTGGAGGAAGTACTGACGGATGAACAACGCGATTCCCTTCATGCGGCAATGGAGTCGCAGAGGGAAAAACAGCGCGGCTTGCAAGAAAAACTCCGCGCCGCCCGCCAGGCGCTTATGAAAGCTTCACTGGCGGAGAAATTTGATGAAGAGGCGGTGCGCACCAAGGCGATGGAAGTTGGGAAGCTCGAGGCCGAGTTGAGCGTGCTGCGGGCCAAAGCGTTCTCCAAAGTGCAACCGCCACTCTCCGAGGAACAGATCGAGAAAATCTCCAATCCGCCGCCGCGGGAAATGCCGGGGCCGCCGGGTGGCCCGGCCCCCGGCACCGACCCGCGCCGGAATCACCGTCCGCCACCCGGCCCGCGAGATCTGCCCGTCCAACCCAAACCCGAATCGCCATAGAATGGGTGGGGATGCCACCTTAACGCCACCGCTCCCGGGAATGGTGGCTTTTGCCATTGAGCCGGAAAAAGCGTCTGGCATAGTCGCCCCCATGGAACGGACCGAGGCGGAGTTGATCGCGGCCGCCGTCAAGGGCGACGCCGCGAGCTTTGAGCCTTTGGTGCAGAAGTATTCACCCCGCGTTTTCGCCACGGCCCGGCGTTATGCCCGTTTGGAGCGCGAGGTGGAAGACATCGCGCAGGAGGTCTGGATCAAGGCCTTTCAAAAACTCGGTGGTTATCGAGGAGAAGCTCCGTTTGAACATTGGCTCATGCGCCTGGCGGTAAGGACGTGCTACGATTTTCTCCGGGCGCACCAACGCAATCGGGAGTCCACCTTCTCCGAACTCTCCGAGCCGGAGGACGACTGGCTGGAACGGTTCGCCGCGACGCCCGATTCTGCATCCGAGAACGTCGACGCCGCCCGACAACTCGTGGATCGGGTCCTCGCGCAAATGACCCCCGCCGGCCGGCTCATCATCACGCTGCTCGAAATCGAGGATCGCAGCGTCAAGGAAATCGCCCAGCTTACCGGCTGGTCGGTGCCGCTCGTCAAAGTCAGGGCCTTCCGGGCCCGCGCGGAGATGCGAAAAATTCTCAAGCACATAGCCCAGGAGAAGTATTTGTAACCCCGAAAACCCCGGAGCCGTCTGGCTTATTTGTTCGCTATGAACCTGGAACAATTGCAAAAAAAACTGGTTGCCGCGGCCCGCTCACGGCCGCCAGCGGACCATGTACCGTATGCGTTCGAACAGCGCATCCGCGCCCATCTCGCTGCGTTGCCGCCGGTCGACCTCGCCGCCCTTTGGGCCCGGGCATTGTGGCGCGGTGCCGTCCCTTGTCTCGCCATTACGCTGCTGCTCGCCACGTGGACCTTCGCACCTTCGTCTGCCGCGACCGCGAGCGATGATCTTGCCCAGCAGTTTGAGCAAACCCTGCTCGCGACCGCGGATCAACTGGAGGACTCCTGGTGAACGCCTGGAAGGTTGTCTGTGCGACGCTCGTGATTTTCATCGCCGGAATCATCACTGGTGCTTCACTGGTCCGTTTCGCCGAGCGCGGACCACGCCCTTGGCAACGGATGACCAGGGCCGCACCAGATATGCCGTCACCGCCAAACAATCCGGCTTTGCCCAGTTTCCCTCGCACCGCGAATACAACCGCTCCGGGTTCGCCACTGCTCAGCCGGGATTTTGTCCAGCTTCTCGGTCATCAGTTGCGGCTCTCGCCCGAGCAACGGGAGCGGATCAACCAGATCATGAGCGAAGGGCAGGAACGCCTCCGCGAATTGCGCGCCAGCCTGGAGCCCCAAACCCGGAAACAGTTGATGGAAACGCGGGAACAAATTCGCGCGCTCCTGACTCCCGAGCAGCGCGAGCTGTTTGAGCAGTTGATGAAACAGCGAACCACCCGCCGGAGCGATGGGCCGGGCCAACTGGACCGCGAACGTCGATTTCGCGATCAACGCAACCCGATGCCACCGCGCGATGCCGGTCCCGACGGGGAAGCCGGCGAACCTCCAACGCCCCCGCACCCGGCCCCACCGACACCGTGAAATCCGAATTGTTTCCCAACGGGGATTCGCCGCCGACGGCACGGGTTGCCGCTGGCCAGGCCACGCCCAGTGCCTCCGACCCCGAGCCTTGGCGTTGGTGTCCGCAGTGCGGCCACGAGTTGCACAATGAGAAATGCAAACTCCGCTGCCCGCGCTGCCATTACTTCATGAGTTGCTCGGACTTTGACTGATCGCAGACGGGCAATCAGACTCGACAGCGGTGATCACTGCCTTTCCGCCACCCGTTCGACCCGCAAGTCATCAAACCAGATCGGCGTCCCGGCAAATGGACTTCCCAACACGGAGGCGCGCCCGCCGACAGGCTCTTCCGTTTCCTCGCACGAAACCATCCAGTCCTTCGGCTCGGGACTCCCTTGTGACCAGGCCTTGCCTTCAATCTTCCACCCTCCGGCTTTGACTTTGCGAACCTGCAATCGCAGCAGTGTCCATGATCCCGAACGCCAATCGAAAGCCAGACTGGTCTTCACCTCCTGATCCTTGAGCAGCTCCAGGGCTTTCTTCCCCGGCGAGACCTGCAACTTGAAACCCGCCACGCCCCCCAGCCCCACGCCAAAAGTCGGGGCGCGCCGCCCCTTCGCCGTGCTGAAAATTCGCGCCCCCGCAGCCACGTCGACACTTTCACTGGGACCGAATTGCACCGCAAAACTGTCCAACGGCGAACCCGGCAGTTCGAGGAACTGGTTCGTCCCGTCGCGCTTGACTACAAATTCGCCGGCCAGCGCCATGAACTCGTCCGGCAGTTTGCCGGCCTCGGCTTTTTCAAAATTGTTCTCGTAGAGCGCCGTTGGCCGGGCGGGTTCGGTATTCTTTGTTTTGTCCCGGTTGAGATTTGCCGTTATCCATTTCGCCAGGGTCGAACTGCCGTGGCCATAGCCCGCGGGCAGCTCAACATAGTCCTGTGTTTGAATCTCGGGCGGTTTGCCCCAATGCGCCGGAAACTCCTTGGTGACCTTTCCCCAGGCCAAATTCAACAACAGGCCGAGGACCGCTGCTACGGTAATGACTCGGAAATCACATCCGTGCTTTATCGTTTTCATCGTCGTTTTTTTCATTCATTTCGCAATGCCACCAGCAAATCCCCGCGCAGCGCCAGACGCGTAGCCACCCACGTCCATACCGCACCATTCACCAGTACCGCCGCCAGAGTCAATGCGAGTGACGCGTAGGGCAACTGGGTCGAAGCTGAAAACAACGCCGGCAGCACCGCTACCGCCGCCGCGACCATACCCAACGCCAGCCCGACTACGAGCAAAGCGCCATTCTCGATCAGCAATAACCGCTGCAATGTCTGTTTGCGGAATCCCACCGCCATTAGCACCGCCAGTTCCCCGCGCCTTTCCAGGACGTTGCGCAGCACCACAATGCCCAGTCCCACGCTACCGAGCAGCAAGCCGAGTCCACCCAAAACCTGAAACGTTCCCAAATACGTGTTTTGCACCGCGTTGAATTGCGCGAGCCGTTGCGCAGCCGGGATTAGTTCGAGCCCCACATCCTGCATCGCCCGCGACAATGTGGCCGACACTTGCGACACAGCGTTCGACGGCGTATCCACTAAAAACATTCGATACCCGCTCACACCCGGAAACCGCTTCACAAACTCCGCTTCATCAATGAGGAGTTGTCCCTGCAAGATCGAATTGGCGACCGCACCGACAATCCGCACCTTGAACGGCTGCCCGCGCTCGTCCACGTAATCAATTATATCTCCGACTTTTTTGCCCATGGCCCATTGAATTGAATTTGCATCGCCAATGGCTGGCACCTCATCCACTGCCAAATACTTGCCATACTTCGGGTCGAATTCACCGGGCTTGAGTGCTGCCCACGGCTTCTGCCGCCATTCAGCATCAACCAGCTTGGCAAATGCAAACCGCCCGTCCAGCCGCTCCGGTTTCACCCCCAGCAACCGCGGCTTCTGCGCCCGGTTCAAATTCAAGCAACTCGCCTCGTCGCCTTCTCGAACGCGGAATGGTACGAAGTTCACCCCGGCAAGCTCAGTTTCGTTCAGGGCAAAGAACTCCCTTCCCGACCTCGAATTCAAATCCTGCACGACCGGCATTGTCGTCTCACCGATCAGTGCAAAACCGCCGGTGCCGGAAGTTCGCTTCGTCGCGTCGCGATTCGCATCCAGCCGGAAAACGCCGATGGAGACGATGAGAAAACTGCCGCAGGCCAGCATCGCGACCGTGGCCAGGCTGCGTTTTCGCCGCCGCGCACATCCGCGAACGGCGAGCGACGACAGCGTTATTGGAGCGCCGGTCTCCGACCCGGCGTAGTGGGCAGCCTCATCGGAACTCGCCGGATCGGAGGCCGACGCGCCGCCCCACCGCCCCAACCATTCGCTCACGAAGCCTAATCCGGCCACCAGCACCAATGTTCCTGCGCCAAAAAACACCCCGGCATTCGCCGTGTCTCCGCTCACCACCGCCCAACCCGCCAATGCCACCCCTGCCAGCAAAGCCCCGACCGCGATGACTTTGGACTTCAAACTTCGAACTTCAGACTCAGCCACCCCAAATTCCCCAACGAGTAACTCCCGCGCCGGCCGCCGTACAAACTTCCGCAGTGTCAGCCAGATCGTGACCACGGAAACCACCACGCTGGCGAATAAACCAATGACCAAGGTCTGTGATGTGAAATAAAAGTTCAGCGCCGATGCACCCACGGCATCGCGCCAGATGGTGGTTAATCCGTGCAACATCGCCTTGGCATAGGCCACCCCCCCCAATGCCCCGACAACCCCGCCAAGGAAAGCCAGCGCCACGCCTTCGCGTAGCAACAGCGAGCGAACCTGGTTTGGGGTGAAACCCAAGGCGAGCAGCGTACCGATCTCCGGCGAGCGTTGTTCGAGACCGAGCGAAAACAACAAGGCCATGAGCAGCAGGGCGGCTCCAATCACGAAAAAGCTGAAACCAAGAAAGAGTCCGCCAAAATCCTGCGACTCCTCGGCCGCCTTGAGTGCCTGCTCGCGCACCGGCTCGAAACGCAGGCCGAGTTCCTCCGGCTTGAGATTCGCGAGGATTTTCTTTTCGAGGGATCCACGAAATTCCTC
>CAZIJO010000108.1:0-8521 GCA_964539515.1 uncultured Bifidobacterium sp. | reverse complement strand
ATATGGTGGTCGGAATTGGAAATCGAATCGCCGTTAAATCCCCAAACCGATTGCCCCACATCTTTTGTCCGGCAGCGAGCGTGACGAAGGCCTTGGGTGTGCCGCGAAACTTCTTCCAGTAATCATCGTCCTTAGGCCGGACTTTGTATGTGAGTGGGAAGCCTGCGTCCCATTCGC
Source organism: uncultured Bifidobacterium sp. (assembly GCA_964539515.1). Classification (GTDB taxonomy): domain Bacteria; phylum Verrucomicrobiota; class Verrucomicrobiia; order Limisphaerales; family JADLHS01; genus JADLHS01. Next base: position 8,344 of record CAZIJO010000108.1, on the reverse strand, counting down.
TCGTGCTTTCGGCCTTCTCGATGCCGGGAAAGTCGGGCATGAGCGTCCGATCCGCCCAAGGCATTTCCATCGGCAGGATGCTGCGGACACGAAATGTGTTCGTGGCCTCAATCAGTTTCGCGCCGGACTCGGGTAGGAAGTAGCTCATGGCGATCTCATCGCCCGGCTTCACCTGCAAATCCTCCGCGAGCCACTGGCTAACGAGAATTTCGTCATCGCGCATATCCGTCGGCGTCCAAGGCGCTCCCGCTGCGGTAACCATTGAGTAAGGTGTGGCGTTTGTGCCGGAGCGCAGCAGGCTCACGAGATAGGTGAGAATTGGCTCTGCGTTCGTATCCGCTGCGAGCGCAGCCCTTACCGCAGGTGGCTCCAGGAATATTCTGGCGGTTTTCAGTTCCACTGTTCGCCGATCTGGCGGACGCGACATGCTTAGTTGCGCATCTTTCAAATTGAACGTTGCACGAAAGATCGGCGTGACGGTTTCCAAGGTCTCCCGCGATCCAACGTAAAACCCCGAGTTGGCGTTCGCACGCTTGATCCAACCAAGTCCTAAGAGGGGTTTGAGACTTCCCTGGTTTCGGGCGGTCACGGCCGCGGACCGATATCGATCCCAAAGGTTTGGCTTTCGCATTTGTGATGCAGGGCTGGCGAGAATGAAGTTGGCCTTCCCTTCGAAGGCGGTCGCCGCTTCGTAGAGGTCGGAGAGGTTAACGAATGCATTTAATGCCGGGCCGGCTGTCGGGCGGAGACTGAGTTCCGTCGGCGGCGATCCGAGAAACACTCGCGCAATGAATTCCTGCCGCCATCCGGCATTAGGGTCGACTGACTGGGCAGAAACACCGATCACTCGCAGACGCAGGACGGCGGTTGCCTCATAGCGCGGCGAAACAGCTGCCTCGTAAGAAAGTGCGGTTGGCTTTGGAATGCGAAAGATCAGTTCATCACCCACTTTCGCTCCAATCTGATTGGCCAAGGCTTGGTTGAGCCAGACCCCTTTGTCTGGAAATGACGCGCCGTCATACGGCCTTTGCCCTGAACGAATATGTTCTAGAACCTCCGGCCCAAAGCCGTAAAGACTGATACGCTGCACTCGAGCAGTCCCGTCTGCCCGCGCCACGCTTGCCTCCAATTGCAGACCCGTTGCACTCTCGAACTCCGTGAAACCGTTGCCCCACGTCAGCGGCTTGTCTTGCGATGAGAGTTGTAGCGCCCGCTCCTCTCCAAATTTGATCATTCGTTTCAGCAAGTCGCCGCCAAATAAACGGTCGCCCGAATCCAACGCCACACTCGTTCCGGGCAAGCGACGCACCGCTTGATACTTCAGCGTGTGTTTCACCGAATCCCCCACCACGAGCGCGCCGATGAGCGCCGCGCTGCCGATCGCCGCGCCCAGCAGCACGCCCAAATGCGAGCGCCAGTGAAAACGCAGGCTGCGGCAGATGAGCGTGCGGAAGGTCATTGGTGGTTCATTGCAACTTGCCGTCAACCAGTTCCAGCACCCTTCCCATCCGTTTGGCCAAATCCATCGCATGCGTCACGACGATGAGCGTCACGTCTTCCTCGCGGTTCAACTCCACCAGCAACTGGCCCAGCGCGGTGGCGGAGGCGTGGTCGAGCGCGCCGGTGGGTTCGTCAGCCAGCAGGAGTTGCGGTTGATTGATCAGGGCGCGGACGACGGCCACGCGCTGGCGTTCCCCGCCGCTGAGCTGGCCGGGGCGGTGGTGCAAACGTTCGCCGAGGCCGACGCGTTTGAGCAGTCGTTCGGCGCGGGCGGCACTAGGTTCATAAGATGTCTCAGCATTCCCCTCTCCCTGCCCTCTCCTCGTCGGACGGGGAGAGGATTTGGCCAACGTCGGCACGAGGACGTTTTCCAGGACGGTGCATTGCGGCAGGAGATAGTGCGCTTGAAAGACGAAGCCGATTTGCCGGTTGCGGACTACAGCCAGTTGCAGCTCATCGAACTGGCTGAGGTCCTTACCGTCGAGCAGCACCGTGCCGCTCGTGGGCCGGTCCAGCGTGCCGATGATTTGCAGCAGCGTGCTTTTGCCCGAGCCGGACGGGCCAACAATGGCGAGCGTTTCGCCGCGCGCGACCTCAAGCCTCACGGCATCCAGCACTTTGACTTCGGAAGCGCCGCTCGCGGCGGCGTAGCGCTTGGTCACGTCAGCAAGGTTTAACAAGGTTGCGGTCGCCTGCATCCATTAATGGTTGCGACAAGTGACCGGCAGAAAACAGGATAATTTTTCCAGGGGTGACCCGCACCCAAGCCCCCTCACCTACGCAAGGACAACGGTTGGGGTGGAATTCGGACGACGGACGAATTCAAGACACCGCTTGTCCCATTGAGCGCTGCCAGCGGGTAAGACCCCCAATCTCCAGTTGAAAATGATATGCCCCCGCCTGCTTGCACCGAATGCCCCCAAGAAATTCCTGCGGAGTTGCTCGATTCCATCCCGACGGCTGGCACGGCACTGGCTTAATCGAGGTTAGTGCGACGTTTTACCACTGAACCATTAACCGAAGGTAACGACATGACGAAATCGAGCTTTAACTTTTTCACGCTTGGCATCCTCCTCTGCGCCTTGACGGTCGGCAGTCGGCAAACCCTGCGGGCGGCGGACAGCGGAGAAGAAGCACCGACCTACCAGCCGTTCACCATTGGTGCGGAAGCCGGCACGCCCGGATTCGGCGGTTCCGCCAGCTGGCGTTTTGCCGACCACTTCGGCGCGCGGGCAGGTTTTAGCTATTTCGGTTACTCGCAGACGGACGTTGAAATCGACGGGATTACCTACAACGACACCGACCTTCGCCTGATGTCCGAGCCAATCGGTCTGGACATCTATCCCTGGCAGAAATCCTCCTTCCGCATCACAGTGGGAATCATGCTGAACCAAAATGAATATACCGGCGTGGCCGCCCGGGATCCGATTGCCAATCGAACCTTCATCGAGATTGGCTCCTCCGGCAATTCATACGATTCGTCCGCGATAGGAGACTTGAATCTAACCGTGGAACAGCAGGTCGTTTCGCCTTATCTCTCGATTGGCTACAGCTACTACTTCGACAAGGCCAGGCACTGGTCGCTCAGCGGCGAACTCGGCGTGGCGTATACCGGAGATCCCGATGTTACACTTACGACGGGCGTCCCGGGTTCCGTGCCCCAACCAGACTTGGATTCCGAAGCCAGTCAAATTGAAGACACATTCTCCAAGTACAAGTTTTATCCGATTCTTCGGATCGGCGTGAACTACTCGTTCTAAACTTTTCCCTGCCCCCCACCGAGGGTCTCGTCCGCAAACTGCGGCGAGGCCCTTTTGAATTCCCCGGCTTCCGATGTCAGGGCGCCTCACGGAATATTGTGGCGGTAGCCGTCAGCAAGCGGGACTGGCGAAAATCCTGCTTTGAAATAAGCAACCTGGGCCTAGACATGCGTTGGAAAATAAAAACATTCGCGCTCGCCGGGACGGCTTTTCTGCTCGCCCTAGTCGTCGTTGTGCTGGCATGGCGACGAGATGATGGCATGCCCGTCAGCGCCGCCCCGGTGCGAGACGAACCGTCGTCCGCCACCAGCTCGCAATCGTCTCGTTATGTCGGAGCGTACACCGTGGCGTTGACGGCGGATGGTGACGCAGCCGCCGCCAAATCGGATCGGATGGGCGAAGTCCTCGCATCCAACACCAGCTCGTCGGCCAAGGCGCAGGCGCTGCTCACGATGTTTCCGCAACTGCCCGCCGCCGCGCAGCCCACGGCCGCGCAACACATCGTGAACCTGCTTCCCGACCCCAGCTACGACAGTTTTGCGACCCACCTCACCAACGCCAACGCCTCCGCCGAAGTTCGCGCGATCATTTACGCCGATTTGCTCCGCCGCCCCAACCACATCAGACTGCCGTGGCTGCTGGCGGTGGCGCGCTCGCCGGGCATCAGTCAGTCGGCCGACGCGGCCGGATTGCTCCAAGCCACGTTGCGGGAAGATCACGGCGCGAACTGGAAGCTCTGGTCGGAGCGCGTTCGCCTGTGGCTCGAAGCTCATCCGGACGATTCCGGAGGAAACGCCAGCAAGTAAATATGTTTACCCCGCGCCGGGCCATTGGCTATTTTGCGCGGGCCAACTCGAACAACAACCAGAGTCAACTCAAATGCACGAAAAAGTCCAATACCTCGACCTCCCGGCGCAAATCCGTCCCCTGCGGAAGGAAATCGATGCCGCCATCGCCCGCAACCTCGACGCCTGTTCCTTCTGTCTCGGTCCGGATGTGGCCCAGTTTGAAAAGGATTTTGCCCGGTTTTGCGGCGCCGAACATTGTGTCGCGTTCAATAGCGGCACCTCGGCGCTTCATGTCGCGATGCTGCTGCTCAACGTCGGTCCGGGCGACGAAGTGATCAGCACACCGCACACGTTCGTGGCCACGAGCTGGGCGATTTCCTACGTCAACGCCAAGCCCGTTTATGTGGACATTGACGACGCGACCTTCAACCTCAACCCGGAGCTCATCGAGCGGGCCATTACGCCGCGCACCAAGGTCATCATGCCGGTGCATCTGTATGGCCACCCGTTTGACCTTGATCCGATCCTCGCCATCGCGAAGAAACACAACCTGGCCGTTGTGGAAGATTCGGCGCAGGCCCACGGCGCGAAGTACAAAGGCAAAACCATCGGCACCTTCGGCGCCATTTCGTGCTTCAGCTTTTATCCCGGCAAAAACCTCGGCGCGGCGGGCGAAGGTGGCGCGCTCGTGACGAACAACGCGGACTTTGCCAAACGCGCCCGCTCCTTGCGCGAGCACGGCTCGTCGGTGCGGTACTACCATGATGAAGTCGGCTTCAACTACCGCATGGAAGGCATCCAGGGCGCCGTGCTGGGTGTTAAATTGCCGCACCTGAACAGTTGGACCGCTGGCCGCCAGCGCGTCGCCAAGCGTTACGCCGAATTGCTCAAAGACACCCCGCTGCAGTTGCCGGTGCAAGCCAGCTGGGCGGAGAGCGTCTGGCATCTCTATGTCGTGCGGCACCCGAAACGCGACGACCTCAAGAAACATCTCGAAGCCAATGGCGTCGGCTGTGCGCTCCATTACCCGCTGCCATTGCACCTGCAGAAGTGCTACGCGAATCTGGGGTACAAGGAAGGCGCGTTCCCGGTTTCGGAGAAGGCCGCGCGCGAATGCCTGAGCCTGCCGATTTATCCGGAATTGAGCGATGCCCACATCCAAAGGGTCGCCTCGGTGATCAAGGATTTTTTTGCGAAATAAAGCCGTTTGCCAACCCGCTCCAGCCCCGTCCGACCTAATCAAGGCGGACGGGGCTTTTATTTTCAGGCGGGTCGAGCGCCCGTGCTGCGCTTCAGAGTGAGCAGGTCCGCTTGCTCGGAAGGAAAGACATGGGGTACTGGAAAGCCGTCCGCTGGGTAGGTGGGAGTCCCTAGGCACACCCACTGCCTCCGGCCCGCGCCCCCCATGCTCGACCGCCTTATCGAGGTCACGAATTCAGCAGCAACCAAAACCGGAAAATTACTGGCTCAGCGGTTGACCCGTCGCTGCCAGAGATCAAAATGATACAGCGCCACCACGACAAGGGAGTGGCCAATCCGGCCTTCCGCCACAAGGCGGGGAATCTCCGCCACCGGCACGAGGCGCGTCACGAGGTCTTCGCCGTGATCAAACTCGACCGGGTGAATGCAGCGGCAATGTTCCACGAGCACGGTGTAACAGGTGTTGCTCATGATTGCCGGGTTCGGATGAATCTGTCCGAGCAGCCGCGCGTTCTCGCCTGCGTAGCCGGTTTCCTCGCGCAGTTCGCGGGTGCCGGCCGCCACCGGCGAGGCATCGGTCCGGTCAATCATGCCGCCGGGAATCTCCAACTCCACCGTGTTTGAGCCGTGCCGATACTGTTCCACCATCACCAACTGCTGCTCCGGCGTCACGGCGACGACGTTCACCCAGTTGGCACAATCAATCACGAAGAAATCGTGCTCGGCCTGTGTCCGCGGGGACACTTTCCGGTCCGAACGGACCGTAAAGATTCTAAAATCGCCGAGCGGCTTGGTGCTGGTTTTTTGCCAGGGCCGGATCGGATTCGGTGCGCTTTGACTCATCGCAGCAATCGTAAATCGGCCCGGGCAAAAGCAGAAGCCCTTTTCCCAATTGTTCATCGCTGAGGTCGACGTTTGTCCCTGCGCCCCGAACCGGCGGGTCTTGCGGTTTTAAGCAGCCTGCCCGGGCGGTGCAGCGGAGGAATTGCGAGTTTTTGCTTGCGACCTGCCTGGCGCCGGCTGGAAAATTCACTCGGCCTCGATCCAGATTCCTTCGTAACCGGCCGCAAGCTTTGGTTTGCGCCCCGCAGGATTCAAGGGAGGCGTCACTTTCGCTGCACAAAACCATCCCTGAAATGGAGATCATGTTGTGAACCGCATTGTATGGATTGCCGGGTTGGCGCTCGTGCTGCCGCCTGCCCACGCCCAGCAGGTCGCCTGGACCTACGTGCCGCCAGCGGGGCACGTTGACGTTTCCCCCGCATTTGGTGACGTGAATGACGATGGCCGGAGCGACATCATTGTGGGCACCACCGCGGGGTTCATCGTGGCGGTGGACGCTCACGGAAAGGAGATTTGGCGACATCAAATGCGCGACGCCGTTTGCATCCCACCCACGCTCGCCGATGTCACGGGGGATGCACAGCCGGAGGTGCTGGCAGTTGACCGGCAAGGAGACGTGGTTTGTCTCAACGGACGGACGGGCGATTACTTATGGAATACCACGCTTCCGAGCCCGCCGCAGTGGGGGGCGACCTCGCTTGCCATCGGGGACCTGAACGGGGACGGCGCGCCGGAAATCGTGACCGGAACCCGAGATGGTTCCGTCGTGTGCCTCGCCGGAGCTTCCGGTGACCGAGAGTGGATACTCAATGGCAGCTTCGGCACCGTAATGAGCCCGGCCATCGCGGATTTGAATGGCGACGGACAACTCGAGGTGCTGGTGGGAACGGAAAAGGTCGCGTTGGTGTGTCTCAGCGCAACGGGCAAGGAACTCTGGCGTCGCAACGAGGGCGGCGGCGGCAGTCCCTTTATCTACGACCCGGACGGCAAAGGCAGGCTGAAAATTCTGTGCGGAATGGGCAAGCGCCTGCATGCACTCGACGCGGCGGGATCGACGCTTTGGGCTTATCCCATGAACCGCGAACTCGACAGCGCGATCGCAATCGCGGACGCCGACGGGGACGGGGGAGCCGAAATCTACGCTACGGACCTTTCGGGGCACGTCGTCAGCCTGACCCTGGAGGGTAAACTGCGATGGTCGGCCGAGGTGGAGCAGCGTTCCCGACGCTCGCCGTCGATTGCCGACGTCGATGGAGATGGAAAATTGGAAATCCTCGTGGCGAGTTATGCCCAAGCCCTGCAGGTCTTCGACCCACAAGGAAAGCTCAAGGTCCGAGTGGCACTTCCTGGGCCCTCGAACGGAACCCCAACGCCGGGGGTGTTGGACGACCAACTTTGCGTGGTGTTACCCGTTGCCGGAAACGCCCTGCAAGTGTTGCGCTGGCCGGGGTCACGTCCGGATGCCCGCATCCTGTGGGCGGAAGGTAGATGCGACGCCCGGCGAACCGGAGCCATCGTGGCGCCAGCGAAGCCGACGCGCGTGGCGTTGGCTTTCGATGTGAGCAGTGCCCCGGAAGGTAAAGTCCGCGCCCAAGCCACCGTGAGCAACCCGGATCGGCGCACGTTGACTGTGCGCGTTGAGGCCGTCCGCGAGACTGGGAAGCCCCTCGTGGACCAAACCGTGTCCGCGAAAACCCAGATCAACCGGCGGTTCTCGTACGCACTGCCAGGGAACGGGGCGGCCAAACTCACGGTAACTTGTCAGGTGCTGGATGAGTCCCGAACGGTCGCCCGGCGCAGTCACACCCTCTATCTGAATGCTTTTGCCGACGAGCTCAAGGAAATCAGCCAGGCCCTCCGAACCGCGCAATCGTTAATCCCGAAACTGCTGGACGCCCGCGGCGTGGAGGACCGCGCTTGTCTGGCCGCCACCAAACTGGAGGCGCTGCGTCCCCGCATCTCGGGCGCTATGCCGATTACGGAAGCCGAACGGGTCGCATACCGCAAGCAGCTGGCGGAGCTGATGGAGGAGGCGAAGGCGGCACTCAGGCTCGCAACTCTCGCCGAGGCGGCAGCCGCTTCAGGCAGCACTCTCAAGATCTGCGCAGCCAATCCGTGGCGCCCGTTTAGCCATCTCGACGAGCTGGCGGAGCGTTCGGCGGCGTCATCGGACTTATCCGTTTTCCTATTCGGCGGCGAGACGGAATGCGCAGCGCTCAATGTGTTCAACCTCTCCAGCCAACCCCGGACATT
>CAZIJO010000107.1:0-18994 GCA_964539515.1 uncultured Bifidobacterium sp. | reverse complement strand
GGTCGTCATCAACGCCGAAAAAGTCCGCGTGACCGGCAAGAAGGAAACCGACAAGCAATTCATGACCTATTCCGGCTGGAAGGGCGGCGAGAAATATCGCTCCGTGGCGCAGGTTCGCGCCAGCCAGCCCGAGGAACTCATCCACCACGCCGTCAAAGGCATGATTCCCAAGAACCGGCTGGGACGCCAGTTGTTGACCAAGCTCAAAGTTTACACCGGCCCGAATCATCCGCACGCCGCGCAGAAGCCGGCGGCGCGCAAGACCGCAGGCTGATCAACCCCCAACGCTCATTGACAGATGGCAGCACCCAAGACTCCTGAATTCCTCGGCACCGGCCGCCGCAAAACCTCCATCGCCCGCGTGCGCCTCGCCAACGGCAGCGGCAAGATCACCGTCAACGGCCGCGCCTTTGACACTTATTTCCCGCTCGACACCCTGCGGGCAACCGTTTCCCAGCCCCTGACGTTAACGGGCACATCCGACAAGCTCGATGTGAAGGTGAACGTCACCGGGGGCGGGCCGACCGGCCAGGCCGGCGCCGTGCGCCATGGCATCGCCCGGGCGCTGTTGCAGTTCGACGCGAACCTGCGGTCTTCGCTCAAGGCGGAAGGATTGCTGACCCGCGATTCGCGCATGCGCGAGCGCAAGAAGTATGGCCAGCCCGGCGCCCGCAAGCGGTTCCAGTTCAGCAAACGTTGATCAAACCGCAATCTTTCAAACCCCGCTGGCCAACCCCGGCGGGGTTTTTCTTTATGCATGCCGAATGGCAAAGAAACAACCTGATCATCTCGACTGATCCCGCGCGGTCAGACGTGGATGCGATCCATGCGTTTCTGAAGCGGGCCTATTGGTGCGAGGACATCCCGCGCGAAACCGTTCAGCGGGCGATGAAGCACTCTCTGTGCTTTGGTTTGTTTGACGGCCCGGCGCAAGTCGGCCTGGCCCGCGTGGTGACCGATTACGCCACGTTCGCCTATCTCTGTGACGTCTACGTGCTCGAAAGTCATCGTGGCCGTGGCCTTGGCAAATGGCTCATCGGGTGTGTCATGACGCATCCGCAGCTCCAGGGTTTGCGGCGATTCAACCTCGCCACGCGCGACGCCCATAAACTCTACGCACCGTTTGGGTTTGAACCCCTCCGTGAGCCGGCCATGCAAATGGAGCGACACAAACCTGATATTTACAAAATCGCTCCGGTCGGTGGACAATCCGCCGGACAAAACGAAACGCGCACATGAAAACCAAAAACATCGCCATCGTTGGCGCCTCTGGTTACTCCGGCGAGGAACTCGTCCGGCTGCTGCTCAACCATCCGCACGCCCAGCTGGTCGCGGTCACTTCACGGCAGAGCGCCGGGCAGACGCTCGCGCAGGTGTTTCCAAAGTTTGCCAGCCATCCCGGATCAAAGTCGCTCCGTTTCAGCGAACCCGACGCCGGACGGCTCGCCCAGCAAGCAGACATCGTTTTCCTGGCCCTGCCCCATGGCGTCGCCGCGGAATACGCCGTACCCCTTCTGCACGCCGGGTGCACGGTGATCGACTTGAGCGCGGACTTCCGGCTCAAGAGCGCGGACGTTTACCGGGAGTTTTACGCGCACGACCATCCCGCGCCCGGATTGCTCGCGCAATCGGTCTATGGGCTGCCCGAAGTTTATCGCGAACAAATCAAGCAAGCGAAACTCATCGCCTCACCGGGCTGCTACCCGACGAGCATTTTGCTCCCGGTCATTCCGCTGCTGCGGGCCGGACTCATCAAAGCTCACGGCATCATTGCCGATTCCATGAGCGGCGTCAGCGGCGCGGGCCGGAAGGCGGAGCTCGATTACCTGTTCTGCGAGTGCAACGAGAGCGTCCGCCCTTACGGTGTGCCCAAGCACCGGCACTTGTCCGAAATCGAGGAACAACTCTCACTCGCGGCCGGCACCCCAGTCGTCATTCAATTCACGCCGCACCTGATTCCGGTCAATCGCGGCATCCTCACCACGCTTTACCTCGCGCCCCGCGAGCATTTCAGCGACCTGGCCGGCGCGACGAAGTTTGGCGAACAGGTTGCCGCCTGTTATGCGGCGGCGTATGCCAGCGAACCGTTCGTCCGGTTGCTCGAAGGCAAGGCGCTGCCCGATACCAAGAATGTGGTGGGCACAAATGTGTGCGAAATCGCGTGGCGAATTGATCCGCGCACCGGCCGGTTAATCGTCATGAGTGCCGAGGATAACCTGGTCAAAGGCGCCAGCGGGCAGGCGGTCCAGAGCATGAACCTCCTGTGTGGTTTCCCGGAAACCGCGGGGCTGATCTGATTGGCAAGCCAGAGTCCTCCCGAGCAGTCACCGGCAGGCCGCGACCACTGTCGCCCATGAAAATTCCCTGTTACCACGTTGACGCGTTCGCAAACGCGGTGTTCCGCGGCAACCCGGCGGCGGTGTGCCCGCTCGCGGCGTGGCTGCCGGATGCCACCCTGCAGAACATCGCGGCCGAAAATAATCTTTCCGAAACCGCATTTCTCGTCGCGCGCGGCCGCGAATTCGACCTGCGTTGGTTCACGCCCACGATGGAAGTGGACCTCTGCGGGCACGCCACCCTGGCAGCGGCGTTTATCCTGTTCCACGAGCGCGGTATCAACAGCGACGCGATTCACTTTCACTCCCGCAGCGGCCGGCTGACAGTCGCCCGCGAAAGGGACGTGATCACCCTGGACTTTCCCTCGCGCCCGGCCCGCCCCGCGGCGGCCGCCGAAGCCCTGGTGCGCGGCCTCGGCGCGGGCCCGGACGAGGTCCTGCAAGCGCGCGATTATCTCGCGGTCTTTGCCAGCGCGGCGGCGGTCCGGGCGTTGCAGCCGGATTTTGCGATCCTGAAAACACTTGATTGCCTTGGCATCATTGCCACGGCGCCGGGGAACGACTGCGATTTCGTCTCGCGTTTCTTTGCCCCTGCCGCGGGGATCAACGAGGACCCGGTCACCGGCTCGGCCCATTGCACGTTGATCCCCTATTGGTCGCGGCGGCTGGGCAAACCTGACCTGCGGGCACGGCAGATCTCCGCCCGCGGCGGCGAGTTGATCTGCCGGAATGCGGGCGAACGCGTTTTCATCGGTGGACGAGCGACAATCTATCTACGCGGGGAGATTGAGATTCCCGACCCGGACCCGGCTGCAAACTCCGAGCCCTCGTCCGCTAAAAGGAAGGAAGGTTGAACGCCGCCAGATCGTAAGGCATCCTCGGGGCGATGAACTGTGTTGTCACCGCCGGGCCGACTTACGAGACGCTGGACAACGTGCGACGCCTCACAAATTTTTCCACCGGCCGGCTTGGCACCGAGCTGGCCAATTTCCTTGCCGACCGCGGGCACTCGGTGACGTTGCTGCTTGGTGAACAAGCGACCTACGGCGGCCCCCGGAACGCAAAACACGTCGAGCGTTTCACTACGACGGCGGATCTTGAGGAAAAATTGCGAGGATTGGCCGCACAAAGCATCGACGCCGTATTTCACGCCGCGGCGGTGAGCGATTTCCGGTTTGGGAAAATTTGGCGGCGTTCCCCAACCGGAGAGTTGCACCAGACCCAATCCGGAAAACTATCCACCCGCTCGGGCACGCTGCTGGCGGAGCTGGTGCCAACGCCCAAAATCATCGCCGGTCTGCGCGAGTGGTATCCCCGGGCGCGGCTGGTCGGTTGGAAATTCGAGGTGGAAGGTGATCGGGCGGGAGTCGTGCAGACGGCCACGCAGCAGCTCCGCGATTGCCGGACTGATGCGTGCGTGGTCAACGGTCCGGCTTATGGATCAGGTTTCGGGTTGGTGACGGGCGCCGGGAGTTGCGTGGCGCTGCCGGGACCGGCGGAGTTGTTCGCGGCGCTGGCGGCGCTGTTACCGGCGTGAGGCGCGGGTTTTCCGCCCATAATCACTGTGCCGCACCGGCAAGGGGACTCGGTGACATCCAGCGCGGCGTGAAGCCCGGGTAATTCGATTCGGGGCGGCGCGGTTTGTCCCTTGTCATCATTCCGGCGCCGACGCATCATACTTTGGCCGCGCCGGAGTGGCGGGGCCAAATGTTGTGTCGCCCGGTTTCAAAAAATTCATTCAGAGCTGGCTTATCAACACCCTCGCGGTTCTCGTGGCGGTGGTGATTTTGCGCGGCCACATTCGCTACGGCACCCCGGTGGATCTGTTTGTGGCGTCGCTGCTGCTCGGCATCCTGAACGCCTCCATCCGGCCGATCATGCTTTTGCTGGCGCTGCCATTGCTGGTTTTCACCCTCGGCCTGTTCACCGTGGTCATCAACGCAGCCCTGCTCTACCTCGTGCACTGGATCATGGGGGCGCACTTTGAAGTGGATGGTTTTGGGTGGGCGCTGCTCGGTTCGCTCATCATCAGCTTGATCTCGCTGCCGTTAAATATCATGACGGGTGCGGGCAGCACGCGCGTCTCGGTGCGCCGTCACCCGCGGCCGCCCGACTCCAAACCTAGCGACGGCGATGGACCGGTGATTGATGTTTAGCCTCAATCACGCTGATAGGCGGCGCGGCGGGTGGCGATGCCACGGGTGTTGAACTCCCGCTCGAAATCAGTCAAGACCGATGCCAGCTCCAGCGGGGTGGGTACCGGCTTAAAGCGCGGATCGGCCGTGAACACCGCCACCATCTGACCGAAATAATCTTCGTCATCCGTGCGGAGATAAACCACCCCCCCCGGTGTCAGAACCTGCCACGCCAAGGCGGGGAACCGCTCGTTGATCAAACGGTGCCGGCGGTGCTTTTTCTTGGGCCAGGGATCCGGAAAATAGATGTGCAGTGCGCTGGCAACATTCGGCGGCAGGAGATACTCCAACAGATAGGAGCTTTCGATGCGAACGCCGCGCAGGTTGCCGGCACCACTCCGCCGGCCCTTACGATCCAGTTTCCGCAGCCGACCCAACAAGCGTTCCACGCCGAGGAAATTTATTTCCGGATGCTGCCGGGCATATTCGACCAGAAAGGAGGCATCGCCGCAGCCAAGCTCCACTTCGAGCGGCTGCGGAACGGAAAACAGGTCCGTCAGCTCGAGGCGTTCCGTGATGGAACGCAGGGTGTAAATCAGCTCCTGGGTATTCTGTGCTGCGATTTCACTTTGCATCGCACGCAGCTTCGCCAAGCGCCAGAAAGCAGACCAGCCTTTTCCTTCCGCAGTCAGCCGCCAATGATAGGCGCCGCAAATAACACCGAGGCTCGGGAGGGGGCCGCTCGAACCTCGTTGCCCTCCCCCACAAAAAGTCCGGTCGCCTTCAACCAGGGACAGCCACTTTGGCCGAGCCCAACCGAATCTTAAGCCTGCAGCCGCGGCGGGGGTGATCAGACCGGCTTTACCGCTAACCATCACGACACCCTGGGGCGAAGCATCGCCCTTGGGTCCGGAGGCTGAAGCGGCCTATTGAAGTTCCCAAGCGTCTTCGAGTGACGTGGATTTGGCTGACTCCAGCATCGGGGAACTGAGTCGGGCGACTCGATAAAACCGGGCCGGTTTTAGCCCGGATTCCGGATCAATCGCCACGACATCGCCCAAGGGGTCGGCCACGACCAGCGCCAGCACCTGCCAATTACTGAGGTTGGGTGCATCAACGTATTCCAACTGGCAAACGGAGCCGGGTGCGGCCCGCACGGCAAGACGAAATTCACCCGTGGACAATCGACCGATTCGCAACCGTGACAGCAGCCGCGGGGTAACCAGCAACTCGTTGGAGGGCACGCTCTCATTCCCAGCCGCGTCGTAAGACACTGCGTAGAATCGGTAACTGATGTCGGCCAACAAGTTGAACAGCGTGACGGTGAGGTTGGTACCGGCGTCGATGTGATTGGTTGCGGGTTGACTGGCGGGGCCGTAATAAACTCCGTACCCCTTCACCGTCTGGTCTTCGGCCGGATTCCACGCCAGGGTTAGCGGTGCGGATTTCAGCGATGCCGTTCCCCCCGCAATGGTGTGGGTCAGCGGCCAAATCGCCAAAACCAGGACGGCCGCGATCCATTTCGCGGAGGGAGAAGAAACTGGGTTTTTCATTTCGTAAAGCAACTGGGCGAACAACCAAATGCGTTTGCCGAAGTTGATCGGGAAAACGCGATCTCGCACAGGCCGCGCTTAGCAGTGGAGGTGCCATCGAGGACACCACGAGCGGGCAGTTGACACTGGCCAACTCACGCCGGTCCGGCTGGTCCTTCGCCGAGCCGAGAAAACGGTGGCGAACCTCTGTCAGTCAGCCAGTTGGGCTTGGCGTTTTCCGCGCGCTGATTCCGGCTCCCATGACAAAGAGCGGAAAAGGTTTTTTGGCGGAATTCCCTCCGGCGGACGAGGTTGACGGGCGTGTGAGGAAACTGAACGAACCACGATCGGAAATCGAACGGCCGGAAACCCAAACAGAAACCCGCTCGCGCTGCCATCGCCCACTTGGTATATACTTCCGGCTGGTGAAGGCAGGGCCAGAAAGAGATTCATGCGAATTTTGATCATAGATGACGAAGCCAGCATCCGCAGCACGTTGACCATGATGTTGCAGAGCCTTGGCCACGAGGTCGTAGGTGCGGGCAACGCGCCGGCCGCGCGGCGCGAAGTGGACCAGGCGCAGTTCGACGTGGCGTTTCTGGATGTAAAGCTCGACGGCGAGAACGGCCTCGAGGTCCTGCCGGAGCTGTTGCGGAACAACGCCCACCTCGACGTGGTGGTGTTCACCGCCTATGCCTCGATCGAAAGCGCCGTCGAGGCGATGCGGCGCGGCGCGGCGGATTATCTGCCCAAACCGTTTACACCGGAACAAATCCGCCAGGTGTTGCGCAAACTCGCCAAGACCCGCCAGCTCGAAGGGCGGGTGGCGAATCTGGAGGCACGCCTCTCCAGCGCCGCCCCGCCCACCAGCGTGGAAACGCTGGAGCCGGCCATGGAGCGCGCCTTCCACCTGGCGTTCACCGCGGCCACGTCACCCGCCTCGGTGTTGTTGCTCGGGGAAAGCGGCACCGGCAAAAGCGTCCTGGCCCGCGCCATTCACGAGCGCAGTCCCCAAAAGGACAAGGCATTCGTGACCATCAGCTGCCCCAGCCTGTCGGGGGAGTTGCTGGAAAGTGAGTTGTTTGGGCGGGTCAAGGGTGCGTTCACCGGCGCCGTGAGCGATTCGTGGGGCAAGGTGGCCGTGGCCGACGGCGGCACCTTGTTCCTCGACGAAATCGGCGAACTCCCCCTCGGCATCCAACCCAAATTACTGCGGCTGCTGCAGGAAAAAGAGTATGAACGGGTCGGCGAAGCCAAAACCCGCCGGGCCAACGTCCGCGTGATCGCCGCCACGAACCGCAATCTCGAAGCCGCCGTCCGCGACAAAACTTTCCGCGAGGATTTGTTTTACCGGCTGAACGTGATCGGCATCCGCGTCCCCCCCTTGCGCGAACGGCGGCAGGATCTGAAGCAGATCGCCGCCGGCTGCCTGGAGTTTTTCAACGGCCAGTGCGGCAAGCACCTCACCGGGTTTGCCCCCGAAGCCCAGGCGGCGTTGGACCGCTACGCCTGGCCGGGCAATTTACGCGAGTTACGCAACGTGATCGAACACGCGGTGATTTTCGCAACCGGCCCGGTCATCGCGCTGAAGGACCTGCCCGAACAATTAAGCCAGGCCGGCACCCGCCCCGGGGGCGAGGAGGTTCACGTCGGCATGCGGATTCCGCTCGAACAGATCGAAAACGAGCACATTCGCCGCATTCTGGCCCAGACCACCACGATGGAGGAAGCCGCCCAAATCCTCGGCATTTCCCGTGGCACGTTGTACGAACGCAAAAAGAAAATGAGCGGTTAGCCCCACCCACCCACTCCCCCCCCCCCAAGCAACCCTGTGCTCCGCGCCCGCATTCTCCTAAAGCTGATCCCGCGCTTCGCGCTCCTGATCGGGGCGAGTGCCCTGGCGCTCTTTCTGTTTTCGCGCATGGCGGGCAACGTCGGCCAGACCTTGGTGGAGAATTACCAGAGCGACATCGCCGCGCAGGACATGCGGGTGACGCTGGCGCGAATGGACACGGCCCTGCAACGCTCGCGCACCGAGGAAAAGTCACCGATGAAGGAGATGTTCGACACGAACGCGCGGCTCTTTCAACAAAGTCTGGAGTCCCAACTGACCAATCACGCCAGCGCGCCACAACTGAATCTCCTGGTCCAGTTGCGCTCCAACTTCCAGGCCCTCTGTGCCAGCGGCGCCGCCATGCTCGATCCGGCCACCGGCCGCCCCGCCCAGGAAACGCTTTACAACACCCAGGTCGTTCCGCGCACGGTGGCGATCAACCCCCTCCTCGATCGCCTCCACGAAACCACGCAGGAAAGCATTTTCAACAACGGCCGAAAGATCCAGCAGATCAACCGGACCATCCCGAGCCTGCTGCTGCTGGCCCTTGTCCTCGCGCTCCTGATTTCCGGTTACGCCAGTTTCAAACTCGACAAAACCATTCTGAAACCGATCCAGACGCTGACCAATGCCGCCCGCGAGATTGGCCGGGGACAGCTTGATCAGACCGTGCCGGTGCTGTCCAAGGATGAACTGGGCGAACTCGCCAGCACTTTCAACAACATGGCCGCCCAGCTGAACGCCTACCGGCAGAACACCAACGAGCAGATCATCCGGTTGCACCATACCATGGAAGCTGCGCTGGCCTCATTTTCCGATCCGGTCTTTATCATGGACCCCCAGGGGCGGATCGAGTTGCACAACCGGGCCGCCCAGACGTTGAGCGCGCAACTCTCCCTCCATGGGAGTTTACCGCGGCCGCTGGCCGAAGCCACCGCCCAGGTGCTGCGGACCCATCAGGATTTTCTACCCGACAGCTACGATGAAGTGCTCACGCTCCGAGTTAATGGGGAGGAAAAGTCATTCCTCCCACGCATCCATCTGATGCGCGAGACATCCCCCCGGCCGGTGGGCGCGGCTGTGGTCCTGCACGACGTCACCCGTTTTCGCCTGCTCGACGACGCCAAGACCAACCTGGTGGCCACGGTCAGCCATGAACTCAAAACGCCGCTCACCAGCGTCCGCATGGTGTTGCATCTGTTGCTGGAAAAGAACCTGGGGCCGCTCACGCGGGAGCAAACCGAACTCGTCGAGACCGCGCGCAAGGACTCCGAGCGGCTGATCCGCATCCTGGATGAATTGCTGGATATTGCGCGCCTGGAAGCCGGCGCCGCCAGTCTGATCAAGGAACCCGTCCGCCCCGGCGACCTGGTGGAGGCACTCGTGGACGAGGGACGCCGGAGCGCGGCCGAGGCGGGCGTAACGCTCCTGACCATGGTCGAACCCGGATTGCCGACCGTGCTGGCCGACCGTCAAAAGATCGGCCATGTCTTTCACAACTTCATCTCGAATGCCATCAAGTATTCGCCCCGCGGCGGCCAGATCCATGTCACCGCCACCAGCACCCCCGATCGGAGCGTGCAGTTCAGCGTGCGAGACCAAGGGCCCGGCATCCCGGCAGAATTTCAGGTCTGCATTTTTGATCGTTTTTTCCGGGTCCCGGGCCAGCAGAAGCGGGGTGCCGGGCTTGGTCTGACCATCGCCCGGGAAGTGGTGGTCGCCCATGGTGGCCGGGTCGGCGTGCGCAGCCAGCCCGGCGAAGGAAGCGAATTCTACTTCGTCCTCGAGGGGGCCGACTCGAATGCGTAAGCCCGGATTCTTCCTCCCTCCATTTCGGAGACATAAGCGCGTTAGCGAAATCGTACATTCGGTTGTCCGGCCCATCACGTCCGCTCGTGCTCAACCGATGAAAACGTTAGCGACCAGCATGCCTCTCCCAGGAAGCACTGCCGGGCATCGATGACACGGGATTCCTGCTGCAGGCACAATGTTCTCGGCTGTGGCAACAGGGACGATTCTCAGGGCCGATTGGAGGGATTACCTGGAATCTGTGCTGCCATCGGCACCAATGACCGACAACTTCCCATCGGTTGACAGCCCGGTCAGCGAATTTGCCGCTGCTTTTTCAGATCTTCCGACAGGAATTTCACCACATCCTTGAACCGCGCGACGTTCTCCGGGTTGAGGTCCATCAAAGTCTGATGTGCTTCCAACGAGGCCCGCGTAAGTTCTTCGTGCGACGGCTGGCAGGCAGCCGGGACGGTGGCGGTTTCATTGCCGCTGGCGGGCAATGCCCCGTGCGTCGTCCGAAACAAATGCAGCACCCCCAGATTCTCGAGCAACTCGGTCAGGCGTTCGTTGGCGTTGCGCAACTCGATCGCTTGGGCGGTGCAGTCACCCGGCGCGGCATTGACTTTCAACCCAAAACCCGCCAGCACCCCCAGAAAGGTGCTGTCCATCAACGCGCACTCGGAAAGTTCGAGGACGATGTAGGGATAGCCCTGCTGCTGGAGTTCATTGAGCAAGGTCTTGAAGTTAACGCTGACATTGAAATTCGCCCGGCCGGTGATCTTCACGCAGGCAAACCGCTGGCCCGCCAGGACCGTCAGATTGGCACATGGGGCATTCATGCTTCCACGGGAATTCAGGCCGCCATCCGCGCCGGCGCGGACCGGGCCAGGGTGGTACCAACGATCTGCACCAGGGTTTGTTGCAACACCAGTTTCTCATCCAGGGCGCTGCCCACCAGCCGCTGATTGGCGCGCAACAGCAGGTCCATCGCCCGCACAAGTTCGGGCTCCGAATAATGGCGGGCCTGCGGCAGCGCCTTGAACAACACGTAAGGATTCAACGCCAGTGGATTGTATTTTTTGTCCAGCGGCAGTTGCGCCGTCGGCACCCGCTCCAATTGCGCCTTGAACTGATGATAATTCTCAGTCGGCTTGATCCAGCCCTCGCGCAACATTTCCTTCAGCATTAACAGGGCGCGGACCTTCGAAATCAACCCATAAAGCACCCCGATCTCGCTTTTCGACTTGTCGAACTGCATCTCCCACAACTCCTCGTCCAGGCAGCGCAGCAGGCCGGGCAAGTCCCGGTTGCCCAAGGCGTCACCGAGAGCGAACGCGCGGGACAGCTTGTTTTTCACGCAAACAGCCTGGACGTCGGCAGCACTGATTTCGGTCCGCTCGCCAACATAGAGGCAAAGCTTCTCGATCTCGCTGTCGAGTTGACGCGGGTGCGGACCAACACGCACTACCAGATCAGCCAGCGCGCGCTGGCCGATCTGCTTCCCGCGCGCCTGAATGGCCTTGCCCGCCCACGCTTCCGCCTGGTCCGCCCAATCCCGGTCGTTCACCGACCAGCCGTCAAAACTCTCGACGCGCCCGATCTTCTCAAGGGTTTTGTAAAACGTTTTGCGCTTGTCCACCTTGCCCGCGCTGATCAGCAGTCGGATGTTTTGCCAGGAAAATGCTTTGAGCTCGCTCGCCAGCTCCGCAAGCGCTTCCGTCACGTCGCTGGTTTGGGCGGCCCGTTCATCGCCCAGAAAGTTACAATCGCGGAGCCAGATGGCCTTCCCGCTCCCGAAAAACGGCAGGGTCTGCAACGACTCGCGCAGCCGGCCCAGGACTTTCAGCGCATCCCCGCTGGAGCTCACCGTGGCTTCAATGATCTCGTGGTCCATCCCCCCCAGACTGTCGCTCCAGTCCTGGTAGATCTGGCGGGCGCGCTGTTTCACGGCAAAATCATCTTCCCCGCAAACCAAGGCCACCGGCGCGTCCGGTTTGTTGACTGAAGCAACCATCCCTTATTCCGGCTCGCTGCCGCTTTCGTTGATTTTGTCCAGGACTTCACTCATGTCCTCGACCTGTTCAAACAAGGCCCGGTTGACGTAGATGGGTTTCTTTTGCGCGGCGGCCAGGGCCAGACAATCGCTGGGCCGGGCGTCAATTTCGACGATTTTGCGAGCGATCTCGTTGCTTTGGGAAAGAATGAGCCGGGCGAAATAGGTCGAGTTCTTGAGTTCCGTGATGACCACCCGCTCGATGCCGATGCCAAAGCCCTTGAAGACGCTCTGCATTAAATCGTGAGTGAGTGGGCGCTCCTTGGGCTGGTCGCGCAGAAACATGCCGATGACGTTGCCCATCTGCGGTTCGACGTTGATGACAAATACCTTCTCGTCGTTCCCCACGAACAACGCACAGCCGCTGTTGGCGGGCAGAATTCCCCGAATCTGAACGGGCACCACATCGTTCTTCATGGAGAAAGTGTATTTCCGAATCGGCAAAAGACAAGTGCGACCTGCCCGGCAACCACCGCCGCGAACCGCTTTCCTCAACCGCGAAGTATTGCTGGACAAAGCAACCCATTGATGTCTCTCTTCTCTCAATTACCCGCGTTATCGTCCGTTGATTAATATGGCGTTTCCAATCAGATTCGCGTCGCTACCCGTTCTGGCGATGAGCTTCGGCGGCTTGTTAAGTTCAAGCAGCGCGGCGCCGTTTGTTTATGAAACGGACTCTCAATTCCTGGCGACCGGCGATTTCAATGCGGATGGGATAACCGACATCGCGCTGGTCGAGCGCGAGAATGGCTGTGTTCGTTACGGGTACGGCTTGGGTGGGGCTCGGTTCAACTGGGCGACCGTGCGTGCGGCCGGTCTCGAAGAGATTACCGGGGTTGCGGTTGGCAGATTCGTGGAGGTAAAGTCGGATTCGCTGGCCTTTGCCTCGGCCAAGCGAAATCTGCTCACGGTGCTGGGAGTCTCGGGCCAAGCCACTCCCGACCTTCCAGTCATGCTGCCAACCAATTCGAACAGTCCCCATCTGGTCTACGCGGTCGGAAACACTGGCCGGGCCATGGACGATCTGTTGGTGTTCAGCAGCCACAACGGCGATCCTGCGCCAGCCCACGTTGCTCGGCTGCGCAACGACGGCAAAGCATTCGCGCAGATCAGCGAGGCGCCAACAACGTTCGCTGGCTCCCGCGGAAAGCGGCTCGCGCTGAAACGCGGGGGAACGGAATACGCCGTTGCCCTCCATGAGGAAGCCCAATCTGCCCGGCTGATTGTGAGGCCCCTGGAAGCCGGAAAGCGGAGCAATGTGTTGGAAATCCCCGGAGTTCCAAAAGGGAGCGATTATCTTGTCGGCAACTTTCGGGGCGAAGCCTTGCGTGAGTTTGTGTTTTACGAGAGCGGCAAGCCCACCATCACGGTCTGCCCGGTGATCGAAGCCAACGGCGAGTTTCGAGCGGGTGACGTGAAGACATTCACGTTGTCCAAGCCCGTTACCCACCTAATCGCGGTGGACGGCCCGAGGAAAAGCCGGCTGCTCGCCGTCTTTGGCGCGGCAAATACTGCAGAGCTGATGGATTTCAACGCATTGAAGCCCCCGGTGACATCGCAGGTTCTCCACGGTTACACCAACCTTTACACCAAATCGTTTCTCTTTGATGCCGTAGACACTCCGGATGGAGTTGTTTTGTTTTCGATCAGCTACTCCATCACGAACAAGGTCGCCTGGACGCAGCCGCGAAAGAATTCCACGTACTATCAGGCTTACAAAGTGGGACCCGATGGCCAATACGCAATCGCTGGCGGTGGCTTGCTGCCGCGCCTTGAGCACGATTATTCGACCGTCCACCAGATTCACAAGAACATCATGACCAGCCAGACGGAAACGACCGAAGCGGAAATGCGGCCCTACACCAACACGATTCCCGGCACCGACCTGGACTACGAAATGGTCGCTATCCCCGGGGGCGAGTTCATAATGGGGAGTCCGGCGACCGAGCCGAAGCGCGCGGCGGATGAAGGGCCGCAGCATCGGGTGAAAGTTTCGCCCTTCTGGATGGGTAAGTATGAAGTGCGGTGGCAGGAGTATAGACTGTTTGCCTATGCGGAGGAGGAAATGCGAGTGCGCGAGAAAAGCCCGACTCCCGCGGAAGTGCATTCGATTTCTGATGCCGTGACTCGACCTTCACCACCGTATGTGGATATGAGTTTTGGCATGGGGAAGAGTGAATTTCCCGCCATTTCAATGACACAGCATGCGGCGAACAAATTTTGCCACTGGCTAAGCGCGAAGACCGGCCACTTTTACCGCCTACCAACCGAGGCTGAGTGGGAATACGCCTGCCGGGCGGGATCCAAGACTGCGTACTCTTTTGGCGACGACCCGCAGGAATTACCCAAGTACGGCTGGTTGTTTTACAATAGCAATTCCAAGTATCAAAAGGTCGGTAAGAAATTGCCGAATGCGTGGGGACTTCACGACATGCACGGTAACGTGAGCGAATGGGTGCTGGATCAATATGGCGCTGATTATTACAGGAACTGTGCCGACGAGGGCGTTGTGACGGACCCATGGAACAAGGCGACGAAACCGTACCCGCACGCCGCGCGTGGTGGTTCGTGGGATGATGATCCCAACCAGTTGCGAAGCGCCGCACGAACCAAGTCCAGTCCCGCATGGAAGGAGAGCGACCCAATGCGACCTAAAGGCATCTGGTGGCTTTCCGACTGCCCGACAGTTGGCTTTCGTATCGTACGGCCCTTGCATATCCCACCGCCCGAGGAAATGGCGAAATACTGGATGAGTGGCGTGGAAAAAGACTGAGCCGCGACAGCTGGAACGTTGCCGAGCCGGCGGGAGCATTTGTCGGCTCCGGTCCCGGCCTCAGATATTTCAGGTTGTCGGGAGGTAGTTCAACCACGGGCCCAACCACCGCTCCATTTCGGAAAGCGATTTGCCTTTGCGTTGGGAGAGATTCTCCAACTGGTCCTTCCCCAGCTTGCCGACGGCGAAATACTTTGACTCCGGGTGGGCAAAATAAAGCCCGCTCACAGAACTGCCGGGCCACATGGCAAAACTTTCCGTCAGCTTGATGCCGGTTTGCCGCTCCGCATCGAGCAACTCCCAGAGGATTCCCTTCTCCGTATGATCCGGACACGCCGGATAACCCGCCGCCGGACGGATGCCGCGATATTTTTCCTCGAGGAGATCTTCCGGCGAGAGCCGCTCGTCCCGGCCAAAGCCCCAATCCTGCCGGGCGCGCTGATGCAGATACTCCGCGAAAGCTTCCGCCAGGCGATCGGCCAGCGCTTCGGCCATGATGGCGTTGTAGTCGTCCTGCTCGAGTTTGTACCGCTTGACCAGTTCGTCGAGACCGTGGCCGCTGGTGACGGCGAACGCCCCCAGAAAATCGGGCGACCCTTTCGGGGCGATGAAATCGGCGAGACACCAGTTCGGCGTGCCATCCCCCTTCTCCATTTGCTGTCGGAGAAAATGGAATGTGGCCAGCACTTTCGTGCGCGATTCATCCGTGTAGAGTTCCACATCATCCCCCACCCGGTTGGCCGGGAAGAACCCATAGATGCCACGCGGCTGAATCAATTCCCGGCCCACAATTTCACCGAGGAGCTTTTGGGCATCGGCGAACAACTTGCCCGCCTCTTCGCCATGTTTCTCATGCTGGAGGATCTTGGGATAAACGCCTCGCAAATCCCAGGTGTGAAAGAACGGCGTCCAGTCGATGAAGGGGACCAGGTCGTCCAGGGAAACGCGCAGGCGACGGGGCACGCTCGCGCCATCCGGTCCGCTGGCGGCCAAAGCGGGACGCCTTGCCTCCTCGCTGACGATCAAGTTGGAGGAAACCATGCTCACGCCGACAAACCCGTGTCTCGGCAAATCGTCATACTTCAGCTTCGGCGCGTTGGCACGGGCGGCTTCGACCGAAAGCAGCTTCACTTGCTGGCCGGCGTGATGGGCACGCAGTTTATCGTAATCCTCGCGCAGTTGCTTCACGAAGGGCTCCCTGCCCTCCCGGCTCAACAGGCTGCTCGTCACCGGCACGGCGCGGCTGGCGTCGAGAACGTGGACGACCGGTTCGCGGTAATGCGGCGCCACTTTCACCGCCGTATGCGCCCGGCTGGTGGTCGCGCCGCCGATCAGCAAGGGAATCTTGAAACCGTTGCGCTCCATCTCGCGCGCGACGTGAACCATCTCGTCGAGCGACGGCGTGATGAGCCCGCTCAGGCCGATGAGGTCGGCGTTTTCCAGTTTCGCGCGCTCCAGTATCTTTTCGCACGCCACCATCACGCCGAGGTCGATCACCTCGTAGTTGTTACAGGCCAGGACCACGCCGACGATATTCTTGCCGATGTCATGGACGTCGCCCTTCACCGTGGCGAGAACGATTTTGCCCTGCGCCTTGACGACTTCTCCGCGCGCCAACATGGCGGCCTTTTCGGCTTCCATGAACGGCGTGAGCCAGGCGACGGACTTTTTCATCACGCGGGCGGACTTGACCACCTGCGTCAAAAACATTTTCCCGGCGCCGAACAAATCACCGACGATGCTCATGCCGGCCATCAGCGGCCCTTCGATCACCGCCAGCGGCTTGCGGTACTTCCGCCGGGCTTCCTCGGTGTCCGCGTCGATGTAGGTATCTATGCCCTTCACCAAGGCGTGCGCGAGCCGTTCTTCGATCGTGCCTTTGCGCCATTCCTCCTCGACCTTCTTGTCGCTGGCAGTCGTGCCGGTGGCGGCGGCCTTGAGTTTCTCACCGAACGTCACGAGCCGCTCGGTCGCGTCGGGACGGCGATTGAGCAACACGTCCTCGACCAGCTCCTTGAGCTCCGGCGGGATTTCTTCATACACCTCCAACATGCCGGCGTTGACAATGCCCATGTCCATGCCGGCGCGAACGGCGTGGAAAAGAAACGCGCTGTGCATCGCCTCGCGCACAGGATTGTTGCCGCGAAAACCGAACGAGACATTCGACACCCCGCCGCTGACTTTCGCGTGCGGCAGGTTGGCTTTGATCCAACGCGTGGCTTCAATGAAGTCCACGGCATAATTGTTGTGCTCCTCGATGCCCGTGCCGACGGTGAGAATGTTGGGGTCGAAAATGATGTCCTCGGGCGGAAAACCAATCTCGTCCACGAGGATGCGGTAGGCACGGTCGCAAATCCGGATCTTGTCCGCCAGCGTGGCCGCCTGGCCTTGCTCGTCAAACGCCATCACGACGACGGCCGCGCCGTATCGAAGCACCTGGACCGCCTGCTCCCGAAATTTCGCCTCGCCTTCCTTGAGCGAAATGGAATTCACGATGCCCTTGCCCTGCAGGCATTTCAAACCCGCCTCGATGACTTCCCACTTCGAGGAATCCACCATGAACGGAACCTTGGCGACTTCCGGTTCGCTGCCTAGCAGATGCAGAAAGCGCGTCATCGCTGCGACGCCATCAATCATCCCCTCGTCCATGCAGATATCGATGATGTTCGCCCCGTTCTCGACCTGCTGGCGCGCAATGCTCACGGCCTCCTCGTAATTCCCCTCCTTGATGAGCTTGGCAAACTTTGGCGAACCGGCGACGTTGGTTCGTTCGCCGATCATGATGAAGGAACCGATTTGTTGCGTGAACGGCTGCGAGCCGGAGAGGCGCAAAGGAAGAGGAGATTCGGTAGAACTCGATGATCCTATCTTGGCCTCTCCCTCACCCTGACCCTCTCCCCGGGGGCGAGGGGACAGGAGTGGTTCGCCAATGTGATTTCCTGAAGCCGTCGAGCTGAAGTCCGTCGCAGCTTCGCCCGAAGACGGTGAACAATTCCCCATCGCCCCGGGGGAGAGAGCCGGGGTGAGGGGAAACCGCGCACGATTTGACCGGACCTGTGAAAACTCCCGCGGATGCCGGCCTTCCAGCGCCTTCGCAATCGCGGCAATGTGCTCGGGCGTGTTGCCGCAGCAGCCGCCGGCAATGTTGAGCAAGCCGCTCGCCGCAAATTCCCCGAGATAATTTCCCATGTCCGCCGGCAACAGATCGAACCCGGTCGGCGATAGCGGATTCGGCAATCCCGCGTTCGGATAGCAGGATATCGCGGTATCCGATTTCTCCGCCAGTTCCGCCAGGAAGGGCCGCATCAAGTCCGGGCCGAGCGAGCAGTTCAATCCCACCGCGATGGGCTGGACGTGCTTGACGGAATTCCAAAAGGCTTCAATCGTCTGCGCCGAAATCATCGTCTCGCCGCCGCGGCCGACCGCGGCCGAGATCATCACCGGTAGAATCGTGCCGGCCTGCTCAAACGTTTCTTGGATGGCAACGAGGGCGGCTTTGGCATTGAGCGAATCGAAAATCGTTTCCACGAGTAGCAAGTCCGATCCGCCCGCCATCAGCGCGCGCACCTGCTGCCCGTAAGCCGCCTTCACCTGGTCGAACGTGCAAACACGGAAGCCCGCATCGTCGGCATCCGGCGAGTTCGACAGTGACACCGTCAACGGCCCGATGGCCCCGGCCACGAAACGCGGTCGCCCCGTCTGGTTCGCGATGCGATCGGCCCACTCCCGGCACTGCCGGGCGGACTGCTCATTGATCTCCCAGGCAAGGTCGTTCAGGAATCTGTCCTCGATGACCTTTTGGTAGAACGCGGGGTCTTTGCGCCCACCGTGCTCCCGCGGGTCGTCCACGAAAAACTCAGACTGGCCGATGCTCGTCGCCGAGAATGTGTTCGTCTCAATGATGTCCGCGCCCGCCTCGAGAAAGCGCCGGTGAATATCGCCAATCGTCTTCGGCTGGGTGAGGGAATAGAGATCGCCGTTGTTCTTGAGGTCCTTCTTGGCATCCTTGAAGCGCTCGCTCCGAATCTCCGCCTCGCCAAGACCGTAGGCCCGGATGGTCGTTCCCATTGCACCGTCAATGATGACGATCCGTTCGCGAAGGCACGCGGCGAGTTGCGCTGCCGCGGAAGACGTATTGGGCGAATTCCCGTTCACGGGACACAGATTAGCCCAATCCAGCCGGGCTTCAACTTAAAAATCAACGTATCGTGATATGAAGATATGAACTTTGAGGATATTACCTGCTGGCCTGGGGCGGAGCATGGTCGGACCGGTTTCGCCACCGCCGCCAAGGCCAGCCCGCTTAGGAACTGGCGCTGGTGTAGCGGCGGAGGGAATTGCGCCAGACCCACTCGGAAGCCAGGGCGCAACCAGCGGCCATCCCAAGCAGCACCAGCAGCCAGCCGGGGGAATGCATCGTAGCTGTCAGCACGCGCACCGGCACGTTGGACACCAGCAGCACCGGCAGGATGCGCGAGAACACCGCCCGGAACACCCCGCGGAAAGCCTCGTCCGGCAGGCGCGCGATGTTGAAGAGATT
>CAZIJO010000106.1:18907-19195 GCA_964539515.1 uncultured Bifidobacterium sp. | reverse complement strand
TCGCGCTTAAGTTCTCACCAATGACAGCGCTGCGAGGGCGGGCGCCTGCGGTGGAGCGCCGGTCTCCGCCCCGGCGCGTGGGTAACAACCGGCTGGAACTCGCCGGGTCGGAGACCGGCGCTCCAATCGCGCGATTCCTGGCCCCGAAGCGCGTCCAAAGTTCGAGATCGAAGCTCCCCATGAACCTTTCGCACCACCGACAGGTCGTGGAGTGCGGCCGCCCGCAGGGGCGGATGGAGTGGGCGGGACTCGAAAACCCCCGCTGGCATGCGCACAACCAAAACCAGC
>CAZIJO010000106.1:0-18897 GCA_964539515.1 uncultured Bifidobacterium sp. | reverse complement strand
CCTCTGGCGCTGAGGAAGTCGCGGGGACTCGAAAGCGCCAGAGGGCTGGCGCACTCCAAGACGCTGCCGCGCCTCATCGTCACCAAGAGCAATACTGCGGTTCTGGGTTCATGGTGTGAAAGTAAGTTCTGGGGATTCCCAGCGCGGCACTCCCGGGGAGACCCGCCGCCTCCTCCCACGCGGTGCAGGCTACACGGCGTCGCTTTCGGAACTGAAGGTGAAGGCCTTCAGCTTCAGGGCGGGGAAGAGGCTGGCCCCGCGTCCGTCCCGCCCGCCGAAACGTGCGGACGGGCCGAACATCTCCACGTTGCCCGGTGCGAGC
This sequence comes from uncultured Bifidobacterium sp., assembly GCA_964539515.1. Classification (GTDB taxonomy): domain Bacteria; phylum Verrucomicrobiota; class Verrucomicrobiia; order Limisphaerales; family JADLHS01; genus JADLHS01. The sequence goes on along the minus strand of CAZIJO010000106.1, from coordinate 18,575 downwards.
ATCGCCATGACGCTTTGATTGAAACGAAAGTTCCGCACCGGATGCTTCACCTTCCCGTTCTCGACCAGCCACACGCCATCCCGGGTCAGACCCGTGAGCAATTGCGTGCGCGGATTGACCATGCGGATGTACCATAGCCGCGTCACCAGCAGCGCGCGCTGGCTGCCGGCGATCATTTCCGCCAGCGAGTTGGGCCGGTCGGTGGATTCGAGAATCAGGTTCACAGGACCAGCCGTGGGTTGCCGGCCCGTCTTCTGCGCCCAGAAGCGGGAGTTGATGAGATGCTCGACGACGCCATTTCGCACGAGTTGGATCTTCGCGGCGGGCAGGCCGTCTTGCGCGGATTGGGAGCCGGGCACCTCGCGATGCCAGGGGTCGCTATACAAGTTCAGCTTGGAATCGAAGACCGGCTGACCCAGCAAAGTCTGGCCCCCGGCGGCGGACAGGGGACTGCGCCCTTCGTCCGCGCTGCGGGCATCGAAGGCGCCTTGAAAAAAACCGAGCATGTCGCCGACCGCCAACGGTTCGAGGATCACCGGGTAAATTCCCGGCGCGATCCGTTGGGCCTCCCGCCCCGTCAGCGCCTTGTTTACGGCGCGTTGCGCGACGCCGGCGAGGTCCAGCCGGTCCGGATCGAAATGGCTGTGCAGGGCGTAACCGGAGCTCGTGCCGTCGGGCGTGCGCGCCGTCATCGAAAGGCTGACGTTACTGGCGCGCTCGAACTCGAAGTTGCCGTTGCGCGTGGCCACCGCCGAGGTGAACACGCCGGAGCGGAACAATCCGGCGCCGATGACCCGGGCCTGGTCGCACTGGTCGAAGATGGCGCCGATCTGCTTTGCGCGCCAGGTGGGCGTGAGCTCCACCGTGGCTTGGGCATAGCCGTTGACCGGCCGGTATTGCTGGGGGCCAAGCGAGGGCAGGTATTCGGGATCAACCGGCGACAACCGCGCCAGATTTTCCGCCTGTTTCACCGTGCGCCGCATGGCGGCGGGGTCAAACTCGGTGCCGGAAGCCGAGCCTTGCCGGCGGTCAATCCATACCGTGATGGCGAAGGACCGCGTGCGGGAACTGCCATTCGTGGTGAAGGCGTTCGCCGCGAAGCGCTGGTTGCCTTCCAGACTTTCGTGCACGCTGACGACGGCGTCCTCCGCCTTGGTCAGTTTCAAAAGCGCGGCGCAAATTTTTCGGGCTTCGGGTTCGGTCAGCATACGTGAACGCCGGCGGCGCCGCCGTTTTTGGCATCGGTATTCAACACCTTCACCTTTCGAAAACGCGCCACGGGACAGCCGTGACTTACGGCGTTGGACTGTGCCGGCTCGCCTTTGCCATCATAAAAGGACCCGCCCAGCGCGTAGGTGGCCGGCCCCCCCAGACCGTCGCAGGAATTCCAGAAGTCCGGGGTGCGCGATTGGTAGGCGACGTCGCGCAACATGCCGGTGATCCGGCCTTGTTTGATTTCCCAGAAGGTCTGGCCGCCAAACTGGAAATTGTAACGTTGCTGGTCGATGGAGAAACTGCCGTTGCCATAGATGAGAATGCCATCGTCCACCCCACCGATCAGTTGGTCGAGGTCGACGGCTTCGGATGCCGGCTGCAGGGAAACATTCGGCATGCGCGGGAACGGGACGTCGCTCCAACTTTGCGCGTGCAGACAGCCATAAGATGCGCGGCGTCCGATCAACGGCGCGAGGTCCCGAGTCGTCTGCCAATCGACGAACACACCGTCCTTCACGAGATCCCATTTCTGGCCGGGCACCCCTTCGTCGTCGTAGCCGACCGTGGCGAGTCCGGCGGGTTGGATGCGATCGGCGAAGAAGTTCACCGGTTTGGCCCCGAACTGAAACGTTCCCGTCTTGTCCGGCGTCAGGAAACTGGTGCCGGCGAAATTCGCCTCCCAGCCGAGGGCGCGGTCAAGTTCAGTCGAGTGCCCGACGCTCTCGTGGATGGTGAGCCAGAGGTGGGACGGGTGCAGGACGAGATCATAATGGCCGGGCGTGACGCGCTTGGCCTTGAGTTTCAGGACGGCTTCCTCGCCGGCGGTGGCCGCCTCCTTCACCCAGTCGTGCTGGTGCAGATATTCGTAGCCCAGGCCTTGCGGACCGCCGAGGGAGTTGCGCGTCTGGAAGTCGCCGGCCGCCCGGTCCACCGCGGTGACGGAAAATTCCGGCAGCCCGCGGATGATGAATTGCTCGATGCGCGAGCCGTCGGTCGAAGCGTAGAATTTCTGCTCGTTCACCCACGCCATGCTGGAGTTGACAAAACCGACTCCTTTCACGGCAAGGGCCGCGTCGTTGATTTTCAGCAGCGTTTCGATCTTTTGCTCGATGGCAACCTCGAAGGGATCCTGCGCAAAGGCGCTGCGCCACTTCGCGGTCACCGCCGGGGCTTCGAGAAATTGGACGGGCCGGGACTGATGTCCGGCATTGGCCCGGGCCATGGCGACGGCTTCGCGCGTCACCCGGCGGACTTCCTTGGCGGTGACCGCGCTGCTGGCCGCAAAGCCCCAACCGCCGTCAACCAGCACGCGGACGCCAAATCCGTACGACTGATCGAGCGCCACGCTCTGTACCTGCCGCTCGCGGGTGACGATGCGTTCGGTGCGATATCGGTTGATGCGAATATCGCCGTAAGTCGCCCCGAGTTTCTTCGCCAAAGCCACGGCGATGTCCCCCAGCTCATTTTTTGTGGCCGAATCGAGCCAGGGTTCGTACGCGGCCGCGTCAATGCTCCAATGCGTCACCCCCAGCCCGGCCATGGCTGCGCCGGTGGTCTTGAGGAATCGACGGCGGGAAAAATTCACGGCGACAGGGTAGGGAGTCAGGGGACGAAGCCAACTGCAAATTTGGACCCGGCCCGCCGCTGCCCGCACGAAGTTCCGCCTTCCATCCAGTCAGCGATGGTTGCCTCCGGCGGTTCTGCGGCCGCTGGCCGTGAAACGCGAATGGGGCAACCGGCAGCGAGCAGGCCGCAGCACCAGCGGCGCGGGTGGCCAACCGGCTTCGCGCCGGCCTGGGATGACGCGGGGGTGGCTTCGGAAACATCGGTCCCTCCCTGGCCAATCAGGAACTTGAACCAATGTTGCGAATTTCACGTTGCGCCCGGGCGCGCACCGGCGCACTATCCGGTTGAAGTAATATCAACGGCTTATGGCTTATCAGGAAAAGCATCTTCAGGAGATTTCTCGGCAATTCCAGATTTACGGCGAGATCCTGCACGCCGAGACGCTCAAAATCGGGCACATCAACGAAACCTACTCCGCCACGTACGATCAGGGCGGCATGCGGGCCCGGTATATTCACCAGAAAATCAACAAGGGCGTGTTCAAGAATCCGGTGGCGGTCATGAAGAACGTCATGCGGGTCACCACGCACCTGCGGCGCAAGCTCGAAGCCGTCGGCGCCCGGGATATCACCCGGCGCTCCCTCATTGTCATCCCGACCCGCGATGGGCAATCCCATTTTGTCGGCCGCGACGGCGAGTTCTGGCGCACGTTCGTGTTCGTGGAAGGCGTGCAGTCGTTGGAGGCGGTGCAATCTCCGGATCAGGCGTTTCAAGCGGGCCGGGCCTTTGGCGAGTTTCAGAGTTTGCTGGTGGACCTGCCGGGCGGCCGGTTGCACGAAACAATTCCGGAATTCCACAACACGCGGAAACGATTTGTCGCGCTGCAACAGGCGATCGCGAAGGACCGGCTCAACCGCGCCCAGTCGGCCCGGCCGGAGATCGACTTTGCCTTGAGCCGCGCCGGGGTGGTCGGCGTGATCGTGGACGGAATGGCGAAAGGTACCATTCCCGAGCGGATTACGCACAACGACACCAAATTCAACAACGTCATGCTCGATACGCTGACGGGCGAGGCGAAATGTGTCGTGGACCTGGATACGGTGATGCCGGGCTGCGCGCTGTACGATTTTGGCGACATGGTCCGGACGACCACCAGTCCCACCCTCGAAGACGAGCTGGATTTGTCGAAGGTCAAGATGCACATGCCCATCTTCCGGCAGTTGGCCGACGGCTACCTTTCAACCGCCGGCGCCTTCCTGACCAAGGCCGAAAAATCCCTGATGGCCTTTTCCGGCAAGCTCATCACTTTCGAAATTGGCATGCGGTTCCTGACCGATTACCTGAGCGGGGACACCTATTTCCGCATCCATCGGCCGGAACACAATCTTGATCGCTGCCGGACGCAATTCAAACTCGTGGCGTCGATCGAGCAACAGGAAGAGGCGATGCAGAAGTTCGTGGACCGGGCGGGCCGGGAAACGGCCAGCAAATCCAAGCGCAGCGCGCGACGGTCGGGCTAAGTCAGCCCGTAAAACTGCGCCGCATTTTCGCCAAAGAACTTCGCGCGCGCGTCCGCTCCCAGCGGGCGGGTGTAATCCTCCAGCAGTCCGAACACGCGTTCATATTTCCCGGCCAGCAGGCAAACCGGCCAATCCGAACCGTACATCAGCCGATCCGGACCGAATGCCTCGAACGCAACCTCGAGATAGGGTTTGAAATCGTCCGCCCGCCAGGCTTGCCAGTCCGCCTCCGTGACCAGGCCTGAAACTTTGCACCGGACATTGGGAAGCCGCGCGAGTTCCTGGATTTGTTCGCGCCAGGGCGACAGGGCCCCGTCTTTGATTGGTGGTTTGGCCAGGTGATCCAGCACGAATGGCTGTCCGGGAAATTTTCGAGCCAGCGCAATGGCCGCCGGCAACTGCCGGGGAAAAACGAGCAGATCGTAGGTTAAACCGAAGGCCGGCAAGGCGGCGATGCCGCGCTGGAAATCCGCCCGCAGCATGAACCCGTCGTCTGGTTCATCCTGCACCACGTGGCGCACACCGACGAACTTGGGATGCGCTCCCAATTCTTCCAGTTGTCTCCCAACGTCCGACGCACACAAGTCCACCCAGCCCACCACGCCCCGGATGATGGGTGACCCCTCCGCCAGCTTGAGCAGCCAGCGCGATTCTTCGAGACTCTGCCGCGCCTGCACCGCCACGCAGCCGTCGAGTTGGTGGGCGCGCAGCACCGGCGCCAAATCCGCCGGCAGGAAGTCGCGCCGGATCGGCCAGTCGGCTTGCATCCAGCCGTACTCCGCCGGGTGGTATTGCCAGAAGTGCTGGTGGCTGTCGATGCGCATCGCGGTATCCCTGGGGCTCAGTCCACGCGACAACCCATGGTCAAAAGGACATTGGCCCACAGCGCCTGGTCGCCGGTCTGGATGGTCAGCACGTGATCTGGCGATTCAACCGCCTTGTAAAAATCCCATTTCGAGACCGGATCGAGGTGCAGCGTCAGGCCCGCGCCGGCGAGAATCTGACGGTACTCGGTCCAAACCGGCGGCTCGCCCTTTTGGGCGTACGGATCATCGGCCGGAATGCCCATGGTGTTCACCTGATCCACCGGCACGGCGCTGAGCAGGGCGCGCAGTGCCTGCGCCACGGTTATCACCCCGGGCGACAGATTCAGGCAGACCACTTCCGCGTGTGGCCCCTTCTTGGTGGAGGCCGGATAATTCCCGTCGGCGATCAGGATGCGGGCGTGATGACCGGCGCGCGCCAGCACTTCGTTGATCGTGGGATGAATGAGTTGATGCTTGAGCATGCGGTGATGGTATCAGGAGGTTGTCCAACGGCGGAAACTTTTCATGGTCTGCCGGGCGGCCGCGACACTGTCGGGCAGAGGCAACACCTCCGCGGAAAGGTAGCCGGTGTATTTGATTTCCCGCAAAGCGGCCATGATCGGGGAGAGGTCCGTGTGTCCGAGACCGATCGCCTGCCGGTTGCTATCGGCGAAATGCACATGGCCGACCCGCGGGCCGGCGGCTTGCAGCGCACCCGCGAGGGACGCCTCTTCCAGGTTCATGTGAAACAGGTCGCACAGCAATTTGATGCTGGGCAGTCCCAGCGAGTGCAGGTAGCCGGCTGCTTCCGCCTGACGGTTGAACAGGTTGGTTTCGTACCGGTTCAATGGTTCATACAGCAGGGGCACGTTATGACGGGCGGCCGGTTCCGCGAGGGCGGTCAGCCCTTCACCCAACCAGGCAAGCGCCTGTTCCCGCGTCACACCCTCGCCCCAACGGCCCTGCATCGAGCCGATGATGGCCGGGGCACTGAGCGCACCCGCCGCATCAATGATTTCCCGGACGAAGTCAGTCGCCCGCTGCCGTACCGTGATGTCCGGATCGGTCAAACGCAGCTTGTGCTTCACCCACCCGGCTCCCGTGCCCACGGCGGCGCATTTCAGTCCATGGTCGCCGAGAACCTGGGCGACTTTGGCCCGAGTCAGCGCCGCGGCATCCGGGGGAAAGATTTCCACCGCGTCAAAGCCCAGTTCGGCCGCGTGAGCGCAGCCCGTCGCGAGGTCGTCCCAGAAAACAAACGGCCCGCCGCGCGCTTCCGGAACAAGGGAGATGGTGACGGCAGATTTCATGGAGCGATTATTCCATGTTCACCATGGCTTTGATCACGCCGGTTTCAGGCCGGGAGAACCCAGGAAACTTCTCAATGAGTTCCGGGAACGCGGCGTGATGCGTGATCCAGGGGCGGGTGTCAATCCGGCCGTCCTGGATCAGTTGGATGATGCGCGTGAAGTCCGGCGGCAGCGCATTGCGGCTGGCCAGCAGCGTCAGCTCGCGCCGGTGCATCACTGGGGCATGCGGAAATGCCACTTCCGCCTGGGTGATGCCTACATACACCAGCCGGCCGGTGAAGCCGCAATAGGTCATCGCGTTCGCCATGGATTTGTTGCTGCCGGTGGCATCCACGACCACCTGGGCCAGCGCACCGTCTGTCATTTGCCGCAACGCTTCCAGTTCCGCGCCGTCGCCGCGGGAGTAAAGGGTGTCCGGGACGCCCATTTTTGTGCGGACAAATTCCAGTCGCTGTTCATTGAGGTCCATCACCACGGTCCGCGCGCCGGAGAGCTTCGCGAATTCAATCACCGACAGCCCGATCGGTCCGGCGCCGATGACGAGCACGTTCTCGCCGGCGACGGGGTTTCCGCGGTTTACGGCATGGCAGCCAATGGCGAGGGTCTCGACCAGGGCACATTGTTCGGGCGTGAGCTGGCTGGCCGGATGCAATTTGTGCGCGGGCAAATTCATCCGCTCGGTCAAACCGCCATCCATCATGACGCCGAGCACCTTGAGGTTTTCGCAGCAATTGGTCGCGCCCTTGCGACAGGGAAAACACCGGCCACAGTTCATGTACGGCTCCACCGAACATCGATCACCGGGTTTGACATTTGTTACGCCCGAGCCGACGGCCAGCACCTCGACGCCGAGTTCGTGGCCTGGAATTCGCGGATAAGAAAAGAACGGCATCTTGCCAAGGAAACCGCTGTAATCCGTACCGCAAATGCCCACCCGCTGGACGCGCACGAGGGCTTCCCCTGGACCAGGTGCCGCGGGTTCCGGTGTTTCGATGAATCGAAACTGCTGCGGTTTTTCGAGCTGGAGGGCTTTCATGGCAATGAATGGTGGTGGCGGTCAGGCAAAGGTGAGGTGGCCGTGGTTGTTTCGAACCAGCGCAGCCCGTTCGGCAACGCAACACAGGCGTATTCCAAATGAATGACCCGGCGATGGGTGGGAGACTTGGCCGGAGACGACGCGTGCAGCAGCAAAGGCCGCATGAGGAGGAGGTCGCCTGCCGTCGCGCAACAGACGATTTCCTTCGTCGTTTGTCGCCAGCGTTCAATGTCCTCCTCCCCCAACTTGCCGTGGCGGTGCGAGCCGGGCAGCACCCGGAGCGGCCCATTGTCCGGCCCGCAGTCGTCGAGATGAATTCGCAGCGCCACCATTCGTTCCAAAATCGCCACCGGCGGATGAACGTGCGTCACGCCGTCCTTGACGGACCAACCGACGAAGCCTGGCACCTCGACGCGTTCGACAACCGCAATGGCGGTATCCTGATGCCACGGCACTTTCCAATTGGCGGCGGGCACTTTGTCGAAGAGCAACGCCCGCACCGGGAACGCCGCCGCCCCGAGCGCCGCGTCGGCAAGGGCTTTGGCTGGACCGGAAATCGCGAGGGTGGCGATGGCTTTTGATTGCTGCAAAAGGTTTCTCATACCCCCGCGATGGCGCGCAGGCAGTTCCGCCACGGCCCGGCAAAGCGCTTCCACAGTTTCGGGACTGAGAACGCCTTCAACCAATTCAAATCCGTCGTTGAAGAGTGAATATTCCTTTAATGATCGCGGCGAATTGTTCACAGGCCGGGTTGCAATGGGTGGTCAGTCAGGGCCGGCGCTCAGAGCTGGAACACCTGCGTTGACTTTGCCTGCCAGCGCTCTTCCGGTGTGGGAATGCCTGCGGGAAACCACGCCCGCATCTGGCGATTCCCCTTCATCATTCGCTCCAACGAAACCCAAGTGGGCAAGGAGGCGAACCCCTCGGGATCGGGCAGGTCGAATTCGAGGCTCGGCCGGCTTGCGTCACGGATGACGAAGGATTCGGACGAAGGTTTCATAGATTTCGCGGGTTCCATATTTCAAAAACAGGGTCTCGTAATGTGAATCACCAAGATTAATCTCATGCCGCCGGAGCAACACTTCCACATCGTCGGCATCCTTGGAAGTGCGATGCGACAGATTCTGCCTTAAGGCGTGAAGTTTCAAAGCCAGCAGGTGGTCAAGGCATGGCACGCGCGCCTTTGTCTCGCCGAAGGTCCGCTCTTCGGACGCCTCCCACATTTTTCCAAAGGTCTGGTCGTCCACAAACATCAGGTCGAAACCGTCACCGGCCGGCTGAGTGAACTGCGCGAACGCCCCGGACTCGCGGAACAGCTTCATCCCGAGAGCCATCGCGCGCTCGAACCACGCATCGCGGTCAGCACGCCGGATCATGAAATCCACGTCAAAAGTGGCGCGAGGATTCCCATGCGCTCCCACCGCCCAACCACCAATGATCAGGAAGCGGAGTGGCGGCGCTTGGTTTCCGATTTGAATGAAGTCGGGTAGTTCCAATCGTTTGCGGATCCTAGTTGTTCTCCGCCAACCCCTCCACATGCCCGAGGTTCTTCACCGGCTTGAAAAGCTCCTGCACCTCGGCGAGTAACTGATGATCGAGCGGCTCGGCGGCCCATTGCGCCCACTGCCGGATGTTGGCGGGATTCGCGCTGCCCGCAATGGTGGTCGTGATGTCGGGATGCGCGAGGCTGAACTGCAAGGCGAGTTTCGCGATGTCCACGCCTTTCTGTGCACAATGTGCGGCGGCCTGCCGCGCGGCCGCTTTCACGTTCTCCGGCTCCTTGAGCCACGCCGGCAGCGGCGCATTCGTGAGCAAACGAGCGCTGAACGGGCCAGCGTTCATCACCCCGATGCCCTTGGTTTTTAAGTAGGGAATCGTTTCATCAGCAAAGCGCGTGTTCTGCAGCGTGTATTGGTTGTAGCTCAGGACACAATCCACGTCCGTCGCATCGCAGATTTGCCGGAAGATCTTCTGGGGGTAACCGCTGAAGCCGATGAAGCGCACTTTCCCAGCCTGCTGGATCTTGCGCAGGGCCGGGATCGTCTCCTCCACAATCTGCGGCAGTTTCACGAACTCGATGTCGTGGCACAGAATGATGTCGAGGTGGTCGGTGCCGAGACGATGCAGGCTCACATCCACGCTCTCCGCCACGCGGCGGGCGCTGAAGTCGAAATGGTTCAGGTCGTAACGGCCCAGTTTCGTGCAGAGCGTGTAATGGTCGCGCGGCACATCGCGCAGGGCGATCCCCAGCAAGACTTCGCTCATGCCGCGACCGTAGAATGGCGAGGTGTCAATGAAGTTTAACCCGCATTCCAGCGCGACCCGGACGCTTGCCAGCGCCTCGTCAAGTTTCACCCGGCGGAACTCCTGTCCCAACGACGATGCGCCAAAGCTCAGCACGGGGAGTTGGAGTCCGGTTTTTCCCAGCAAACGAGTTTCCATGTCTTTCTGCAAGCATGAGCAACGAATTACCGTCCGGCAATAGCACAATTTCCGTGGATCAGGGACGGGGCGGCGCGTCGAATTTTTCCTTGAGCCGTTCGTGCAGCACGCGCTGATCCTCCTCGCTCAGATCGGTCAGATGCTCCTTGACCAATTCGTTCGCGCGGTACGTTGCTGAACGTTGCACCGCGGCTTCGAATTCGGCCTCGCTTTGCCAATACGCCTGGTCCGCATCAAACATCGCCCAGGATTTGGGCCGCAGGTTGCCGTCCTTTTTGCGATACTTGACTCCGTCCACGAGCGTGGACTGGCCGACGAACCGCCAGGTGCGGTCGAAAAACACCCGCTGTGCGCGCAACGATCGGCCCGCGTCCTCATAACGCACCCATATTGTGAACGATGCCGCGAAGCGCCTTTTCCGCTGCTCGTGTTCCCGGAAGGTGCCCATGTCGTTCTCCGGCTGACCGGAGCTGCGGGCCGCTTTGATCGAAACTTCAATCGTGTTTGTCCCGCAAACGATGGCCAAGTCCGCCAGCCGGTTTTTTTCGCGCCCGGGCTGGCCGGTATCGAAATTCTTCGCGTCCAACTCCGGCACGTGCCGCGGGAGAATCTCCGCGAACGCTGCAATCGCCAAATCCTCGAACTGCCGCCAGACGGTGGTGTAACTGCCCCGGAGCGAATTCGTGCCCAGGCGCACGGTAAGCTCGGCGGCAATGGTGTCCTTGAGGGAATCCAGCTTTCCGGCGACTGCTGGCGCGCTCACCTCTGCCGCCCGGATCGCAACGCTGGCAAAAACGAACAGCAGCGCGGTCACGAACCAGCACCGTCGGTTCGAATGGGTTTTCACAATAATCTCTGCGGCGTGGTTTCCAGCGGAGAAATGTCCGCCAGGGTTTTCCCTTCCGTGCCGCCACCCAGTTCCGCCAATCGTTCCCCCGCGGGGCGGACGCGGGATTGAAAACTCGACGCCGCCTTGTTGAAGGCATCATTGGCCTTCTCCAATCCGTCGCGGATCCGGTCAAAATGTTCCGTGAAAGTCACCACCCGCGAATAGAGTTCCCGGGCGGACTCCGCGATCTTCTGGGCATTTTCCGTCTGCGCGTGTTGCTGCCAGCTCACGCTCACCGAGCGCAAGAGCGCGATGAGCGACGCGGGGGTGGCCAGCATGATGTGTTTGTTGGCCGCCCAAACAATCAAGTCGTGATCGCCTTCGAGGGCGGCGCTGAACAACGATTCGGCCGGCAGGAACAGCACCACGTAATCGAGCGCATTCGGGAACTGGCGCGGATAATCGCGATCGGCCAGGGATTTGATTGTGGCCTTGAGTTTGCCGACATGCGCCGCGAGGGATTCGGCTCGCTTGGTTGGATCCGCCACTTCGAGCGCGCTGAGGAAATCCAGTTCCGGCACTTTGGCATCGACGATGATGAGGCGGTCGCCTGGCAGGCGCACGAGGAGATCCGGACGTTTGTCCGCGTCATCGCCCGCCTTTTGCTCGGTAAAATCGCAATGCGCACTCATCCCCGCCGCCTCAACCACGCGCCGCAAGGTCTCTTCGCCCCAACGCCCACGCGCCTGGTTTGATTTGAGGACCGAGCGGAACTGGGCGGTCTCCATGGCCAGCGACTGGCTGGAAGCGGCCAGGGCCGTGAGTTGTTCCTTCACCTTGCCCAGCGTGTCGGCCTGGGCGGTCTCACTTTGCTGGAGGCGTTTTTGATAGATGTCCAACTGTTGCTTGAGCGGTTCGACCAAACCTTTGATCGCCTCGTGGCGTTGCGCCAGGTCGCCCTTGGCTGTCTCCTGGAATTTACCCAGCGATTGTTCTGCCAGGCGCAGAAACTCCGGTGCGGTTTGCCGGAGCGCGTCCGCACTCAATGCCTTGAAGGCCTCCCGTAAATCGCTCAGCGCCTTCGCCTGCGCCACCCGGGCTTCCTCCAGCGTCCGCTCGTGCAAAGTCCGTTGATCGGCGAGCAGTTTTTCCGCACTTGCCTGGTTCGCCTGGGCGGTGGCGAGCGACGTTTTGACCGTCACCACCTCACTGCGGGTCTGGATCAATTCGCTTTCGCGCTGGGCGAGCTGCTGGCGGAGTTCGTTCTCCAACCGTTGATCGGCTGGGGTGACCGGTGGCCGGGCCCGCGCCAGCAACCAGCCGGCGAGCAGGCCGAACAGGCCGCCCGCAACGAATGCGATCAATAGTTGGAATCCAAGCGGCATAAGCTGGCATCGGAGCGGCGTTTCGGCAGAGCGCCGCTTTTATACTGATTGCTTGGCGGCGCTCTGCCGAGACGCCGCTACAGTTAATCAAAAATGGGCCACGACCTCGATCTCCACATTCGCCCCCTTGGGCAAGGCCGCCACTTGAATCGTCGAGCGGGCCGGAAAGTCACCCGTGAAATACCTGGCGTAAACCTCGTTCATGCCGGCGAAATTCGCGAGATCGGTCAAAAACACGGTGGACTTTACCACGTTTGCGAACGTCAGCTTCTGATCGTCAAGAATCGCCTTCACGTTTTCCAGGACGCGCTCGGTCTGGGCTTTGATGTCGCCGGCGATCAAGTTGCCATCGGCGGGACTGATCGGGATTTGTCCCGCACAGAACAGCAGGTCACCGACGCGGACGGCATGGTTGTAGGGGCCGACGGCGGCCGGTGATTTTGCGGGTTTGATGATGGTTTTGGTTGCCATATTGATTAAGGGGATTGAACTGGATGCAACAATTCGGAGGCAAGATCAAATGCCGGCCTGAGCCTCGATCCCGTGCGCCAAGCGGGGCTCATGTCACGCCGGGTGGCCCGACGCGTTCGGCGATCTGGTAACGGATCATCCGCTTTTTCATCCAACGCACGGCGAGCAGGTCGCCAAAGGATTTGAAGAGCCGGTTCCAAACGCCGTAATGCGCCTCGCCCGCCGCCCGGGGATGGTGGCTGATGGCGACTTCCGTGACCGTGAATCCTTCCATTTTGATGAGCGTCGGCAGGAAGCGATGCGCGCCATTGAAGAATTTGATCTCGGCAATGCAGACCACTCTGAATGCCCGGTAACAGCAACCCGCGTCGCTGATGGTCTCGCCGGAAAGTCTGTTGCGCACCCAATTGGCGATCTTGGACGAGGCGATGCGGATGAAATTGTCGCCGTGGCTGCGGGCGGCAACCCGGGAACCGCACACGCAATCTGCCTGGGACAAACCGGCCAGCAGCTTTGGTAAATCCGCCGGGTCGTTCTGCAAATCGGCGTCCAGCGTGACGATCACCCTGCCGCGCGCGGCTTTCATCCCCGCCCACAGCGCGGCGGATTGTCCGCACTGGCGGACGAACCGCTGGGCGCGCAGGCGCGGTTCGGCCGCGGCCATTTTTTGCAGCAAAGCCCAGCTGCCGTCGCTGCTGGAATCGTCGGTGATGACAATTTCAAACGGCCGTCGCAACGGCTCGAGCGCCGCCGTGATTGCGGCGACCAACGGTTGCAGGTTGTCCTGTTCGTTGTGGCAGGGCAGTACGACGCTGATTTCGATGTCGGTGGCGCTCATCCGGAATTCGGTCGCCGCCATCTTGCCGGCGGGGCTTTGCCGGGGGCAAGTGCAGATTCAAAGAACCCGTCGCACTTCGCCCGCGCCCTTACGGTCGCCCGTTAAACTTTCGCACTTGTATCGGACCGGCCACTCGTTATCGTCGCCCCATGCGCCGCGCGTTCCCATTTCTGGTTCTTGTTTCTCTGTTGCTGGCGACGTTCACCGCTGCCGCGGATACCGGGCGCGTCGTCAAGGTGCTGCCACATTTCCTCGATTTGCAGGGTCGTTCCGCCCTGTCGCCCAGTCTCTATGACCGCGATGCCTACCAGGCGCAATTGCGTTCGCATCCGGAACAACGCTCCGGCATGCGCTTTGATATTCTGTGGCGGGCGCGCAGTCAGACTAACCAGGTAGCCACATTGCGCGTCGAGTTGCGCGGGACCGCGAAAGGCGAGCTGCCCGGCCAGATTACCTTGGAAAGCAAAGGGCGAATCACCGGCACGAGCCATTGGGCGAAAGTGCGGTTCGACGGGGAAAAATACCGGGCTTTCGGCGAGATCACCGCCTGGCGCGTGACTTTGTGGAGCGGGGACCAAATGCTGGGCGAACAAAAATCCTTCTTATGGTAAAACGACTGCTCGTATTCGCGCTCGCCGGTGGCTGCGCGTTGCTCCTGACCGCCAAAGACCTGGTGGATTACCGCGCCGGGGACATCGTCACCGAAGACATCGTCACGCCCATCTTGTTACGGGTGGTGGACCCGGTGGCGACCGAGGCCCTCAAGGGACGGGAAGCCGAGCGCATCCCGGTGATCGTCCGGTTCTGTCCATCGGTTGCGGCCCAGATCGAGTCCGAAATTCAGGTGCGGTTTTCGACGGCCCGGAGCAATTTCATGGTTCTCCAGCGGCAGAGCTTTGATCAGCCCCGCCTGACCGCCGGGCAGATCAATTCCAGAAAGTTTCAGAACCTGATGGGTGCTTTCAAGCGACAGTACAAAGGGTTTCCCTTGAACGAGCCACTGGCGGCCGAATGGGCACGCGGGAACGACGGCCGCGATGTCCAGGAAGCCTTCGTCGCCCGCCTGCGCCCCATCCTCGAGAAGCCGGTTCGTGCCTTTCGGAACGATATCCGGCTCGGTCGCTTCGTGACGATCATCCCGGTCGCGAGCGTGGACGAGCCGGTTGTGGCGGAGGACGCAAAGGCCCGGGGATGGAGAATGGCCCGGACGAACCTGATCACCCTGGCACAAGCGCGGGCATTGATGCTCAAACAGTTTGGGACGAATGAAATGGCCGCGGCGAAATTCGCCGAGCGCCACCTGCGTGTGAATAGTTTCGTGGAAGCCGAGTTGACGCTCGCTGCCCGCGCCCGTCAAACCGATCCGCTGCTGGTGGCGGACACTTATCAGGCGGGCCAGGTCCTCGCGCGGGCGGGGCAGGTCATGGATGGCAAGGTCTTGGCCGCCGTGGCCCAACTACTGGAAAAGACCGCGGCCGGCCGGTTGGCCCAACAGGTCGTCCAGGAAAAAGAACGGGTTGCCCTGGCAAAGGTTCAGTCGGCCGACGTCCAGCAGCGCAACCAGAGACTCCTCATCGGTTTGGTCGTCACGGCCTCCCTCCTGCTCGGATTCCTGTTTTGGGCCGCGTGGCGACGGACAAACCGGAATCCGCTGGCCATGACTGTTGCCGGCGGGTTGCCGCCCGGTTTGATCACCAATTCACCGGGGGTGGGGCCGCGGGCGGACGACGTTTCCTGGCAGCAGCGGGCCTTGGCGGCGGAGCAGAAAGCTGAGCGGGCACATGGGGCCATCCGGGCGGGGGCGATGGCCCAGCTGAAGGAAAAGCTCGTGGGCAGCCTGGTTTCCCAGCAAGGGGAAATGGTTGAAGCCCAGACGGCGGCGGCCGTCGAAATGGCTGAGATGGAACGGCGGCTTAACGAATTGCACGCCCCGTTGCAGGAACGGCTGCGCACTTACGAGGCGCGGATCGCCGATCTGGAAAATGCCCTCGTGGCCAAGGGGGAGGAAAACCGCGAGCTGATCAAGGCCAAGATCGACCTGCTGCGCAAGCAGCTCGAAGCCGCCCGCGCCGGGAAGAATCTGCAGTTCAACTAAAGGCGCGCGACCGCGGCGACGGCCAGATCGCATGACCCGGCGGCGGCGGCGGCTTGATTCTCCCGGCCCGCTACGCCATGATGCTCGCCAACGTGAGTCTCCCGGAGCACCGCAAAGCCATTGACAAGCTCGACGCGCAAATCGTGCGCCTGCTCAATGAACGCACCCGCCATGTTCTGGCCATCGGCGAAATCAAACTCAAAGCCGGGGAGGAAATCTACGCGCCGCACCGGGAGCGGGCCGTGCTGCGGCGCATCAGCCGGTTGAACGGGGGTCCCATGACCGACGAGCAGCTGGCCGCAGTTTACCGCGAGGTCATGTCCAGCGCGCTTGCCCTGGAGAAATCGTTGACCATCGCCTATCTCGGTCCGGAAGCCACGTTCACGCATCAGGCGGCGATCCGGCGCTTTGGCGCGAGCTTGCGGTACGCCGCGCAGAAGACAATAGCGGACGTGTTCACCGAGGTGAGCAAGAACCGGGCGGACTACGGGGTCGTGCCGGTCGAGAATTCCACCGAGGGGGTCGTCACCCACACCCTCGACATGTTCGTGGACAGCGACCTGAAGATTGTGGCGCAGATCATCCTGAAGGTGCAGCAATGCCTGATGAGCAATACCCCGCGCGCCCGGATCAAGAAGCTCTACGTCCATCCCCAATCCCTCGCGCAATGCCGCGGCTGGATTCAAAACCACCTGCCGCGCGTGGAACTCATCGAGACTTCCTCCAACGCCCGCTCCGCCGAACTCGCGGCGAAAGAGGCGGGCAGCGCCGCCATCGGCGGGGTGCTTGCTGCCGAGACGTACGATCTCGAGATTTTGGAGCAGGATATCCAGGACAACGCCGCCAACGCCACGCGCTTTCTGGTGCTCGGCCGGCAATGCAGCCCGCCCACCGGCGCGGACCGGACCAGCCTGATGGTCAGCATCAGCCACAAGGTCGGGGCGTTGCATCATGCGCTGGCGGCGTTCCGGCGCTATCGCATCAATCTCACCAAGATCGAATCCCGCCCCAGCAAGCGGAAGGCGTGGGAGTATTATTTCTTCATCGATTGCGACGGTCACGTTCAGGACCGAAAGGTCACCAAAGCCATTGAGCTTTTGGGGCAGGAGTGCAGTTATGTGAAGGTGCTGGGCTCCTATCCCAATGCGGAGTGAGTTTTCGGCCCCGGGCGTGAAGCTCAAATTCCGCCCCCGGAGCTGGCCCCCGCCGGAAACCCCGGACTTGCCCTGCCGGCGCATCCGGGTTTTCATTTCCCGGAAATGAGCACCCCCTCCAAGTCCGATCTTCCCGGTGACGATGCCATCCAAGCACTGCGCGAGGCGTTGCGCGCTTCGCCCAACAACACCGCGTTGCGCCTGCATTTCGCCGACACCTTGCTCGCCCATGGTCACGCCGGGGAAGCCGAGCAGGAGTATCGCGCCGGCCTCGCCCACTCGCCGAACAGCCTGCCGATGAAGCTCGGCCTCGCCCGGGCGTTTTTTCAGCAGGGCAAACCGAGCCATGCCCTCGTCATCCTCGAAGATCTGGTCAAGCAGCCGAATGCCCCCGCGCGCGCCTTCCTGCTCCACGCCAAATTGCTGGCCGGTATCGGCGAAATCGAACAAGCGGTCGCCGAATACAAACGCGCCGTCGGGCTTGACCGTGCGCTGGCCGACCTCGAATTCGCGGCCCGCCTCGGCATTGGCGCGAACGAGAACGAGAGCGAAGTCGTCGAGGGCAAGGTGCGTGCGGCGTGGGGCGAGGAGGAGGATGGGTCACCCACAACCGAGATCGAGCGGCCCAAAATCACGTTCCATGAAGTCGGCGGCATGGAAAAGGTGAAGGAGGAAATCCGCCTCAAGATCATCCATCCGCTCACGCACCCGGAACTTTACAAAGCCTACGGCAAACCCATCGGCGGAGGCATTTTGATGTATGGCCCGCCTGGCTGTGGCAAGACCTATCTCGCCCGCGCCACCGCCGGCGAAATCAAGGCCGCCTTCATTTCCGTGGGCATCAACGATGTGCTCGACATGTGGATCGGCAATAGCGAGCGCAATTTGCACAGCCTGTTCGAGCAGGCGCGCGAACACAAACCCTGCGTGCTGTTCTTCGATGAAGTGGACGCGCTTGGCGCCAGCCGCAGCGACATGCGCCAGCATGCTGGCCGGCAGCTCATCAACCAGTTTCTCGCCGAAATGGACGGGGTGAAATCATCCAATGACGGCGTCCTCATCCTCGCGGCCACCAACGCCCCGTGGCATCTCGATTCCGCGTTCCGTCGGCCCGGCCGGTTTGATCGCGTGCTCTTCGTCCCGCCGCCCGACGCCGCGGCGCGCGCGGCCATTCTCCGGCTGCAAACGCGCGGCAAGCCGCTGGACGAAATTGATTTCGATTCCCTGGGCCGGAAGGCCGAGAATTTTTCGGGCGCCGACTTGAAAGCGGTGGTGGATGTGGCGGTGGAACGCAAACTTCAGGAAGCCATGAAAGCCGGGGGGCTGAAACCGCTGACGACGAAGGATTTTGCCACCGCCATCGGCGCGCTCAAACCGACGACCAAAGAGTGGTTTGCCACAGCCCGCAACTACGCGCTCTACTCGAATCAGGGCGGGATCTATGACGACATTTTGCAGTACCTGCGGCTTTGACCCGACCGTTGGATTTGTTCTCGCCAGCGGTTGCGAGCGATGTTACGAATCAAGCGTATGCCGGTAACAGCCGAGACCATCCCAAGCGAAGCAGCGATCCTGAGCCGGGTCATCCAACCGGACCACGGCAGCCTGTCGAAGGAAGCCGCGGAATCCATGTTGGCACTCGACTTTCCGCCCACGGATATCAAACGCATGAACTCGCTCGCGGCCAAAGCCCGGCGTGGTTCGCTGTCCGCCGCGGAAGCGGTGGAACTGGAGAACTACCGCGACGCCGGCCGGCTCCTCGAATTGCTCCAATCCAAAGCCCGCCTGTCCCTCAAGCGGCAAAAGCCAACGCGTTGAGGAATGGATCGAGGGATGCATGCCGCCGTCTGGGAGCGCGCCCAGCACCGTTGCGAGTATTGCCGGTTTCCCGCCCGCCTCAGCCGGCTG
>CAZIJO010000105.1:0-19412 GCA_964539515.1 uncultured Bifidobacterium sp. | reverse complement strand
GAAATTAAGTTCCCAGAAAAGTCAATTATTCGATTAATGGGTAAAGAAATTCCAATACCTAGACATCACGCTTTCCGTAACTCGTCACGATCTGTCCGAGCAAGGTGATCTCTTTGACCCCCTCCGCAACCAGTTGGCGGCACTCGGCAACAATGTCCGGAATGCTACGGCTGCGCTCCTCACCCCGCGTGTACGGCACGATGCAAAAGGTGCAATACTGGTTGCACCCTTGCATGATGCTCACAAAGGCCGTCACCGATTTGGTCTTGGCGCTGCCGTTGAGCAGGTGCTCGCGAATCGTGCCTTCACTCCCCTGCTCTTCCGCCGTGTCCACAATCTTCTGGCGCCGGCCCGCGAAAATGTCGTCGAGATAATCCGCGGTGCGATGAAATTTCTGGGTGCCGACCACCAGATCGACGTCGGGCAACCGATCAATCAATTCCTGCCCGCGGCTTTGCGCCATGCACCCCAGAAAACCGAGCACGACATTGGGGCGGTGCTTGCGAATGTCGCCCGCGAGGTTTTCCATCTTGTTGATGGCTTTTTGCTCGGCGTTATCGCGCACGCTGCAGGTATTCAGCAGCACCACGTCGGCGACGTGCTCCGACGCCGCAAGGGTGTAGCCCTTGGCGACGAGCTGCGCGGCGACGGATTCGCTGTCGCGCTCGTTCATCTGGCAACCGTAAGTTTTGATATAGACGCTCGGCATGCGGGCTGAGTGTGGCGGACAGGATACGCAGGCATTGAATGATGAAAAGACGGAAGATTGGTTACGAAATCCATCGCTACCGGCCAGGCCCACCGCCGAACCTTGATTAGAATTTGATTTAACCCCCAGCCGACGGGAACAATCGTTTCCGTCCCCGGCTCAATCGGCTCGCGCAACCTGTTCACGAAGTCACCCCGAGGTCACAAGGCAGACAACGGGCTGCGGTTTTCAAGTAAATCCGCCTCCTCACGTCATCGGCTACGCCGCGGCTTGTGGCTTTTGAGCGGGCGGTCAGGGCGCTGGCCAGTTGGGATGGGTTGACCAGACCAAAGTTTTCAATTTATCCACCAGGACACTTCGGCCAGAGCCATCCACAAAGGTCAGATTGATGGACAGGTTGTGGCGATTGATACAGAAGTTGCCGATGCCACCGCCGCCGCCCTTGGTGCGATCCGGGGGAATGCCATCGGTAGGCGAAGGCCAGGAATCCATCCACATGGCGTCTCCAATCAGCGGCACATCGCTGGCCTGGCGAATGCCGTCCAGACTTCCAAAATAATATTTGCCCACCGAGGACTCGGACGGTTTGTCCGAGTAAACCCACGAGTTCAACGCAAAAGCGCCATACGAACCCGCGCTGACGCCAAAATAGCTCGAAAGCGGTCCCCAGTACGCGTTCGCCGTCCCGTAATAATCCAGGCCGTTGAGCGTGTAGCCCCGCCGGTTCGCCGCGGGACAGACGCGCAGTGCGGCGTTGGTTGTTTGCCGGGAGCCGGCATAGACAATGAGCCGGTCGATCCAAAGCCCCTGCGTCGCGTCGTAGTTAACGCTCCGTCCCCGGTGGTCGTTGATGTACATCTGGTTCGCCAGGTTGAACTGGCGGAGGTTGTTTAGGCAGGCAATCCGATGCGCCTTCTGTTTCGCCTTTGTCAGCGCGGGGAGGAGCATGCTGGCGAGGATGGCGATGATGGCAATGACGACCAGCAACTCAATCAAGGTGAACCCGGACACCCGATCCCGATGGCGGAAAGAACTTTGGCGCAGCACAGCGTTCATCTCCGAATAACCGTAACTTGACTGCATCCAGTGTCAAACGCCGGTTTTTCCAGGTGACTGGCATAGCAAACACCCGGGATCGGCAGCTCGCTTGGACGCAAATTCCCCTGGCGGCGGCTAAACCGACAGGGGAATGGGCCCGGCACTTACACCTTTTCCTATTCGGGATCGCAATCAAGAACGCGGGCGGGCGGTTTCACCGTGATATGGTAGGTGATGTCCAGGGTGAAACTGAAATCAAACCCATCTTCAGCCGCAGTAAACACCAACGCCCCCGTAAAGTGAATGACATGCCGTCCCGGGCTCAACGGCGCCAACATGACGAAGTAACCATCCGACACAGCGGAACTGGTGGTGTCGGCCGGCAGGCCGAGCAGATTGTTATCCGGCAATGGACCAAAATTGAAGAACGGGGAGTCCGTCCGGTAATCCTCCAGATTGCGCACGCGCCGGCCATCAATCACGCAAGACAGGCCGGTCGCGTGGTCCGCGAAGAAGTTGGCGGTCGCCCGACAATCCGCCTCGTCCACGCCGCCCTCGGCCAGGGACTGTTCAGCGTCAACGATGGGAAAAAACAGCGCCTTACCCGTCGGAATCGTCACATGACGATCCACCACGCCGATCAAATTGCCATCCAAGTCGGTCGTTGGCGCCCAGGTGCCGCCAAGAAACCACACGGGACCAGATTGGCCGGCGCTCACATCGGCCGTGTCCGTCAGCGGGTGAGCATCGGCGGGCATGGAATACGTCCATTTCCAGTGCTCGGCAGACCATTCGGCGTAACTCTTGCCGTACGGACGGGAATTCGGCGAGAGGACGCCACGGTTGCCATCGGCGCGGGCCGACGAGACGGAACCGAGGACCACGATCGCGGACACGATCAAGTTCGGGATTAGTCCTCGATTGAGGAGCGGTTTAATTTGAATCACTGCGGGACTTCTCATGGTTGCCTTTCTACTCAGGCGACTTGCGCCTGTTTTGTTTGTTGGTTCTTGCCTCAAACGAAAGTGACCACAAGGCCTCCACGTTTTTCGGCTTACATAGCGTTGCTACAACAAAACTACGGCGGGGTTACAAACAATTTGAGTCCAACCCGACAAATGACGTGAACCACGGAATTCACCTATCCCACGAAGCCAATGGATCGCTTGGAAGCCAGTTTGATCCTCGATCTCCGCGATAGAGACACCGCCCAGCGCCGACGGCATCCATGGCGATTGACGACGTTGCCCGCGGCTGGAAACGGAAAGGGCGGAAGCACGCTCCCGCCCAAACAGGTTATGCCTGATGCCGCAGATCACTCAGCGCCGGTCACCCCGTCGGTCATCCCGGTCCTTGTCGCAGTCATCGTCCCTGTCGCCCTGCTGCCGGCCTTTCCCAACCGTGATCTCGAGGGTCACGTCGTGCGGGAGATCCAGTGGTTCATCCGCAAGTTCGCCAGCATCAAAGTGATAAGTGCCGCCGAAATGGATGGTGTGGTGGCCCTTCGGTAATTCCACCATCAGGAAATAGCCGTCGCTCACCGCCGTGCCTTTCCCACCCACTTCACCCCAAATCCAGGGTGTCGGGGCGGTGAACTCGAATTGTGGGCTGGCCGCGCGGTAATCCCAGAGATTCGGAACGGGCACGCCGTCGATCTCGCAGTAAACCTCCACAATATGATCGGCAAACCAGGTGGAACTGGCCCGTTGCTCCGCTTCGGTCGCGCCGAAGAACGGAGGCGCTTCGAGTGACGAGGTTTCCACGTCGCGCAAGGTCAGAAACAACGCCTTGCCCGCCGGGAGGGTGACGGTGCGCGTGAGCGGACCATCGGGAGCGCCCACGAACCAAACATCGCCCGATTGGCCGGAGCTGAAGTCGAACTCCGGTGTATCCAGGAAGAGATGGCCTTCCAGTGGCTGGGCGAGGGCGTATTGCCAGAACGCAGCCGACCACTCGCCGTAGGTCTTGCCGTGATACTTTGCACCCGGCGGCACGATGGTAACTTCCTTTTCATCGGCCACGGCGGCCGTCACCCCGAAGGACACGCTGGCCGTCACCAGCAAGGCCGGAATCAGCCCGCGGATGAGGGACGGTTTATTTTGAATTGCGGTCGAACTTTTCATTGTTGCCTTTCTACTCAGGCGACTTGCGCCTGGATTGGTTTAAGTATTGATTTTTGCCGGAAACGAAAGTGACCGATTTGGGCTTCACGTTTTTTGGCTGACAGGTGTTTGCTACAACAAACCGAGAGCGAAGTTACAAAGAAAATTGACGGGCGCGTGGATTCCACGGAACTGCCGGTGGCAGACAGGCCAACTGGCAACGGATTCCAGTTGCAACGTGGTGTTAACCGATGACTTGGGATTACTCCACTCCAAGGCGATAGGAGAACGGGCCACGACCGACGGCGTTGGTGTCGGTGTAGCTTGTCTCGCCAGCCAAGCCCGGAATCTTGGTCTCAAGTAGGTAGAACAGTTCTTGTGATCCGAGGACTATGCTGCGCTCGATGAAATAGTTGCGCGAAGCCACGCTCTGCCAGCGCCCCGTCACGCCTGCGAGACTGCCGGTGGGATTGAACATCCGCAGCACGGAGGCCGCATTTGTAGGAATCGTGTCGGCACGCCATTCCCGCCAAGTGTTGTGGCCATCCAAGTCTGAATCCACGTAATCCGCCGTGCCGTCGGTGGGTAGGCCGAATTGCTGAAGCCACGCATACGAGATTGTTGATGCGGGCGATTGAAACTCGTAGGCACCAATGTCCGCCGTGCCGCCGGCAATGCGTGGATTACCGTCGAGATCTGAATCAACCTGGACGTAGGCATCGAAGCCCGAGTTGATGCAGGGCGAGTTGGATTGCAGGCGGAAATCGCCGCCCGCCGGATTCAAGAACTCGGGTGCGTTGGTGATGCCATAGCCACCCTCAGGTGTTGTGCAGCAGAAGGAGTAGGGAGTGGCGAAATAGTTGGCTCCTTCCGGTGCCGTGTTGAAGAAAATGATAGAATTGTATATATGGAAAGGCGTAAAGCCGCCACCAGCACTTCCTCCACCATACTGACCGGCAGAGTTTTCTGTCACCGTACAATTGCGCAGGACGCAGGAAAACGTCCCACCTCCGCGCTCAGCAGCGAAGTTTCCGGTCAGGAGGCAGTTGTATAGTCGGCTCCCTGCGGCACCGCCGCCATGGTTCGCCTGATTGCCAGTCAAGGTACAATTCGTCAGGGTACAGAACGCTACGCCACCGCCTTCGCTACTTGAGTTGCCCACGAGAGTGCAGTTGACGAGAATGCTCCCCCACGCTCCGCCACCTGCGCTGGAAACTGGTGGAGTGGAATTGCTCCGGATGACGCAGTCAACCAACGTGCCGCCGTAGGCCCCTGCGCCGCGCGTGCCGGTGAAGTTACCCACGAGCACGCAGTTGGAAACCACCACCTAGTTGGATGATTGGCACCAGACACCGGCACCCCAGGGTACCCCGTAGCACCGTTCGCCAATGTAAAGCCGGACAAACTCGCCCCGTTGGTGAGGTTCACGCACCGCATCGCCGCGACACCCAGATTGGTGACGGGAGACGAATAGGCCTGAATGAAGGTGTATTCAGGTCCATTCACACTCTGCAGGACCAAAGGTTTCGTAACCGCAACTCGATTGCTGCCACTCCCACTGCCAGTGCCGACCGCAATGCGACCGTCACTTTGGTAAACGCCATTTGTAACCATGATGTGATCTCCAGGGTCTGCAGCATCAACCGCGTCTGAATGCTCACGGCGGCAGTCGGCCAACTGTCGTAAGGCGGCGTCGGGTTGGTGCTGTGAAGGTCCACGTAGCGCACGGCGGCCAGGACAGGACCAGAGAGAACAATAAGAGTGGCGACAAGGGGGTGGAGCAGGTTTGATTGCATGACGGCTCTGTTTGTTTACGGCTTCACCAGTCTGAAAAAGCCCGAGGCGTTGGTGACAGGAATGGTGATTCGATTTGTATTCTGTGAGCCAGCCACAATCTCCCAGTCGGCAGCGCTCAAGCTTGGCGCCTGGTAAACCGCGACGCCGGGAGCGGTCGTCCACTCAAGTTGGATGCTGCCAGCGGTTAACGTGATTGAAGTGAAGCGAGGGATTGCCGCCCGAGGAACGGACGCCAAAATTTTCATCAGCAGAGAATCGGTGGAGTTGGTTGCACCCGCGAGGACAACTCCCCCAAAGTCATCCACTGCGAGTCCGGAAACGTAGCTATTGCCATGACGATAATCCCACATTATCGCACCGTCATCGGCGGCATAGGCGAGGAGAAGGGTGTCACCGCCGGAATCACCAAGCACTAGTACATCGCCATTGATGTCCAGGGCGACTTCCCTCGCTCCCTCGGAGCTGCTCGCGGGGCCGCTGTAGCGCTTTGACCACAGGAGTGAACCATCGGCGGCAGCGTATTTCGCGGTGTAGTAGTCAAAGTCGAAATTCGGTTCACCGTTGGCCGACAGCCCAGTCACAAAAACATTGCCGGACTGGTCCACCGCCAATGCCTCCGCCAGATCGAAATAGTTTCCCGGGCCGTTGTAACGCCTTTCCCAAAGCAGCGCCCCGTTTGTCCCCGCATACTTGGCGGTGTAGTAGTCGGGCAGCAGGTTGCCGGCAGACGAAACTCCGGTTACCACCACGTTACCACTCTGGTCCAGTGCCAAGGCCGTGGGGTAGTCCTCACCATTCGCAGGGCCGTTGTAACGCCGGTCCCACAACAGCGCTCCGTTCGTCCCCGAATACTTGGCAGTAAAGTAGTCGCTGATGATGTCGGCATTGTAGGAAGCCCCGGCGACCACAACATCACCGTCGCCGTCCACAGCCACCGAGCGCGCCTCATCAATGGTGTTTGCGGGACTGTTGTAGCGCTTCTCCCAGAGCAGCGCGCCGTCGGCAGCTGCGTACTTGATCACACAGCTGGCCGAACCATAGTTCGGAGGGCCGTTCTCTGAAGTGCCTGCGACAAAGACATTGCCTCCAACGTCCACGGCCAGAGCGTAGGGATAGTCATTTCCGTGGCCGGGTCCATCATAGCGCTTTGCCCAGAGCAACGTCCCGTCCGCTCCGGAGTACTTTACGGTAAAAAAGTCGTTGGTGCCCCAGCCGCCAGAACTCCCGGTAACGAGCACATTACCGTTCGAGTCAATGGCCATTGCCGTGAGCGACCGAGCTTCATCACCAGGACTATGGTAGCTGCTTTGCCAGAGTAGCGCCCCATCACCTGCCGCATGCTTTGCGACGTAATAATCGCAGTCGCTGACGTTCGTGCAGGAAGTTCCTACGACAAAAATGTTCCCTTCAAAATCAAATGCTGGTGATCCGAATGCGTCGTAGCCATTTGCGGGTCCGTTGTAGATCCGGGTCCAAGCCCGTAATTGCAAAGCGGCCACACTGCTGGTTACCGCACCATGGTTGTTGGTGATGACGACGGTGTAGTTTCCGATATGAGCCGCCTGGACGTTTGCAACCTCCAAGACCGAATTGGTCTCATCCCCAAGGTTCGCTCCGTTCAATCGCCATTGATAGGATAGCGGCGCGTCTCCATCTGCGATCACAGCAAACGTGGCGGTGTCTGCGGTGCGAACGACCACGTTGGTTGGCTCGGCTGTTATGTAAGGAGGAAGGTTCGTCAGAGTCAAATACGCGACCGTGCTGTTGGTGAATCCGGAATTGTCAGCTATCACGACGCTATATCCGCCCATATTCACTACCTGTGCGTTGGAAATGGTCAGCGAGTCGTTCGTCGCGCCACCAAGGTCGGCACCGTTAAACCGCCATTGAAACCGAAGCGGAGGATTGGTCGTAGTCGCCGAAACGCTGAAGGTGGCGTTGGAACCGACGATTACTGTCTGGGCCACCGGTTGCACAACGATGGTCGGTGGCGGGCCGATCGCTGTAATGGTGTCCGTTTCACTAATCGCGATGCCAAGGCTGGAGGCAGCCCCGCCATAGGTAAGCACGTGAGTGCCGGGACTGAGCGGGGCGAGCATGAGAAAATAGCCATCGGCCACCGCGATTCCCGAATCACCCGGCGGAACGTTGACCGAGTTCCCTACCACCGCCATGAAAGAGAAGTCAGGCGAGGCCTCGCGATGGGTGACAAGAGTAGCTTGCGAGATTACCGCTCCGTCCAAGGTGGCGTGGAGGCTGTTGATCTGGTCGGCTTGCTGCTGGGCGGCCTGCCGGATGTAATCCGCCGTCTTATCGAAGCCCAATTCCAGTTGAGACCATTCGCCTGCGAGCAGGGGAACCAACACATACGCATCGGCAGGCACGGCGAACTGACGACTTCTGGTTCCGCCTGGACTCCCCGCCAGGAAGAACACCGGCCCGGATTGATTCACGTTGGCAAAGGCTCCAGACGTATCAGTGAAGGGATCGCCCGGCGGGGCGAGTGCGACGGCCCACTGCCACCATGCGGCAGTCCACTCCCCGATTGTTTTTCCCGCGACGGTGGCCCCGGGGGGGGCCACAACAATTTCGGCCCGCAATTGACCAGGAATTCCCGAAGATAAAGCGAGAATGACGACGAGGAATCGTGGAATAATAAGTTGGACGTTTTTAAGTATAGTTCGACACATAACAGCAAATCGGTGTTGCTATTCGTTGCTACAACAATTCGATGGCGTGGTTACAAGTTTTCAAACTTGCGGGCGGCCGAAGCGAACTCAGTGCTGAATTCGCAGACGGTAAAACTGTCGCGTCCCAACTGCATCGAACCTCAGCGGCGACGTTGCGCCGACGATTTCAGAGTAAGGTCCTTCCGGATTCTCCGACGATTCGAGAACGCCTCCGGTCCAGCTCGCTTCCAACTGATTGCCGAACGGCTTGAGCTTGAGAGCCACTTCGATCGGAGCGGTACTCTTAAGCGCCACACCAAAGTCATACCCAGCCGAAAGAGCCGCCACGCCACTCAGACCATTGGCGACGCTGGCGACGCCGAAGTCGTCATCCCGACCCCAGCCAATGACGGTGCCATCAGTGCGGTTGGCCACGCTGTAGAATCCACCTCCTGCCATCCCGGCCACGTCAGTCAGACCAGGAGGCACAATCGCCTGGCCGAAGTAGGGGAAACCGGTACTGACCAGGCCCAGTCCCCAGGCGACGAGCGTTCCATCGCGCTGCAGCGCGAAGTTGTGATACCAGCCGGCGGCGATGGCGACGACATTGGTCAAGCCCGGCGGAATGTCTCCCTGGCCGTGCGTGTTGTAGCCCCAAACCACCACTGTTCCATCTGCCTTGAGCGCCATGCTGTGAAAACTTCCACCGGCGATAGCAACCACGTTGCTGAGTCCGGCGGGCACCATGGATTGATCCAAAGGATCCCAGGCGTTGATCCATAATCGGGCCGAACCCCACGCCATAACGTTGCCGTCGGACTTGAGGGCCAGACTGTGATCCACCCCCGCAGCGATTTGCACGACATTCGACAATCCTTCCGGAACCATGGACTGTCCGCCTTCCATGTTGCTTGAGTCAGGGTTTGGATTGAAGGTGGTGCCGGCTCCCCATGCCCTCACCGTTCCGTCTGGCAACAACGCGAGGCTGTGATACTCCCCAAGTGAAATGGCGGTGGCTTCGCCGAGGTCGGAAGGTACATCTCGCTGGCCATAAAAATTGCCACCCCAAGCGGCGATGGTGCCGTCATTCCTCAGCGCCATCAAATGATCG
Source organism: uncultured Bifidobacterium sp. (assembly GCA_964539515.1). Classification (GTDB taxonomy): domain Bacteria; phylum Verrucomicrobiota; class Verrucomicrobiia; order Limisphaerales; family JADLHS01; genus JADLHS01. The sequence continues at coordinate 9,986 of CAZIJO010000105.1, read as the reverse complement.
GCCCCGGCACTGATGGATACGGCATTGGTCAAGTCGTCCGGGACAATCGTATGGCCGAAATTAGGATTACCCCAGACCGCCACGGTTCCGCCGAGCGTGAATTGCTGGTCGGCACCATAAACAACCCCCGCGAGGTTGCTGGAGGCCAGACGGTAGTGATACACGTAACTTTGACTCAAGTCGCTCAAGTTGTACCGGACCGCCACCACCCGGTCGCCGGAGGGAAGGTTGGTCAAGCCGACGAGATTTCCGTACAGCCTGCTCGTTCCCCACTCGAACCAGACAGTCGCAGGATTCCCACCAGGCAAAACCATTCCGTTCAGATTGGCGCGGTCCGCGCGGATGGCATTGGGCGATTGGGTGTGAACGCGCAATGGCCCTTGCGCCAGCGCGGGTAAAGCGGCCGACATGCTGAAAGCAATCAGGTAAGTCAGCCAACCGACGTCTCGTTGATATGACAGCCTATTCTCAGGGTTGCCTGTGCATTTCATGACTCGGGTTTGGTTCTTCTTCCTCGTGTTTACAAGAAATCTCATAAGAGGTCTCGTGCCGGTTCGGGAAATGTCCGTCCGGCTTAAGGTTTCGGTTCGTTCGTCGTCTGGTTGAATTCTTCCAGCTTTTTCCTCCATTCAACCGACAGAAGGGCCTTTCCGCTGTTCGGTGCTGCTCGATCCCACGTCTCGTAAAAATTCACGAGCCGCTGGAAGGTGTCCGGACGCAACGGTGAATCGGCCGCGACATTTTTCAACGCATGGTCACCGACTTGATTCAGTAACAGTTCGGCCTCCACAAACCGGCCCTGGAGTTGCAGGACATCCGTGAGCGCGTAGGCACTTCGGAACAACGGCCACGCGCCGTAGTCCTTGTGTTTCACCGCAATGGTCAATGCTTCGCCCCGAAGGCTGGCCGCCGTCGCCCCGTCCCCGTTCCTTTCCGCTACCCAAGCCAGATGCCACAACGGCCCGATGATGGCCGGGTAATCCCCGCTTTGCGATTTACGCGCCGAATCGAGTGCCTGGGCAAACTGCACCCGCGCCTGCTCCAGATTGCCCTGCGCGAAGGCCACGACGCCCAAGGCATCCAGCGAATCCACTTTGTCGGCGGTTTCGTTGGTGCCGGCAAGTTTCGTTCGCATCGCCAAAGCCTGCTGGTGCTTTTCCAGGGCGGCAGCCCAACGCCCCTGCTTGAGCAGGAAATTTCCCAGGCTATAGAGAGTGTCCGCAGCCTGGGAAACAACGCCCATTTCCATCCGCGTCTGCATGGCAAAGGCTTCGTTAAGATTCGTTTCGGCGCCCGCGGGATTGCCGCGCAAGGTTTGAATGGCGCCCAGCCAGGTCAGGGACTCGGCCACGTATGGATGATCGTCCCGATAAATTCTCTTGCGGACTTCGAGCGTTTCTCGGTGCCCGGCTTCGGCCGACGGCAAATCACCTCTCATTCCGCGAAAGAGCGTCAGGTTGTGGCGGATGGAGGCGACGTCGGGAGAATCATCGCCCTGGTTGTTTCGATATACCTGCAGGGCGCTGGCATAGTTCGTGTCCACCTCGGTGAAATTACCCCGGGAAACCTGTAAATTCGCCAGATTCAGCAATGACATCGCGATCAACAGATGGTCCGGAGGCAGGAGCTTTCTCCGCAGGTCCAACGCTCGGCGATGCAAGTCCTCAGCTTCCGCCAGCTTGCCCTGATACCACAGGCAATTCCCCAGATTGTTCAGCGACATGGCCACATTCGTATGATCGCGGCCATGCACCACCAGCCGCATCGCCAGGGCTTCGCGGCCGACTTGCTCCGCGCGAGGCAGTTCATCGGTATAAGAGAGAAACACCGCCAGATTGGCCAGGGCATCCGCCACGCCGACATTCGTCAGCCCCAGATGCTTCCGGCGGAGTTCCACGGTTGCCTGGGTCATCCTCACGGCGTTCGAGATCATGTTGAGTTCGCCGTAGGCTTTGCCCAACACCATCCGCAGGTCGGCTTCGACAAGGGGCTGGTCCTGAAGTTCGGTGTCCACCCGCTTTGCCGTGGTTTCAAGGATTTCGAGCAATAGCGCCGGATCCCGGCCGCGCGCGACCTTTGGCCCAACGCCTTCCAACATGCGCGACATGAAACCAAAAGCAGCGCCGCTCCGACTGGCTTCGGTTCGGACTGACTTTTCCGCCCGAGTCGCCCGCACGGCTTGCGACACACTGACGATGATGCCGACCACGAGAAGAAACACAAAGGCAGTCGTCGTCGCCAGCGCGGCCCGGTGCCGACGCGAGAACTTTTGAAACGTGTAGAGCGCGCTTGGCCTGGCAGCCACCACCGGCTCGTGGTTCAGGTAGCGGTGCACATCCATCGCTACGCCGTTGGCCGTTTCGTAACGACGTGTGCGGTCCTTTTCCAGACACTTCATCACGATCCAATCGAGATCGCCGCGCAACAGAGAAACAAGTTTGGGCGCCTCGAGACCCCGACGCTTGGCGGTGGTCGTGCGTTCGTCATCGTGCAATGAACTCACGCGCGTCGAGGGGCGCAGGGGTTCTTGCTCACGAATCATGCGGCGCATTCCGTCCAATCCAGCCTTGAGCAGGTCTTTTTGCTCGAAGGGCGTCTTGCCCGTCAGCAGTTCATAGAGCAGTACGCCCAGGGCGTAGATGTCGCTGCGCGTGTCAATGTCCAGACTGGTCATCTCGGCCTGCTCCGGGCTCATGTAAGCCGGCGTGCCGATGAATTGCTGGAACTGTGTGTAAACCGTCTTGTCCGTCAGTTCGCCCTGAGTGGCCTTGGCAATCCCGAAATCAATCACCTTGGGCACGGGCACGCCGTCGTTCACGGTGACGAGGACATTGGAGGGTTTGATGTCGCGATGAATGATCCCTTTCTGATGCGCGTGCTGGAGGGCCTGGCAAACCTGGATGAACAGGTTGAGGCGTTCGCGCGCGGGAAGATTGTGCTGGTCGCAGTAGTCGGTAATCTTCAGCCCCCGAACCAGTTCCATGACGAAATAAGGCCGGCCCGCGTCTGTTGCGCCGGCATCGAAGACCTTGGCGATGTTCGCATGGTCCATCATCGCCAGGGCCTGCCTTTCGGCTTCGAAACGGGCGACCACCTGCCGGGTGTCCATGCCCAGCTTGATGATTTTGAGCGCGACTCGGCGTTTGACCGGCTCCCGCTGTTCGGCCACATACACGACCCCGAAACCACCTTCACCGATTTTCTCCAGCAATTTGTATCGTCCGATCACCGAGCCGGGAGATTCCTCATCGGGACGCGGAAGTTGGGTAGTGGGCGGCGGTAACACGGGAATTTCCCGCTCATCCCGCGAGCCCCCACCCTCTCCCCCAGTGGGCGAGCGGGACGCGGTGAGGGGGCTCTCGATTTCGAAGGCACATTCCAGCAGACAGGCCGCGCAAAGGCCGGCCGGCGCGTAGCCACTCAAGGCCGCGCCGCATTTGCCACAGTTCGGCGGTTTCAGCGTTTCAGACATGAAGATTGAAGGTGTGTGCCCTCCGCTTGCTACAACTTTGTTGCCGCGACGTTACCAGGATTCACCGATCCGTGACGGATGACCGAAACCAGATAGCGCAACTCCTCCTCCACCTCGACCGGCGTCGTCACGGTTTGGGCGACCTCCGACCGCAACAACTCACCGTAGCGCTGACGCAACCGGTAGACCGCCACCTTCACCGCGCCCTCGGTCATGCCCAGTTGCTCCGCCATGGCCGCATAGGACAAGGCATTCTTCTCGCCCCAGACAAAGACTTTCAAGCGGTCGAACAAGTCGCGTTTGCCGGATTGCGCGAATTCCGACCGTAACGCCACGAGGGCGCGATCCAGCAAAACGGCCGCCCAACCATGATCATAGAGCGCGTCAGGAGGCTGATCCACGACGGGCTCCGCCGTGAAACGGGATTCTGCCATTTTCTCGTCCAGCGACAGAATTTTCTGTCCACCCCCACGCTTCTCCCGATTCGCCCGCTTCCATTCATTGATCAGGAAGTTTTTGAGGGAAGTCAGCAGGAACGTGCGAAAGCGCCCGCGCTTGCGGTCAGCCGACCGGAGCTGATTGAGTTCCAGCAACCGGGCGAAGAATTCCTGGGTGAGATCTTGTGCATCCTCCATGCTGTGTCCTTGCCGCCGGACGTAGGCGTAGAGCGGATACCAATAGGCCTGACACAACGACGCCAGCGCTTCCGCCGCCTGCGGCGAATCGTTCGCCCCGGCCTGGATGACGACACTCCAGTGGGTAGTGTTAAATACCTCCGACCGGCCGCCGGCGGTCGGTTCCGCAGGATGATCCTGAGCCATGATGTGCCTTTGGGTGTAAGGCATGAAATAGCCGGTGCCGGTGCTGCTGACAATCTAATTTGGTGGATCATCTTCTGGATTGATGTCGGCAACCAAGGGCATCGCTCCGCCCAGTTTCAGGCGGGACGCGGATCGACCCTTTCAGTTTGCCCCCTTTCCTAGCCCAAGAATCCCGCCTCCAATCCGCTTGAGGGGGCTGATCAAAAGTAGTGGCAATATCTTTTCTCGTTCGGAACTGTCGCCGACACCGGCCACCAATCCGCTTGCGAGTCCAATCCGGTCCTGTCATTTTTCAACGGACGATCGACGGATTCAGGTTTCAATCATTATGGCGGAACGCAACACCGAACTCATCGCCCAACGCCACGCCCTGCGCGTCCTGCTGATCGAACACGACGAGTCTTTTGCCCGTGCAGTCAGCGGCATGCTCGACCAGGCCCGGGGAACCAGCGGCTGCATGGTAGTGGCCACCTCCCTTGCGGAGGGCCTGACCCGGCTGTCACAGGAGGCTTTTGGGGTGGTGCTGCTCGAATTCTTCCTGCCGGACGGTGCCGGCCTCGCCAACATCCCGGTGTTGCAGGCCGCCGCCCCGCAAGTCCCGATCATTGTGGTTGGCGCGACGGACGACGACGCCATTGCGGTTGAGGCCGTTCATCTGGGCGCACAGGATTACCTGGTCAAAGACCACATCAACCCCAGCTGGCTGCGGCGTTCGATCCATTACACCATCGAGCGCCATGAAGCGGACCTGGCGTTGCTCGCGGCGGAGCAAAAATATCACGGCATCTTCGATCACCTGGTGGAAGGGGTTTTTCAGACCACACCCGAGGGCCACTACCTGATGGCCAATGCCGCCCTGGCCCACATTTACGGCTACGATTCGCCGGAGGATCTCATGGCTCACATCACGGACATCGGGCGGCGATTGTACGTGGCCCCGGGCCGGCGCGAGGAATTCAAGCGCATCATGGATGAACACGACACGATGACGGGGTTCGAGTCGCAAATATTCCGCAAGGACGGCAGCATCATCTGGATCTCCGAAAACTGCCACGCCATCCGGGACGCACGCGGACGGCTGCAACACTACGAAGGCACGGTTGAGGACATCACCCAGCGCCGGTTGGCGGAGGAGCGCATGCGCAATTCCGAGGCGCTGTATCATTCCCTGGTCGAGACCCTGCCACAGAACATCTTCCGCAAGGACGTGCAGAGCCGGTTCACTTTTGCCAACCAGCAATTCTGCAAAGTCCTCGGGCTGCCCCTCGAGGAGGTCATCGGGAAAAGCGATGCCGACTTTTTCCCCCCTGAACTCGCGGAGAAGTACCGACTGGACGATCAGCGCATCATGGCCACGGGGGAGCCATTCGAAACGGTGGAGGAAAACCGCCGCGCGGACGGCAACAAGCGCTATGTGCAGGTGGTTAAGACCCCGTTGTACGACACGACCGGTCATGTCATCGGCTTGCAGGGAATCTTCTGGGATATCACCGCGCAAAAAGTGGCCGATGAGCGCATCCGCCAGATCAACGCCGAACTCGCCCGGAGCCGGGAGGAACTTCGCCTCAAAAACGACCAGATGGAAGAGGACCTCAAGATGGCCCGGGAGATTCAGATCACGATGCTCCCCCAACAATACCCGGTGTTGCCAGCCGGTGCCACGGCGGCGGAGAGCGCCTTCCAATTCACGCATCGCTATCAGCCAAGCGGGACGGTCGGCGGGGATTTCTTCAGTATCAGCGCATTGTCCGACACGGAAGTGGCCGTGTTCATCTGTGACGTCGCGGGGCACGGCGTGCGTTCTGCCCTGATCACCGCCATGATCCGCGCGCTCGTCGAGGAATTGCGGCCGCTTGCGCATGAGCCCGGTCACTTCATGACCAAATTGAACTCCGATCTCTTCGCCATTCTGAAGCACGCCGGATCGCCGGTATTGACCACGGCGTTTTATCTGGTGGCCAATTCGGCCACCGGCACGATGCTTTGCGCCAACGCCGGCCATCCCCGGCCGCTGCTGCTGCGGCGCGCGGCGCAACGGGTGGAGCCGTTGAAAAGCCACACGAAAAAGAACCAGCCGGCGCTCGGCTTGTTTGAAAAATCGACGTACCAAACATTCGACACCAAACTGGCGGCGCAGGATCTCGTCATGCTTTTCACGGATGGTCTGTACGAGGTCCACTCGCAAAACGAGGAGTTGTACACGCAGGAAAAGCTCGCCGCGGCCGTCGGCAAGCACCTGGCGGAGCCAGCCGCGCGGTTGTTCGATTTGCTCCTCGCCGAAGTGCGCGACTACGCCGGCGATCATTGCTTCGAGGACGATGTCTGCCTGGTCGGCATGGAATACGCCGGGGCAAAAACCAACGGCGGATGAGAAATCGCCAAAAAAGGGCTGGCGTCCGGACCGGTGGAGGAGTTTATTGGCAGCAAACCAGAGTCATGATGACCATCGCCCGAAAAACCTCAACCAGGAGAACACCCCATGGACCTGCATCATCCCATATTGCGTGAGTTCCCGGAACACCGCGACGCCATCAAGCGCCTGCAAGGCAGCGATGCCCACTTCCGCAATTTGTACGACGAATACCACCGGCTCGACGACGAGATCTATCGCATCGAGGAGGAAATCGACTTCGCCACGGACCAGGAAATCGAAGAACGAAAGATGCGCCGGGCGAAATTGAAGGACTACATTTATCATCTGATCAAGCATTCGCCGGCCGCCAATACCGCTCGCTGACGGCGGGCCGGCCGGGCGAACCGGCGCGTTTGATACGCCGCCGCCAGCTGGCCGACTTTGCTCGAATGCAATCTTGCCAACCGGGCGCACAAGCGCTGACCGGAATGATCCGGCGACTGCAACCGGGGGCAACGGGTTCAACCGTTTTGTCGCTTTCAACCCTTGCGTTAAAGCGAAAGGCCGTTGCCAACGAAACGCAGTCCGAGTATCGCTTACTGAAGCAACTCGTGACTTTGCCATCCCAATGAAGAATTCAGCCCACCCGCCACTTCTGGCCACCATGCTCGTCAGTCTCGCCGCGCTTGCTTTGCTTTCGACGGCCGTCCAGGCGGCCGATTGGCCGCAGTGGCGCGGTCCCCAGCGGAATGGTGTCTCGCTGGAGAAGGGTTTGCTCGCGGAATGGCCGAAGGACGGCCCCCGGCTCCTCTGGTCGGTGACCGACTTGGGCGCCGGTTATTCGACCCCCGCCGTGGTCGGAGGCCGGCTGTATTTGCTGGGTAATGAAGGCCTGGAAAACGAGTTCGTCCAAGCGCGATCGGCCACGGACGGCCATCGATTGTGGTCCGTCCGCCTCGGCAAGGTGGGGAATCCCAAGCAAGAGCCAAATTATCCCGCCGCCCGTTCGACCCCGACAATCGATGGCAAGGTGCTTTACGCGCTGGGCTCGGATGGCGATCTGGTGTGTCTGGCGATTGACAGCGGCCAGGAGCGATGGCGCAGGAATCTTCGCACCGACTTTGAAGGCAAACCCGGCGAATGGGCCTACGCCGAATCGCCGCTGGTGGATGGCGACAAGTTGATCTGCACCCCGGGCGGCACGAACGCCACCATGGTTGCCTTAAATAAACAAACCGGTGACGCAATTTGGCGGTGCGCGGTCCCGGGCAGCGATGCGGCGACGTATGCCTCAGCGATTGTTGTCGAAACCGGGGGCATCCGGCAGTACGTCCAGTTCCTCGCGAAAGGCTTGGTGGGGGTAGATGCCCAGAGCGGTAAATTCCTCTGGCGCTACGAGAAGTCGGCGGTGGGCAGTCCGGCGGTCATCCTCACGCCCCTCGCGGAACAGGATCTCATCTACAGCGGGGCGTATCGCGCGGGCGGTGGGCTGGTTAAACTCCACGTGCGCAACGACAGCGTCGAACCGGAGCAGCAGTATTTCTCACCCAAGCTGCCCATTGGCCTCGGCGGGGTGGTCAAAGTGGGCGATTATTTTTACGGCTCCACCAGCCAGGCGTACTTATGTGTCGAGTTCGTGAGCGGCACGGTGAAATGGGAGGATCGCGCCCTCGCCCCGGCGGCTTCGTGTTTTGCCGATGGCCGGCTTTATCTGCATGGCGAGAACGGCGATGTGGCACTCGTTGAACCCTCGCCGGAAGGGTATCGCGAAAAAGGCCGCCTCACCCCGCCGGAGCAACCCCGGCGTGCCAATGCCATGGAGAAACCGTGGGCTTACCCCGTCGTGGCCGACGGCCGGCTCTACATCCGGGATGGCGTCAAGCTATGGTGCTATGACATCCGGAAGCCGACGGGCCGCGATTAGCCACTGATTCCAAGGCACGGCGACCGATTCGTCAGGCTTCGAGGAATTTGATCGAACGGCTTTTCTCGGCGCGCTTGCGGGCGTTTTCGTCGAGCACCTTCTTGCGCAAGCGGAGGTTCTTGGGCGTCGCTTCCACGTATTCGTCCACGTCAATGTATTCCAACGCCCGTTCAAGGCTGAGCTTCAGCGGGGCGTTCAATTGGATGCCTTTGCCGTCTCCCTGTGAGCGCATGTTTGTCAGGCGCTTTTCCTTCACCGGGTTCACGGGAATGTCATTCTCGCGGGCGTTTTCTCCCACGATCATGCCGACATAAACCTGGTCGCCCGGCTCAATCATCAGCCGGCCGCGTTCCTGCACCATGTTCAAGGCATAGGAGGTCGCCTCGCCCCCATCCATGCTCACGAGCGAACCGTTCTTGCGGGCGGCAATTTCGCCGCGATCCGGGCCGTATTCGTGAAACAGATGGCTCATGACCCCCATGCCTTTGGTCGAGTTGACAAGGTCAGTCTCGAAGCCGATCAATCCGCGCATCGGCACCAGCGCCTCGACGGAGACGATGTTGCCAACATGGTTCATGTTCGTGATCTGCGCTTTGCGATTGGACAAGTTCTCCATGATCGTGCCGAGGTTTTCGCTGGGAATTTCGACGAACAGCTTTTCGATCGGTTCGAGCGCGTTGCCATTCGCGTCCTTTTTCCACAACACCTCCGGGCGGGACACCAATACTTCGTGCCCTTCCCGGCGCATCTGCTCGACGAGAATGGCGATCTGCATCTCGCCGCGGCCGCTGACGGCAAAAATCTTGGGATCACTCGTCTGGGCAATGCGCAGGGCGACATTGGTGCGAATCTCCTTCACCAGGCGGTCCCAAATGTGGCGCGCGGTAACCAGTTTGCCGTCCATGCCCGCGAGCGGGCCGTCGTTTACCGCGAATTCCATCTGAATGGTCGGCGGATCAATCGGGATGTACGGCAACGCCGGCCGCAGTTCACTGTCGCAAATGGTCTCGCCGATGAAGACGTCCTCAAACCCCGTGATACCCACGATGTCCCCGGCGTGCGCCTCCTGAATCTCAATCCGCTTCATACCCTCGAAGTGATAGAGCATGGTGATCTTGCCCTTGGTGATCTTGCCGTCGCCGTGCCGGCAAATGGCCGCATCCCCGACTTTGACCTTGCCCTCGTAGATCTTCCCGAACGCAATCCGACCGAGGTAATCGCTGTAATCCAGATTCGCCACCAGCACCTGGAAGCCCTCCCCGGCCCGGGCGCGCGGCGGCGGGATATGCTTCACAATCGCATCGAACAGCGGCTCCATCGTGCCCGAGACATGTTCCAGTTCCACCTTGGCGAAACCTTCCTTCGCCGAACAATAAATGAACGGAAAATCCAGCTGCTCGTCCGTCGCATTGAGCG
>CAZIJO010000104.1:0-19456 GCA_964539515.1 uncultured Bifidobacterium sp. | reverse complement strand
ATTTTAGTTCCAAGTGCCGCCGCCGTCAACGGTTGACATGAATAGTGTCGCGGGAAGTTCCGCGCAGATAACTTGTTTCCCTCTCGATCTCCAACTAGATTCACGGCCTGATGAGCACAGACTTGAACGAACAAACACAAGCCGCAGCGGGGTGGATCAAAACTTTGCGCGCCGAAATCGGCCGCGTCATCGTCGGGCAGGAACAATTGGTGGACCGGCTGTTGGTCGGCTTGCTCGCCAATGGGCATGTCCTGCTCGAAGGCGTGCCTGGTCTCGCGAAGACCCTCTGCGTCCGCACGCTGGCGACTGCGATTCAAGCGTCGTTTCACCGCATTCAGTTCACGCCGGACCTGCTGCCCGCCGACATCGTGGGCACGCTGATCTACAATCCACAGGACGGAAAATATCACGCGACCAAGGGGCCGGTGTTCGCCAACTTCGTCCTCGCCGACGAAATCAATCGCGCGCCGGCCAAGGTGCAATCGGCCTTGCTGGAGGCGATGCAGGAGCGCCAAGTCACCTTGGGCGGCAGCACGATGCCGCTGCCCTCGCCGTTCCTGGTCCTCGCAACGGAAAACCCCATTGACCAGGAAGGAACTTATCCGTTGCCGGAGGCGCAGGTGGACCGGTTCATGTTCAAGGTGGTGTTGGATTATCCCTCGTTCGAGGAGGAGCGCCGGATTCTTGACCGCATGGCGTTCACCGCGCCGGAAATCCAAATCAAGCCGATCGTCACCGCCGACGAAATTCTGCAAACGCGCAAGGTGGTGGATCAAATCCACGTGGACGAAAAGATCCGCGAATACATCGTGCATCTCGTGTTCGCGACCCGCCGTCCGGACCAATACAAACTGGACGTGAAGCATTTCATCCAGTTCGGCGCCTCCCCGCGCGCCACGATCAACCTGACCTTGGCGGCCAAGGCCTGGGCGCTGCTGCAGGGCCGGACCTATGTCACACCCGAGGACGTGAAAAGCATTGGCCCGGATGTACTGCGGCATCGGATCATCCTGACCTACGAAGCCGAGGCGCAGGCGGTGACAAGCGACGCGATCATCAAAAAAGTTCTTAACACCGTGCCCGTTCCCTAGCCAACGGTCTTGAGCCGGGAGCCCAGGGCGCGCTCGTGCGTTCCGACTTCTGGCCTTGGACGTTTGTCCTGAGACGGAACCACACCATGACCACCACCGAACTTCTTGCAACCGTCCGCCGGGTGGAGGTACGCACCAACCGTCTGGTGAATGACATGATGGTCGGCGCCTACCTCAGCCATTTCAAGGGGCGCGGCATGGATTTCGAGGAACTGCGCGAGTACCTGCCCGGCGATGACGTGCGGGACATTGATTGGAATGTCACCAATCGCATGGGCCGGCCGTTCGTGAAGCGCTTCCGCGAGGAGCGCGAACTCACGATGGTGCTGGCCCTTGATGTTTCCGCCTCCTCCGCTTTTGGGTCAGTGCGCCGGAGCAAACGGGAGTTTGCCGCCGAAATCGCCGCCACGCTGGCCATCTCGGCGACGCGCAGCAGCGACAAGGTCGCATTGCTGCTGTTTACCGATCAGGTGGAATTGTTCCTGCCGCCCCGCAAAGGCCGCCGCCACATTCTCCGCGTGATCCGCGAAATGCTCTTCCACGAACCGAATCGACGGGGCACCAACATTCCAGCCGCGTTGGCGTTTTTGAATCATGTGGTCCGCCGGCGGGCAATGGTGTTTCTGTTGACGGATTTCCTGCATAGCCACGGGCTATCCGCGAAAGGCAATCCGGACACCCCGTTGCCGCCTGCCGGTGGGGCGAGCGTCCCCGCGAGCCGGCTCGTCAGCAGCCTCGCCCCACCGGTTGCTGCCGGCGCGCACGGAGTGGCGCACCCCACCTTGTCAAGGCAGCGCGATGTAATTCAGGAATTGGGGCTCACGAACGCCCGCCACGATCTGGTGTGTCTGCATCTGCATGACCCGCGCGAAAGCTCATTGCCCAATGCCGGGCTCTTGACCATCGAGGACGCCGAAACGGGCGAATTGCTGGAGATGGATTCCGCGCGCGCCGGCATTCGCGAACGATTCGCCCACACCAATGCCGCGCGCCTGGCGGAACTTGACCGCGTGCTGAATCGCGCCGGCGTCGAGACCCTGCGCTTCAACACCGCCGAATCGTTCGCCCAGATTCTGCAACGCTTCTTTGAGACCCGACGCGGGAGGAGGCGGGGATGAATTTGGGAAGGCCACAAGCAACCGGCAGCCCGCCGAATGCGACGCAACGCGTGGCTGGGTTGGGGATTCGCATCCTGGGTACCTGGCCGCTGGTCACTGGGGCACAAGGCACCAACGACATCCCGCCGCTGCGCCCGCCGCATGCCGAAATTCCACCGTCGTTCTGGGAGCAACACGCCGCCAGCGTCAGCTTGGGAGGAGTGGCGCTGCTCGCCTTCATCGGCCTGGCCATCTGGTTCGCGACGCGTCCCCGGCCACCGTTCCTCGTTCCACCAGAAGTTCAGGCCCGCGGCGATTTGGCGGCGCTTCGCAAGCTGCCGGAAGACGGCCGGGTTTTAAGCCGGATTTCGCAAGCGGTGCGGCGCTACTTCGGGACGGCCTTTTCCCTGCCTCCGGGCGAACTCACGACGACGGAGTTTTGCCAGGCCATCGCGGCGAACGGTCAGATCCCGTCCGCGCTCGCGACCGACACCGCCGATTTCTTGCGTCGCTGTGATGAGCGCAAGTTTGCGCCCGATACCCCTGCGACCACGGGAACGGCCGAAGTCGCCCAGCAGCTGATTGAACAGGCGGAAACACATCGGGAGCAGTTGCGCCGGGTCGCGCCGGCACATGCCGAAGTCATCGTGAAAGCGTGAACGAAAGCTTCCAGTTTCAATATCCGTGGGTGCTGGCGCTGCTGGCGTTACTGCCAGTCTACGCACTGCTGATCGGACGCGCGGGAAAACTGTCGGCGCTGCAATTTCCGGGGGCGGAGATTGCCCGGGCGGCGGGGGTGGCGGCCCGAGCGGCCGCGGGGCGGTTCCTGTTGTTTCTCCGATTGCTCACCGTGGGCTTGCTGGTCGTCGCGTTGGCCGGGCCGCGCTTTGCCAACGATCGCACCGAAACTCAAGTCAGCGGCGTGGACATCATGCTGGTACTTGATTTGTCGTGGTCCATGATGGCGCTGGACATGGGCAAGCCCGGTGAAAATGTGTCGCGCTTCGACATCGCGGCGACGGTGCTGGAGGATTTCATCCGTCGTCGGCCCAACGACCGCCTCGGACTGATCGTCTTCTCGGCCGTGCCATACGTGGTCAGCCCGCTGACGCTCAACCACGAGTGGCTGGTGCAAGGGTTGAAGCGCCTGCACGTGGGAATCATCCGCGAACTTGGCACCGCCATCGGCGACGGGGCCGCCGCCGCAACCAAACGCCTCAAGGAAGCCAAGGATAGCAAGAGCCGGATCATCATCCTGCTCACCGACGGCGATAATAACAAGGGCGAGATTGATCCGGTGCCCGCCGCGCAACTCGCCGCCGCGCTCGGGGTTAAAATCTACACGATTGGCATCGGCGTGGAAGCGCCCTGTCAGTTGCCGAGATTTAATCCCGCCACCGGCAAATTGCACCTCGATCCGATGGGTAATGTCGTCCCGACGCTGACCTTGCAACCCGCCAACTACTCCGTGCTCGACAAAATGGCCCGGCTGGCGAACGGGCGATCCTATCGGGCCACCAACCGGAGCGAATTACAAAACATTTACGACGAGATTGATCAACTGGAGCGCACCGAAGTGAAGCTGCGGCGGTTCACCACCTACACCCCGCTGTTCCAATGGCCTTTGCTGGCAGCGCTCGGCCTGTTCGTCCTGGAACTGGCCCTGGCCAACACCCGCATGCGGAGGGTTCCATGAGGCCAATGAAAAATGCCGAATTAAAAATTAAGAAGCTGAAAGCCACCAGCATCGGCATTTTGCATTTTGCATTTTGCATTTTTAACTAACTCATGGACTTTGCCCATCCGCAATTTGCCGAACCGCGCTGGCTCTGGCTTGCCGCCTTGGGGCCAATGCTCCTTGTGGCCCTGCATTGCTACTCCGCTTGGGCCAGAAAACGGCAACTCGCCCTCCTCGCCGCCCCGCATTTCCTGGCTGAGCTCACGCGCTCACACAGCCCGGCGCGACGCGCCTTCAAGCAAGCTTTGCTCGTGACGGGCATGGCCGGCATAGGCTTGGCAATGGCACGACCGCAATGGGGCGAACAGGCGGACGGCGGACAATCGTTGGGCGAAGACATCATGTTTGTGGTGGATTGTTCCCAAAGCATGCTGGCGACCGACGTCACCCCAAGTCGCTTGGAACGGACCAAGCTGGCGATCCTCGACTTTGTGCGGCGACAGGGCCGCGGGCGGATCGGGCTGGTGGCGTTTGCAGGCCAGGCATTCTTGCAATGTCCGCTGACCTTTGACCACGGGGCCTTCGAAGACGCCCTGGTCGCTCTGGATGAGAAGGCCATCCCGGTGCCGGGCACTGACATCGGGCGGGCCCTCGACGAGGCATTTCACGGCATGGAAAAAATTGATCGCCGCAAGGTAATGGTGCTCATCACGGATGGGGAGGATTTGGAAAAAGGCGGGGTCCGCATGGCGCAATCGCTGGTGACAAACAACGTCGTGGTCTTCACTCTGGGTGTCGGGACCCCGGCGGGGGCGGAAATCCAAATTCGCACCGACCAAGGCAAACCGGAGTTCTTGCGGGATTCGCGGGGCGAAATTGTTCGCAGCCGGCTGGATGAAGCAACGTTGCGGGCCGTGGCCCAGGCGACCCGCGGAAGCTATTTTCCGCTGGGACCGGTTGGCGAAGGCCTGACCCGGGTTCATTCGGTGCTGGCAACGACAGAAGGTGCCGGAGATTCGGCGCGGGCAAATCGATCCGCCATCGATCGTTATCACGTCCCGGTCGCCGCCGTGTTGGGGTTGCTGGTGATCGAATCCCTGCTGGGAACGCGGCGCAAACGACCAAATATGCAGAATGCCGAATCAAAAATACCGCAACCGTTGGCGCTCCGGATTGTCGTATTGGGTTTGGTCCTCACAATGGGCAACTCCCTCGCCGGCACGAATGAAGCGGCACTGACCAGCGCACCGCCGGCCCCAGCCAAGCCTCGGGAGTTCTTCAACGCAGGTACGGAGAAACTGCGCGCTGGGCAATGGCTGGAGGCTGAGGCGTGGTTGCAAAGCGCCGTGGCAAGCCAGCAAGCACACCTGCAGCCACCGGCGTTGTACAATCTCGGCCTGACGCGCTTTGCCCTTGGCGAAGCGGAATTAAAAAAATCGCCGGATGGCAAAAAAACCGCCGCACGGGCGCAGGCCGCCAGCAGCGCCGCCGCCGCCGCGACACAGGCCGCCACTGAAGCCCTGGCAAGTGATGATGTGGCGAAAATGCTGGAGGCGTACCAGCGGGGACGCGGTGTGCGCCGGGAGATAAAGGCCGCGACGACCGCGATTCGGCGGGCGCTGGAAGTGCATGGCAACGTACTGACGAAATGGCAACGGGCATCCGGCGATTTCAGAAGTGCGGTGGAGTTGAAGCCTGTGGACGCAGACGCGCAACATAACGCCGACGTGGTAGACCGTCACATCGCGAAGCTGGTGGACAGTATGCGCGAGATGCAAAGTGCACAGGAGGGGCTGGGCCAGATGCAGGCCGAACTGGGTATGGTGATGAAGGCACTCAGAGGAAAAATTCCGGGCGAAGGCATCCCGCCCGGCCCGGGCGAGGAAGAGGACGAAGAAGAGGATGAACCCTTCGGCCCGAAACCCGGAATGCAGGAAGGCGTGGGCCGCGAAGGCAAGGAGATGCAGATCTCTCCCGAGCAGGCCGGGCAATTGCTCGATGGCTTTAAACTTGGCGGAAACGCGCGGTTACCGATCGGCCAGGGAAATGAGGGCAAGCCCAAGGATCGCAAAGGGAAAAACTGGTGAGGCGCTGCGATAACGATTCATTAAGAAACCAGGCTGAGGCCGGTTCCGCCGCGATCCGTGGCTGGCTGGCCCTTCCGCTCATGGTACTGCAGTTCGCCGCACCGACATCCGTCGCCCAGCCGTCGAACGCACCTGACCCGTTGATGGTGCTGATGCAATCGCAGCCGCCGGTGGTTACGACGGCACCGAAGCAGGCGCTGGCGATATTTGATCCGCCCGTTGTCCGCGTCGGCGCGGAAGCAACGTATCGCCTCACGCTCGACGCAATCCAAGATTCAATCAATCTGCCGGAGCCGTTGCCATCCCCCAGCGGACTGGTCGTGCGCCCCGGCGCGCGCGGGCAGGCGTTCCGGCAGCTTGGCGGCACGCTCCTGCCGCTCAGCGCGTTCAATTTCCACGCCCGGAGTGACCAGCCCGGTTCCTATGTCATGCCGGCGTTCACCATTCAGGTTTACGGACAAACGGTTCCGGTGCCAGCCGCCCAACTCGAAGTGGTCCCGGTCAGTGTGACCCCCACCCAGTCCATAGCGCGGCTGCGGCTGGAGTTGCCGGGAACGAACCTGTATGCCGGCCAGGCGGTGGATGTGCGCGTACGGCAAAGCGCCACCGATCAGGGAACGATTCAGGGACTGACCCAGGTGGAGCTCCACGGCGATGGCATTCTGGTAGACCGCGCCTTTACGCAACAGCGCATTGAGGCCGGCGCCGGGAAAGGGACGAACCGCGCAAGTTTCATTCACGACACAACGCTCATCCCTTTGCGCGCCGGCAAGATTACAATCACCGCTCAGGGATTTGAATCAGGGGGCCTTTTTGGCGGCCCAGTGATCATTCCGGGTGAACTTCCAGGCCTGAGACTCGTGGAGTCCGATCCGGTCACGATCACGGTAAGCCCCTTGCCCAAAGCAGGGGAACTGCCGGGCTTCACGGGTGGGATCGGCCACTTTACGACGGACCCACCCGCACTGGCGACCAACGTTCTGCGCGTGGGGGAACCGGTGAGACTCACCGTCACCGTTCGAGGCCAAGGTAACCTCGGCCGGTTGTTGCGACCGGCACCCAAGCCCACCCGCGAATGGCAGGTGTTTGCGGAGACTTCAGGAGCACCCCTTGCGGAGGTTCGGGCGCGCGGATTCGTCACTTTCAGCTACTCGCTAATTCCCCTGACTGAGGCCGTGCGGGGCACGCCGGAATTGCCATTCAGCTATTTTGATCCTGCCCGTGCGGCCTATGTGGACCTGACCATTCCGTCGCTCCGAGTATTAGTAAACCCCGGCATCCAACCTGCCGACACCCAGGCACAAGCGCTTGCAGCGTCAGAGAACCATGGCGAGGCAAAGGAACTGACCTTGAGTGAACTTGCGACCTCGCCCGGAAAAACTGCTGGGAGCTTGATCCCGTTGGCTCTGCGTGGTTGGTTTCCACTGGTCCAGGTCACTCCGGCGTTTGGCTTCATCGGGCTGTGGCTATGGGATCGTCGCCGGCGATATCTTGCGGCGCATCCGGACATCCTGGCCCGGCGGCGAGCCCGACGCTCCTTGCGGCGGGTGCGCCGCTCATTGCGGGTGGCAGTGCGACGTGGTGATACCGCCGGGGTGCTGAGGTCGGGTCTAGAGGCGATGCGGGTCGCGGCCGCCCCCCACTTTCCTGCGGAGCCGCGCGCGTTGGTTGCGACCGACATTCTCGCTTTGCTCACCGATCAGGAGCGGCAGAACAATACTGGCCAAACGGTGCGGCAATTCTTCGCTGCCGCCGATGCGGCCCAGTTTGGGGCGTACACCGCGGAAGGGCTTACTCTGCCAGCTACGTCGGCCGAGATCGAGCTTGTGTTGCTCCGATTGGAGAAACTGTTGTGAATATGAGGCAGAGAGTGCTTTCCACGATCTTGCTGCTGGGGTTGGTTGCATATGCACTTGCAATTTCGCCGGGGGAGATTGCCTTTCAGCGCGGAATGGAAGCGTATGGGAAGCGCGATTTTGCCGGGGCGGCGAAATGGTTTGCTGACGCGGTCGCAGAGAAGCCAAGTTCGGGGGGATGGCAGAATCTTGGCCTGGCCACCTGGCAGGACGGCCGCGTCGGCGAGGCCATTCTGGCTTGGGAGCGGGCGGTATGGCTTGATCCAGCGCATCCAGCGGCGCGAGCAAATTTGCAGTTTGCACGCAAGACCGCTCAACTAGAGTCGCCCACCCATGCTTGGCACGAAATACCGTCCACCTGGCTTCCGGCTAATGTGTGGGCATGGGTAGGAGGGGTGAGCCTTTGGGTTGCGGTTGGACTGATCACCCTGCCCGGCTTTCTGCGGCGTCCCAAGACAAGCTGGGCACAGGCTCTGGCAGCATCGGGTCTGGCTGTTTTCCTGATTAGCTTGCCAGCCCAGATTGGGGCGCACACGCGTACAGAGATCGGTTTCGTAATCGGCCCGGGTGCAGCTTTGCGCCTTTCGCCGACCAAGGACGCTGAAACGGTGATGCAACTGGCACCAGGTGAACCTGCTCGGCGCGAACGGGTGCAGGGCAACTACGTGCTGGTTCGAACGAGCCGGAGCTTGGGCTGGCTGGAAAGTGACCAATTCGCGCTGGTCTGCCCGCGCTAACTGGGTGATAATGGCTTTACAAGCGTCAGCTCACCCCGCACCCTCCCGTCCGCTATGGATAAATTTTGGAGTATTTTCGCGATGCCGATCGGTTTGGCGCTCTGCTTTGGCCCGGCCATGATTGTCTGGTGGCTCACCTCGAATGATGATTCCGACGCCAACAAGCCGCAGAAACGTCGTTGAGGTTAGTGGCGAGCTTCTCTCAATGACCGAATAGCTGCAGAATCCTGGTTCCAACAAGCCTAAAGCAAGACCCAACCCAACATAACTCAGGGGTAGCCATTCTTATGGCAGGGTAAACCGAGTGTTTATTGGTTGTGTAGATGAGGACGGCCAGGAAGCCACCCATTCTGGCACATGGTCCACACAAAGCCACGGGCTTCGCACCGCAGAAGGAGATCCAAACCGAACCCAAGACAGCCGCAGGATGAAGGTGTAAAGGAAAAGAACCGGAGTCTTCTGCGAGAGCTCACCCGCTAATCTGACTGTGTCCGAAACCAGGCTGAGAATTTGGGCGTGGGCGGGTCACGGCCCGACCTTAACGCCCGATCTTTACCTCACGTTATGCGCGCCGTTTGAACAACTCGCTCGGGTCGGCCATATTAAGGACTGAAAGATCAAGGCCGGCATCAGGATCACGTTCCTGGGCAGTTTGAAGTTGGGCAGCGATTTCGGCGCGCGCTTCCGCGGCATGGTATTTAACAACGCCCACACCAACTTTGGACGAGAATATGACCATCAAGAGGCAACATTCGTCAATGTTCGCAACGAACATGCTGAATTTGTCGCCCTGCTGATAAACACTGTCGAAATTCTCCTCATGGACGAGGTTGGCAATCGTCTGATTGGCCATGTACGCACCCGAAGCCAGGGCTGCGATGGTCGTCAAATCGAACCGGCGGGCATCACCCTGGTTGGCAATAAGGAAGCCACCTTTGTCGATGACAATCGCTGTCGTGGCGTCACAGCGCTCCAGATACTCGCGTAAAACATCCTCGATCCGCTGAATATCTTCCTCGAATAACTGGGGGAGGGTAGCCATATCATGCGTACTGCGGAATGCTTCGGTTAATGAACTTGTTGAGCAACATCCGGGTGATCATGTTGAGCGTCTCGAAGACCCCTTCGCACTTGTGCGCAGCACCGCCAAAGGATGGGACGTGCACGTCCCGATTGTTGAGCAGAAAGTCCATGTACTCAATCGGGGCGGCATTCGGCAGGTCCCGCTTGTTGTATTGCAGCACGTAGGGAATGTCGTCGAGATTGAGCTTCAGCGCCTTCAAGTTATCTGCCAGGTTTTGCAGGCTTTCCACGTTCTCAGTCATCTTTTCGTACTGCGAATCGGCGACGAATACGATCCCATCCACACCGCGCAGCACCAGCTGGCGCGTGGTGTTGTAGATCACCTGGCCCGGCACCGTGTAGAGTTGGAATTTGGTCTTGAATCCCTTGATCGACATGGCCTCGATGGGCAGGAAATCGAAGAAGAGCGTGCGGTCGGAACTGGTCGCGAGGGAAACCAATTTTCCTTTGCTTCCCGCGGCGGTTTGCACGTGGTCGTGAACCTGCACAAGGTTGGTCGTCTTCCCGCACATGGCAGGGCCGTAATAGACGATCTTGACCTGCAGTTCTTTGGTCGCTTGGTTGATAATGGCCATAATAAATTACTTTTTCTTGCGATCGAGTTCCACCGCGAGGGCAGCCAGCTCCGCGGTAGGCAAAGGTTGGGCCGCGTGGCCGAAAGCGGCGAAGAAAATGGCGTTCACACGAAAGATTTTCCACGGAACGTTGCCGACGGTAAATGTCAGATTGTTCAGTTCGCCCAATCGCAATTCCTTCGTGCACTGACTCACTTTGGAATAGATTTGTGGCAGGAACGCAGCGAGCGTATCGCCACTCATGTCCGCTGGAATTCGACTGGCAACCATCAGTCCATCGGGCAACGCTATCAACGCACCCACCACGCCTTCCAATCCGGCAGCGCGCGACACGATTTCATTCGGTGAGGCATAACGGGTAATGAATTCCGTGCCGCTCGCTCCCTTCCGCTTGATTTCCTCGGCGTGAAGCCTGGTCGTGTCTGATACGTCATCCCAGATGTAATAATTAGTATCCGCCGGCTTGGGTGGAGAGGATACCCCCAATGATGCGGGGGATTCGGGCGCAACTGCGGTGGGGATCAGTTCAATTGACGCAGCTGGAACAATGGGCACGACCGGCTCAATCTTCGGACGTGCAACTTCCTGCGGCGGCGGTTCCTGCGGCGCCGCCTCTGGTTGTGGAAAGCCGAAGAACAGATTCGGAATGGCCTCGTCCACCGCTACCTTCGTGGGCGCTTGAACGGCGACTTGCTTCCGGGCAATGAACAAGGGCGCGATCACCTTGAGCGGCAACTCCAGCTCCGTAGCGTCGTGTGCCGAAGCTCCAGGGGTCGTGGCGGGGCGAATCCAACTGCGCAACAATTTCCAAGGGAACACCACTCGACCCTGTCGGAGTGCCGCCTCGACAAAGTCGGTGGGCATGGCGAGTTTTGCATCCGCAAGGCCATTCTGCGCGATCTCCTTTTTAAGGGCGTCGGGCCAGCCTTCCCAAAGTAGATTCAAAGCCGTGGTGATCACCGATTGGTTTGCTTGCGGCGCGGCGGGCTGGGGTGCCGCAGCCGGGTGTGCGGCAGCCGGTTGAGGCTGGCTCCGCGGTGTGGGTGTGAACGGCACCGTGGCCGGTGGACGGGCCTGAGGGGCCGCCGCTTGAGGGCGGGATGCGGGCGCACTCCGCTCCTTTAGATAGGAAAACGGAATTGGTGCAGCGGGCGAAGGAGCGGCTGACGGCGCGGGTGTGGGGCCTGAGGAATGAAGGGAGCCGCGCACCGGCCTGCTAGGACCGGGCGCGGGTTTGCGCGGTGCAGCCGGGGTCACCGGCTGCGCGTTCCCCACCGAAAGTGTGAGACCCTGTCCGCGCGCGTCGAAGGGGCTGCTGATTTCATCGGGGACTTCGACTTGTCGTTGCGCCGTACGCCGGACGAGGAGGGCGGGGTTGAGACGCGAGAGAACTTCCCCAAGCGGAAGCGTGACCGGAACGCGGTCGCTTTCGGTTCCCGAAGTAAAGACGTGAGGGGCTGAAATGCGGATGTCACCAAACGGAACCTGGACCACACCTTGGCCAAGTTGGGAGAGGACCTTGTCGAGGGCGATGGTGATCATGAGATCGCCAACGGTCTGCATGCGGATCTTCGCCCGCAATTCATTTGGAAACCCGTTGAGCACCGATTGCAACGGGAGTTCCAGCCCAGGAACGCCATGATGACCATTGCCATTCTTGGATTCTGGGGGAGGCGCGATGGCGACGGGCGGCGGCGGAGTGGGGGCAGGCGCGGCGACCATTACATCAGTTTCACCAAACGATTCCGGCTCTTCAGCGGCAGGAGCATCCGCAGTGCGGAACAACCCCTTGAAGTAACCAAACAAACCCGACTTCCCTCTGTTAGATGATGCTCTCATGTTCTTTGCCATCGTTCAGGTCCTAGACCTTCCTTGTTTTTTGCAACCGCAGCAAAGTCCGGTCGGACATTGAAATTGTCCGGCCCGAATTGCCACCGTCCCGCGAAAGATCACAACTGATTTCATTTACGACTTGAACTCACCTTTGCAGCAACCGTGCCACGACCTTGCCGCACGCGGCTGTATGTAAAACGTGGGCTCCACAACGGTTTCGTTGGTTACGCCCTCCCCCCACAATCCGAAGTGTGGATGAAAGCTGGGGAAAACCCCGGGGAACGCGCATGATCAAGGCACCTGCCAGCGCGTCGGGCCTCAAGAAACCGGAGCATTCCACAATTTCTGTCCTTCCACAGATCTCAAACGCCACCGGGTCCACACGACCCTTTCGAAGCAACAACTTATGAGCCGATGAACGGTTGCCAAAACTCCATCAACGCCGCCGAAGGTATTAAAGTGCGCCCACGATACCGGCTTGTCCCATCACTGGACTGGTTGTCTCACGCAATGCCTTGGCTTGCGTTTTGCGCCGCGCGCGCAGGCTTGGCAGAAGGAATCCTCCCAATGAAATCGGGCAACAAACGGCAGTTGGAGAGCGCACAAAATTCCATAACTCACAAGCGCGGAATACCACTTGCTTGTTAGCGGGCGAAGCAGGCCGGGTGAGCAGTTCGCATGGCGAAAAGCAAACCGGTGATTCTAACCGAACGGAATAAATGGAAACGCGGCACAAGATATTGCTGGTAGATGACGATCCGGACTTGCTGGAGGTCTATCGCGAGACTTTCACCTCGCTGCCCAGTCAGCCGGAAGTCCACATCGCCCCATCTGGAGCGCGCGCCATTGCAATGTTGGAATCCGCTCCGTATCGGTTGCTCGTCAGTGATCTGAAGATGCCCAAGATGGACGGCCTGCAGCTGCTTTCCATCGTCCGTCGAAAATTTCCTGAACTCCGCACGGTGGTCCTGACCTCCCTCGTGGACGAACAATTCCGCTCGCGGGTCTACGCGCTCGGAGTGGACCTGTACTGGCACAAGCCGGGCAGCGAGCCGGAAATGAAGCAATTCATGGACTGCCTCGAATCGCTCCTGGGCCGCGAATCCGAGCCCGGTTTTCGCGGCATGCAAAGCAAGAGCCTGATGGACCTCGTCCAATTGGAGTGCATTTCCCAGAGCTCTTCGATCCTGCGCGTCACCAACGGCCCTTTTGTTGGCAGCATCTGGGTCAACGACGGCGAGCTGATCGACGCCGAGACCGAAGCCGCACGCGGCGAGGAAGCATTTCAAAAAATCCTGCGCTGGCGCACTGGTAATTTCGAATTCCTGCCGGCGGAGCCCAGCCGCGCCCGCACGATTTTCAAATCGTACAACGCGTTGCTGCTCGAGACAGCGCAAGCCTTCGACGAATCCAGCAACACGGACACGTCCGTGAACGCCATGCCGGGTCAGTCCGCCAGCAGCAATGCCACCGGATTGACGGCGTTGGCGCAGACCGACGGCGTGGAATTCGCCCTGCGAGTCTTGGCGGAGACCAAAGTGGATTCCCGCGGCCTAGAAAGCCCCGATCGGCTCGCGAACTGGACCCGCCAGAGTCTCGAGCGATTTCATACGCTTGGCGACACTCTGCAGGCGGGCCCCCTGGAGCAAGTGACCGGCCTGGGTGCCCAGCGCAATGTCGCGCTCGCACAAAAAGGCCCGTCGGGCTTGTGTGTAGGCTGGCACCAAACCATCGGCGCAGGGGAGATCCGCGACCGGATGAAGAAGATCTTAGCATTATGGGACTCCTGAGCTTTTTCTCGAAACCCGCCCGACCGCTGCTGCAGTTGCATTCGGGCAGTTTCAGTCTGGACCGCGGTGGTCGCGTGCTAGCGACCACCCTGCCGTCCAGCTTTCCACCGTCCTTGATCGTGGAGATCGGCCGCTGTGTGGTGGACACATTTCGCGAAGCCCAGACGGCACAGCTCCCGCTTGATCAACTTGTCG
Organism: uncultured Bifidobacterium sp.; assembly: GCA_964539515.1. Classification (GTDB taxonomy): domain Bacteria; phylum Verrucomicrobiota; class Verrucomicrobiia; order Limisphaerales; family JADLHS01; genus JADLHS01. The sequence continues at coordinate 5,434 of CAZIJO010000104.1, read as the reverse complement.
TTCACTATCCGGGCCTAAGCCTGACCGCCCGTGAAATGCGTGGCGGCGCCCTTGTTTTTCTCACGACCCCGAGCTCCTCCGCCCCCAATCACAAACTCAAATCCTTCGATCTATGAGCAACCAGAAAATGCATCCACTGATTCAACAAACCGAGAATTACCTCGAATGTTGGAAGCAATTCAACCACTTCATCAACATCGCCCGCGCCAAGAAATTTGGGGCGGAGGACGAAACCCACTTCCTTGAGATGAAGAGCGTGCTGGTACAGGAACTAGAACGCATCCTCGCCGGCATGGAGGTCAGTTCGCCCACCAAGGAAGAAATTCACAGCCTCATTGGCAACTCGCCCTCGCTCCGTTACCTGAGTGAAATGAGTGAAGGCGCATTGCGCAGCCTGGAGAACCAATGGCATAAGATTTACATCGGCTGGCACGCCATCCTCGGCCAACTCAAAGTCCGCCAGCAAGTGCCGGAGTCAAAAACCGGCCTTGCCGGACTGGTCGAGCGTTTTGGGAAGACCTGATAACGCCGCACAATAATTGTTGCCGCCATAGATTGGGAAAGAGAAAGGCTGATTCCGGTGGACGGAATCAGCCTTTTCCATTGCGATACTCACGCGCGCTAACTCGGCTCCGCCGTGGGGGCTGACGCGGCTGGTGCCGGCAATGGCGGAGCCGCAGTTTCCGTGGCTGACAGGTTGGCGGGCAGGGCGACGACGGCGGCTGGAACTTCATCGGGGGCAGAAACTTTCCCCGGCGGCGACGCCACCGCCATCGGTTTCGGCTCTTGCTTTGGTTCAGGTTTCGGCGGTTTGGGCGCGGGCTTTTTTGCCGTTTCGAGAATGCCACTGGCAAATTCAATAACGTGGCCCTGATGCACCAACCAGTGAAGGTCGCCGATCATCGCCGATTGTTCCGTCGTCGGCTCCTCGACGCTGGGTGGGGTGGCCGCCGCGGCTGGGTTTGGCTCCCCTTCGACTGGCGTTGCCGCGATTGGTGCCGGCGCGGGGGACGGGACCAACGCTTCAATCAGCTTGCGCCGGTTGCATTTCGGGTGGGCATTGATGAAATCCACGATCCGCCGCACCCCTTCGGAAACCGGCGTGGTTTCGAGATCCAAGTACGTCGGTCGTGCCACCGCCACATGCGTAACCGTCTTGTTGACCTTGAAAAAATGCAGGCCGCTATGGGCGAAGGACTGGCTCAACGCCGTGGCAATCTGCATGGGGAAACGACGCTGATCGGCCAGCAGTTGCATCACCACGCGGCTCAGTCCGCCGCGCAAAGAGCGGCACGCCACACCACTAACGACGTGCGATTCGACCGATTTGATGATTGTGTCCTTATGCGCTGCCCGGAAGTGCTTTTCCACCTCGTCGCGGTTCGGCAGGGTGAGCGGCTCGGGAACATTAAGGCAGAGGTACTGGGTCTTCCAGCTTTGCTCCTCGACCCACTGTTTTACCACCGCCTCGTCGCGAACAATTTTGACACGTGACTTAAAGGCCTCGAAGGGCATGCGGCTGAATCGTTCTGCATGTAACTTGCGCAACTGGTTCTGGTAATCGTGATGGTTCGGCGGGCCAAGAACCACGCCGCTAAGACCGCATTGGCCCACAAAGGTGTAAACGCCCTTGGGGGGTTCGGTCGCCGTTCGTTCCGCCTGATAGAAGGTGGCGAAGTGTTTTTGCAAAACATGCGCCACCGCCTCCTCCTCACTCAACCAAACCGTGTCATCGAGCGCGCATAGGTAAATAGGCTGCACCGTCTGACCTTGGGCATTTTTTTCCACGGTCAAGCGGACTGCATAACGCTCCGGCTTCTGCAGAATCAAGAACGCAATGTCAAAAAGCGGAAACGCACGACCGGTCATTTTCACCTGGCGGGCCATGGACTGAACACCCCGCTCATCGGGGATTAGCGCTGCCGAAATCTGTGGCAACGGCAAAGGGGCTTCGCGACGTTCCGGCCGACCACGACGTTCGTCCCGGGGTGAGCCACCGCGGTCATCGCGCGACGGACGGCCAAAACCACCTTCGCGGCGCGGCCCAGCGGGGCGATCATTCCGCGAGCCCGCAGCTCCATCGCGCCGCGGCGGGCGTGGACCACCGCGATCGTCACCCCGGCGTTCGCGGGGTGCGCCTTCGTTGCCGGTGTATTTGGCGTAGCGGTTTGCGTCGACGGTTCCCTGGGCCCAGGCGGGCAGGAACAGTTTTTCCAAGTCAAGGTCCGTTTCCGGATTGATATTCATAAATTACGACAGCCCCGTAACGGGACTCGATAAATCGTTACAGTTCCAGCATGGGTCGCCGACCCGCGAATTGCAAGCGCCGCTTCAATCTCCCAAAGGCGGCAGCCCTGGCCCCACGGAAGCAACCCCATCCTCCACCAGCCGTCCTGGTCAGTCGTCATCGTCCACCAAGTTCACCGCCCAAAGGGGATATGGGACGTGCGAGCCTTTCATTGCATGCCAGAGGATGCGGTTGAAAAGGTCCTCGGGGCAGGCGTCGATTTTGTCCAAGGGGAGGCGCGCGGAGGCAATAGCTTGTTTTCGCAATAAGGGGTCGGAAATCTTCCGTGGTTCGGGATTCAATTCATCGAGTGCCACGTTGTTGGTCAACGCGGTGAAGGGTGTGAAATCTGGCGTTTCCGTGAAGCAATCCGTCATGGGCGTTGCGGTCGCATCGAACTGGTTCATCGGAGGCAGTCCAAGCATCAATTCCATCGTCCGCAACAAGCTGGTCTGGTTGTATTGCGTGCTCACCACCACCCCGCGCCGGGTAAACGGGCTCACAACGTAGGCAGTCGTGCGATAGCCACTGACATGATCCCAGCCCGCCTGCGGGTCATCCTCGATTGCAAAAATGCACGTTTCCTTCCAGAAGCGACTTTTGCTTAGCGCCTCGACAATTTGACCAAACGCGAGGTCATTGTCTGCCACATGTGCTGCCGGGGTTGGCACGCCAGGCTTGGTACCGCTGGTATGATCGTTGGGTAGGCAGATGACGATGAAATTCGGCAGGTCGCCGGATTTTTCGTATGCGCGTAATTCCTTGATGAACTCCCGGGCGCGGAATACGTCCGGAATGCTCATATCCCAGCCGACGGTATTGGTGCACAAATACGGGCGGATGGACTCGATCATGGGACGGCTCCAGATGCGAATCTCCCCTGCTCCACTCACGAAATCCTTCCAGTGATCCGTAAACTTGATGCCGCCCTTGCGACCGGGAAGGGTCCACTGCTTTTCTGTCCCCGCAAACTCGCCATAAATGCGCAAACTCCGACCGTGCGCGAGTACGTTGTCCCAGATGAACCCTGCGGGTGAATACGCCAATGCGTCCACGTCGTCGTCCTCCATGCCATCAGGATAACTGCGCGGGAAACCGGCAAACGATTTTTCCATATATTCCGTGGTGATACCAGTGTCCGCCCATTGGTGACCGTCCGCACTGAGAATCCCGGAACAATAGGTATTATCGAGGAGCACGAAGTCGCGCGTCAGCTTGTGCTGGTTGGGCGTGACGCGCTCGCCGAAAATACAAAGCGACGGATCGCCGTTGCCCTGGGGGATGTCGCCCAATACCTGATCATAGGTTCGGTTTTCCTTGATGATGTAGACGACATGCTTGAACACACTCGGCTCGCCAACGCGTTCCGGCACAGGGCGCGGCGGTTGATTCGGTCGCGCCGGCAGCCGCGCTGTCTGCAGAAGTCCGTGACGCATGTTAACCAAAGCGACCTGGGTGAGACGGGCCAGTTCCCGTTTACCCGGCATTGGAATCAGGGACAAGGTACCGAAGTACTGGTGCGAGTTGTATTCGACCTTCTCCCCAACTTGGTACTTTTTGGTTGAGCCGATGCCCTTGATGTTGGCGACAAACAAGACAAGGCCCGAGCCACGCTGGGCCACCGTGATCGCCCCGGGAAACCAGCCGACGGGAATCAGTCCCCGCGGTTTTGATTGGCCCGGCTTGAAGTCAACCACCGCCACGGCGTTTTGCGAGCCATTGCAGACAAAAAGCGTGTGCCCGGACGGATCGAACGCCAGTGCATTGGGCTGCGCGCCGAACAGGTCCGCCGGGTTTTGGCGCATCCAAAGGCTCTCGACTACCCGATCCGTGCGGGTGTCGATCACACTTAGCGTATCGCTGCCCGCATTCGCGACGACGAGCCAGCGCTGGTTTGGCGACAACGCCAGCGCCGAAGCATGCAAGCCGGTGAGTATTTCGGTGGTGTCCGGAGCGGTCGTTCCGGCTGCGGCCAGATCAATCACCGACACCGAACCTTCGCTGGCAATGTGGCGCACCGGATCCACCCGTACGCGAGTACCGTGCCCGGCGGGACCAGTCAAACTCAGCGCGTCGGGGCGCCGCCCGCCCCAGTTGCTTACATACGCCTTGCCACGGGCTAACACGACGTCGTAGGGCGCGACACCGACATTCCAAGTCCGCAACAACCGGCCGTTGGTGGCATCGATTTCGAGCAGACGATTGGAGAGATTGCCGCAGACGTAGAGTCGCTTTCCATCGGGAGCTATGGCAATGCCGGCCGGGATTTCCGGTTTGCGGCCCGGCGTGTTTGCGGGCGGCAAGGCGATGGTGAACAACCCGGCAACATTCGTACCGTGATCGACACCAAACACCTTGATGCTGCCATTGACATTTGCGAGGTAAACCCGTGCTCCATCTGGCGAAAACATCAGACCGGTGAAACTGAGTTGCCCTTCGCTATCCGGCTTCAACATATGGGTTGAAACCGCATCGGGCGCCGGGTCTTTATCGCTGTCCGAAGGGAGGGTGACGCGTTGGCAAATTTTTCCGGTTGCGGGTTCAACCACCACCAACTCAGGCGTCTTGCCAGCGGTGACGAGGCACTTGCCGTCCGGGCTGAGGGCAATCGCCTGCGGTCGCAGGTCAGGCAATTCAACCTGCAGGCCAGTCGGCGTGAGGAGTTGATTGGCGGGCGTGTAATATCGGTTTTCACCGAGCCGGCCGACCACAGCGGTTGTGGGCCCATCCCCTCCCGGGTGTTCTTGCGTCCGACAGCCGGCGAGAATAATTATGGTCAGAGTGAGCCAGCCGGTCGCGTTTCTGCCCGCCTTCCACTGATGATGCATGAACCGAGCATGGCGGAAGAGCCGGAAGGCCTGCAAACCTTATCTCCACCCGGCCGGATCACCACTTCGTCGTTTGCTCGTCGCCCGCCAGCGGGCAGCGGCCAATCTACAGCAAGCGGATCTGTTTGCCGTCCTTCGGTAGCGAGTCGCGCAGGGTTTCCACTCGATTGCGCCGGCGCTCCATGATCTCCTTGTCGGTCGCCGGATCGTACGGCACCGGATAATCGCCATCCCAACACGCCAGACAGAAATTCTCCTTCCGCAAGCCCGTCGCGGCCACCATGCCTTCGGTGGAGAGATAGTGCAGCGAATCGTCGTT
>CAZIJO010000103.1:5228-19486 GCA_964539515.1 uncultured Bifidobacterium sp. | reverse complement strand
GACAAAACCGCCTCCATCTGCTCCATTCGGAAATGACCTTTGGCAACCGTTATAACCGCCCGAACTTGTGCCGGCCTTTTCTCGTGTGTCGCCGGCTCCCTTGAGAATTACGCGTTCATGTCGCTCCACTTCTTGGCCATGCGGCCAAAGATCCAGAGCGCGACGGTGGCAAGGACGCCGACCGCCGCGAATGGCACCCAAACCCAGACTTGCGGATCGTAGGTGTCCCAAAGTAGTTGTGTCGCCGCCCTCGGGTCCAGGCCGGTGACCTCCTGGAGTTTCAACATCGCGCCCGTGCGTTTGACGCCGAGGATAGTTTCCAGTGTGGCCACATCGCCATTCCAACCCTTGGCCTCGCCGAACGGTGTCCGCTCCGCCAGATAGCGCAAAGCCAGCACGGCCTTTTCGCCGTAATGACCATAAACATACCCGGCGATCTTGGAGCCCACGTAAACCCCCACCCCAACGGGGATGTTGACGTAGCCGAGATAAAGCCCCTTTTTTCCGGGCGGAGCGATCAGCGCCAGATATTCGGTTTTCTTCGGACCGGTCGCCATTTCCCCCAGCGAGAAGAACAGGATGCCCAGGACCAGAATCCAGGCGTTGGTGGTCCAGCCGGCGACCAGCACGCCGACGGTGGCAAACATCATCCCGAACAACATGGCCGTCAGGGTGCGCATCCGGCGGGTGAGCCACGCCACGCCGATGACGCCAAGGATGATGAACAGGGAGTTGGCGCTCAATAGCACCTGCTGGGGGATCATCGGTCCGCGCGAGGTCTCTTCGACCAGCGCGCGATATATCCCCGCCGGCAGCCAGCGCAGCCCGTCGGCCATGCTTCCGCTGTCCACCCAGTCGGCAATGAAATTCGGCTGCAGATCCCAAAGCTGGAACATCATCAACCAGAAGCACGACATGATGGCGAGCCAACCGAGCAGCCGCGGTTCCAGCACGCCACGCAACGTACGCCCAAGCACTTGCGCGACGGACTCCGATTTCGAAGCGCCGCTGGGCACGTCCTTCACCGCAAAGAGCATCAGCACGTTGAAGGCGGTGAAGAGCGCCGATGCCAGGAACAGATTGCGCCATGCTTCCGGGGAGTTCACCGTTGCATGAAAGGGCCCCGGCAACAGGACGCTCAGGCTGAGCAGGACCGTCGGCAGGTAGTGACCAACGAACGCGCCCACATTCACGACCCAGTAAAACAAGCCCCAACCCAAAGATGAGTTTTCCCTGGTCAGCTGGTGCGCCAGCGAGCCTTGCAAGCTGGGTTTGAAAAACGCCGTGCCCGTGGCGAGCACCAGGATGCCGGCGAAGAATCCCCAGTAATTGGTGATCCAGGCCACGTCGCGCAGCAGGGCAATCATCAGGTAGCCGGCCAGCATGAGCGTGAGGGCGAAACCCAGAGTGCGCTTGTATCCGAAACGATCGGCGTAACCTCCCGTGACAATGGGCAGCAGGGATTGAAAAGCCGCCCACCAGGCGTAAATCGTGCCCTTGTCCGTGGCCGTCAAATGTAACCCACCCGGGTTGTCGGCCTGCATGATGTAGATCGGGGCCATCACGCGAAGATTGTAATACGCCAGCCGTTCCCACATCTCGATCCCGTTCAGGATCCAGAAAGCGCGCTTGAACCCGGTGCGGGTTGGGCTGGCCACGCCGGGACCTGGCTGCGGAGCAGGCAAGGGATTCATCGGTTGGCGCAGGTAACACGGGCCCACGCCGCGCAGGGCGCGAAGCGGGGCCGCGAGAGGTGACGAGCATTTACCGGCATCGGGGCGAGGCTAAGGGCGCACGCAGTGCACTGCAACCGTGAACTCGCTGCCCTGGCACTGGATGCCCGAGTACCGTACGCTTAAACTGAATTGGTTGAGCGGTGCGAAGAACCATTTGGGCCGGGTGACTTGCGGCGAACGGGAATCGCTTCGGTACAGAAAAAACGGGTCAATCAGCCAGGGGGTGGCGGAGAGACCCGGTGAGAGTCGATTAGTTCAAGGCAGGTTCTTGTCCAACGGCTGGCGCAGACCTGAACTACGGATTCTGCGCCGTAATCGTTTCCGGCTTCAAAGATCAATTTTGCGATCACCGACCGCTCGGCGCAGTGCAAGTGATGCGCTTGTGAAGGTTGGACACTCGACCGGGCGGAACATTCATCCCATTGCAATGGTTGTATAATGGTTAATCCAGACAATGAGAGGATGTGCTTGGGCCATGGATGCGGATCCCCATGGAGACGTTCCATCAAGCTACGCCACGGATCGAGTGGTTCGGAAGCGGAAAAGGGTTAAGACAAATTGATCACGCACCCCGCGCTTAACGCCGTTACCGTCAAGTCAAAGGCGGTTTGCTACTGAACGCGGCTGGCAGCAGAAGTACCGTGCTTGCTGCGCCAGCAAGTCAGTCACTCGGAGTCAGGTCATCAACCCGCCCGAGGGTCAGCTTTGGAACACATCGTTGCACACCGGCTGCCAGCGGTGAATGAGGTCCTGCTCCTCCGTGCAACGGGCGCTCTGTCCCGCCGTGCAGTAATGCGCGTGGATATGCGTCGCGCCGTTGGCGATGGCGTCCTGCATGGTTACATGCCCCTCGAGCCGCTGATGCAGATCCCGGGTTTGCGCAATGTAGATCGGCGACCAATCACCGTCCGCCAGTTCCTTGGCATAAATGTAAACTCCGGGCATGGGCTTGAAAGTCGTACCAAGGGGATGGATCGAATATTGATACTCCTTTCCGGACTGCCCGGCCCAATTGTAGCTGGTGGACGTTTTGCTCTCCGGATGCGGGTGACGACTAAATAAGTAATGTATAAAGTTCACCTTGATATCATTAGACCACGGCATCTTAACTTTGTCAAACCGATGGCAGGAGGCTGGGGCAAGGGGTCAAAACGCGTGGGTGGCGATTCGTCGGCATCTCACTCCAATCCCAAGATGGAGACCATCGGTCGACCATCAGCCACACGACGATCGAGCCCTCGGTCGGCCCGGCTGAGCGCGATCAAGTTCCCGCATTACGGGCCTCTTACTCCTGCTGTCGACGAGCACTTTCCCCTTTGAACTTCGCCGACCGAACTCTAGTTTGTCCGCGTGAGCGATGAACTGCCGAGCGTGACCATCATTATCCCGGCGCGACCCGACGAACCCGAAGTCCGGGCGGCGATAGTGGCGCGGCAATTCGATTATCCCGCCAAAAGCCTGGAAATCATCCTCGCCCGGGGAACCCAACCTTCCGCCCAGCGCAATGTGGCCCTGCGCGAGGCCCGGGGCGAATTGATCTACTTTCTGGACGATGATTCCCTGGCGCCGCCGGGAAATCTGCGGCGGGCGGTGGCGCATTTTCGCAATCCCAAAGTGGAAATGGTCGGCGGGCCAAATCTTTGTCCACCGGAGGCGCCGCCCTCCGAGCAGGTCTTCGCCCTGGTACTGGCCAGTTGGCTGGCCTTTGGCCCCAGCCGGGCGCGCTATGCCAAAGTCGGCGGGGTGCGTGCCACCAGCGAGAAGGAGTTGATCTTGTGCAACCTGGTGGCCCGGCGGGAAACGTTGCTGAAGCATGGAGGATTCAACGAGGCGCTGTATCCGAATGAGGAAAACGCGCTCATGGACAAAATCCAGCGCGCGGGCGGACAGCTCCTCTACGATCCGGAGTTGTTCGTTTATCGCCGGCCGCGACGTAATTTGCGTGCGTTTGCAAAAATGCTGCGGACGTACGGGCGAGGGCGGGCGGAGCAGTTTCGCGCGACGCCGACTCTCGGTTCCGCGCTGAACTTCGTGCCACCTTTGTTCCTGGTTTACCTGCTGACTTTGCCTTTGGTGTGGGCGGGCACTTTCGTTCCAGCGGCGGAATGGGAACGTGAGCTGTACACGTTGCCCTTGATGATCTATGGCATGGCTGTGCTGGTGCAGGTGATCGCCCTGATTCCCACGAGTGGTGCCGTGCGCGGACTCTGTGCCTTGCCGTTGATTGTGCTGACCCATCTCCTGTATGGCTACGGCTTCTGGTGCGGTTTGTTTACCCGGCTGAAACCGCCTGCCGAAATTTCGCGCGTGCCGGTGCAGTTGGAAACGCTCGCCTTGTCCTAAAGGCCGCTCGCCGGAAACCGCCCAGCGTGGCTCTGGCCGGCTGATCTCCAAGCTCCGGCGACCGATGCGGAGCCCGCGCCCTCAGTTTCTTCCGCGCTGTCGCCGCGCCTCGTACAGGAATACCGCCGCTGCGCTCCCGACGTTGAGGGAATCCACAGTCGGCGGCATCGCGATCGCAACCGCTTCGGGGCACGCGGCGCGTACCGGAGCTGAGATTCCCTTGCCTTCGCTGCCAAATACCAGGCAGCAATCGGTCGTCAAGTTTGTCGCTTCCAGGATTTGGCGGTCCGTATGGGGATGCGCGGCAATGCAGCGAACCCCGTGCCGGCCGAGTTCGCCGAGGCTGCGCACCAGGCTCGTCGTGGAAATGATCGGCAGATGAAAAATCGCCCCCATCGAGTTGCGCACGGCACGACGGAGAAAGGGGCTGGCACAAGTTTCCCCGACCAGCAAAGCCTGCACGCCGAACGCCACGCAATTGCGCACCAGCACCCCGATGTTTTCTGCGTTCGTCAAGCCGTCCACGGCCGCCAACAGGCGGGGTGACGGACTTGCGGAAATGAGGTCCGCCAAGGAGCGGGGCGTCGGAATCCGGCCGACGGCCAGCACGCCTTGAAAGAGGTCGAATCCGACCAGGCGCTCGAGAATGTCTTTTCGGGCCACGACATGAACGGGAATGTCCGGCTCGGGGCGGGTGCGGAGCAACGGCTCAAACTCGACGAGCCGCTCTTCCGGCAGCAACACCGAGACAACGGCAAACTGGCTTTCCAACAGCCGTTCCACGACTTTGTCGCCCTCCGCCACGAAGATACCCTGCATCTCGTGTTCGACGCTCCGCTTCAGCGTGCGAAACGGGGCGAGTTCCGGCAGCTCAAGCGAATCAATGCGGTGAACCGTAAACATGGGCCGCCCGGCTACAGGCTAAGGGTGGGGCAGGGGGCGGCTTGGGTTGTCAACGCGAGCTGCACATGGGTGGCCCCGATGGCGTCCAGGCGCTTCTGCACCACGCCAAACGCCAGTTCCGGCTTGTTGCAATCACTGCTCAGGTGGCCGAGAAACAAATGGCGGAGGTCGCCGGACATGATGTCGGCGGTGCAATCGGCGGCGGCTTCGTTGGAGAGATGGCCATGTCGGCTGAGAATGCGCTGTTTCAGGCTCCAGGGGCGGTGCTGACAATCCTGCAACATTTTCACGTCGTGATTGGATTCGAGTAAGAGCACATTGGCCGGGCGGATGCGTTCGAGGACGAGCTTGGTGACGTGGCCAAGGTCGGTGGCGAAGCCGAGATTGCCGCTGCTGGTGCGGAGCAAATAACCGACGGGATCCTGCGCATCGTGCGGGATGGAAAACGTTTCAACCGTGATTTCGCCCACCTCGAAGCTGCTGCCCGCAGTGAACAGGCGGAAGTCCAGGTGCGCACCCAGGGTGCGCTCGATTTCCTCCTTGGTGGCGCGGTTGCAATAGACGGGGATGCCAAGTTTTTCCGCGATGCCCGCAAGGCCGGCAATATGATCACTGTGTTCGTGGGTGATCAGGATGGCGGTGAGGTTCTCCGGCGCGCGGCCGATGGTGGCCAGCCGTTGGCGGATCTGGCGCGGGCTGAAGCCGCAGTCCACCAGCACGCGGGTTTCGTCGGTTTCGACGTAGGAAGCGTTGCCGGCGGAACCGCTGCCGAGAATCGTAAATTTGACTGCCACGCGAGGACGTTAATGAGCGCGCGCGAACGGGGCAACGCTATTCGCCGCTTGAGCGGAAAGGTCTGTTCGCCTACCGTCCGATTGGTTCTGGAGGGGCGGAGAATCGCTCCCGGCGCGAGTCGGGGGAGGAAAGTCCGAACTCCACAGGGCGCGATGCCGTGTAACTCCGATTCGGTCGGAGATACACACGGGCGGCGGCGGCGTGAGCCGTCCCGACGGACAGTGCCACAGAAAATAAACCGCCCCGGTTGCGGCAACGCCGCCGGGGTAAGGGTGAAAAGGTGCGGTAAGAGCGCACCGCGCGAAGCGCAAGCGACGCGGCACGGAAAACCCCATCGGGTGCAAGGCCAAATAGGGAACCTCGGAGCGGCCCGCTCCACGTTCGGCGCAAGCGGAACGGGTTCCGGGTATTGGCTGCTGAGACAAATGATTCTCTCCGTTCGCAAGAACGCAGACAGAAATCGGCTTACAGCCCTTCCAGAACCAATTCTTCCGAGCTGGCAAACTGCCGGTGAAAGAAGGACCCGATCACATTGTGGAGTGCGGCGGGAAGCGAAGCGCCACGCCGCTTTTGGAATAAACCTTTGTCTTTGGAGGATCCTGCTTTACCCGATTTTGCAAAGCGGTGTCGCCGCTACGCTCTGCCACCGCACTCCAAATCCGCCTCCGCCCGCCATCGGGTGCTTCAATTCACAAACGAGGCCTCGTTCGCCTGGAGCAGGGCGTGCGCGTATTCCTGCCACCCGGTGAGGGGCGCGCGCTTCCGGGTTTGTGGCGGCTTGTTTTTCTCAAATCGTTGCAGTGGTTTCGCACCCGGTCGCCGCGGGCCGGCGGCGGCGGGGACCGGGGAGGCTTCCACCACGGGCTGCTCGGTGATTGGCGCCTGGGCGACAAACTCCAGGCCGAGTTGCAGCTCTTCCGCGCGAGCGGGTCTTTGGTAGATTCGCTCGTAGAGAAACTGGATGCGCGCGGTGTCGTTGACGCAGTCGGCAAACGCTTTCAAGGAGACCAGGCGCTTGGCCTGCTCGACAACGATGGGACTGTTCATCAGGAACAGCGCCTGTTGCGGCACGGACGTTTCATAGCGTTTGCCGCTCGGCATGTCCGGATTCGCGAAGTCAAAGTTCAGCAGCACGTCGAGCACATCGGAACGGTCCACCGTGCCGTAGATCGTGCGGCGGGTGGATTCGGGATTGCGCTCGAGATTCACCGGCCGGCCATACATTTGCTCATCCAGTGAACCGCCGATGGCGAGGAGGGAATCGCGCAAGGCTTCAAATTCCAGCCGCTGAATGTTGGCCCGCCAGAGCAGGCGGTTGTTGGGGTCCAACTGCGCGTAACGCGGGTTGCTGGCGCTGCCCTGTTGATACACGCTCGAGAGCAGAATGAGGCGATGCAGCTTCTTGAGACTCCAGCCGTCGGCGACGAAGCGGGCGGCCAGATAATCAAGCAATTCGGGATGACTCGGCGGCTCGGACATCGTCCCGAAGTCGTCGGGCGTGGTCACGAACCCCTCGCCGAAGTGGTGCTGCCATACGCGATTGACCATCACCCGCGGCGTGAGCGGATTGGCCGGGTTGACGATGGCATGGGCGAGTTCGAGCCGGCCGCTGCCGTTCGTCAGCGCCGGCCGGTTTGGCGGGGAGACGATCTCGAGGAATCGGCGGGGCACGACGGCGCCGCGATTTTGAGCCTCCCCGCGAACCAGCACCGGCGAATCATGCGGCCGCGTGGAATCCTGCACCCGCATGGCCCGCATCGGCGCCCCGGGATGCGTCATTTCCAGCCGCGCCACGGCGCCGGCGTTCAGCCGGATGTCGCGTTGCACCTCGCGCAGCTTCTCGCGATCCCGGGTGCGCCGCAGTTCCCGAAATTGCGCCTCCAGTTGTTCCTTCTGGTCTTCCAGCTGGTTTCGCTGCTTGTAGTAATCCAGATAGTCCGGCGTGTTTTCAATCTTCTGCACGACCGTTTCCACCGCCGGTTCGGTGGTGCTGGCGAAAATTCCGTGCAACGAGTAATAGTCCTTCGTCGGGATGGGATCAAATTTGTGGTCGTGACAGCGCGCGCACGTAACCGTCAGGCCGAGGAACCCTTTCGTCACCACGTCGATGCGATCATTGATGATGTCATTGGGCATGCCCATGAACCGATCGCCCACGGTGAGGAAACCGAGCGCCGTAAGATTGGTGGGATTACGTTTCGTGGCCGGTAGTTTGTCGGCCGCCAGCTGCTCGATGATGAAAACGTTGTACGGCTTGTCCTCGTTGAAACTCTTGATTACGTAATCGCGGTACGTCCAGGCATAAGGGTAATTGGGGTCTTCGCGCTGACGGCGGACCTGGCCCTTGGTGTCGCTGTAACGCGCGACGTCGAGCCAGTGGCGGCCCCAGCGCTCGCCGTAATGCGGGGAGGCGAGGAGGCGATCCACCACTTTGGCAAAGGCGTCCGGCGATTCGTCCTGAAGGAAATCCTCCACTTCCGCCGGCGTGGGGGGCAGGCCGATGAGATCGAACGCGGTGCGGCGGATCAAGGTGCGCTTGTCCGCGGGCGGATTGGGCTTCAAGTCCTTGGCCTCGAGTTTGGCCAGGATGAAATTGTCCACCGGCGTCTTGGGCCACGCCGTTTCCTTGACTTCCGGTACGGAGGGTCGGGTGAGCGGCTGCCAGGCCCAATGCTCCCGGCTCGAATCCCGCCAGGCCTTTTGCGCCGCCGAAGCGTCGCGCGGGTCGGGTGCCCCCGCCTTGACCCACGTTTCAAGGTCGGCGATTTGTTCGGCCGAAAGCTTCTTGTCCTTTGGCGGCATCTGCAAATCCGGGTCGGTGTAACGCACCGCCTTGATCAGCAGGCTTTTTTCCGGGTCGCCAGGCACCACGGCGGGGCCGGTTTCGCCTCCCTTCAGCGTCCCTTCGCGCGTGTCCAGCAGCAAACCGCCCTTCACCTTCTCGGCCTGGGTGCTGTGGCATTGGTAACAATGATCGGCCAGCACCGGGCGGATCTTGTTCTCGAAGAATTGGATTTGGGAGGGAGTGAGCTCGGCAGCGTCGCAGGGCCAAACACCAAACATCAAATAGCAAACACCAAAAAACTTCCAATCGCCAAAACAAGCAACCCGGCCACGGCTCCCGCTAGCTGCCTGAAGCTTGGGATTTGGTGTTTCTCCGGTGTTTGCTGTTTGGTGCTTGGTGTTTTTCATCAGGCGATGATCCCCTTGACCACATTGCCCGCCACGTCCGTCAGCCGAAAATCCCGACCATTGTAGCGATACGTCAATTTCTTGTGGTCGAAGCCGAGCAACGCCAGCACGGTTGCGTGCAAGTCATGAATGTGAACCTTGTCGATGGTTGCAGTGGCGCCGAATTCATCGGTCGCGCCATGGACGGTGCCCCCTTTCACCCCGCCGCCCGCGAAGAGCGTGGTGAAGGCCTTCGCGTTGTGGTCGCGGCCCGGGTTGTCGTTGCCGTTGCGATCGCGCACGGGTTTGCGCCCAAATTCGCCGCCCCAGATGACAAGGGTTTCGTCGAAGAGATTTCGCTGCTTCAAATCGGCGATGAACGCGGCCAGCGGCTGGTCAATTTCCTTCGCGCGTTCCGGCAATCGCTCCTCAATATCTTGATGATGATCCCAGCCCCCCGCCCAGACTTGCACGAAACGCACCCCGCGTTCGATCAGGCGGCGCGCAATGAGCAGTTGGTTGCCCTGCCCGGTGCGCCCGTAGGCGTCGCGCACGGCGGCGGGCTCTTTCTGGATATCGAACGCATCCGTCGCCTCGGTCTGCATCTTGAACGCCATTTCGTAGGACTGCAGGCGGGCTTCGAGGTCGGCGTCCTTCTGGAGATTTTGCGCGTGCAGTTCGTTGAGTTGATGCACCAGATCGAGCTGGCGGCGCTGTTCTTTGAGCGGGATGTAGGGGTTGCGGATGTTCTCGATCAACTGATCCACGGCAGTGACCTTGGTATTGATGCTCACGCCCTGGTAGGTGCCCGGAAGAAAAGCCGCCTGCCAGTTGGCGCTCCCACCGGGCGGCGGACCGCCGGGGCGCAGGGAGATGAAGCCTGGCATGTTCTGGTTCTCCGAACCCAAACCGTACAGCACCCACGAGCCTAGGCTGGGCCGTGCCAGCCGGGAGGAGCCGGTGTTCATGAAAACGGTCGCCACCTCATGCGCGGGAATATCCGTGTAACAGGAACGCACGACACACAAATCGTCCACCATCGCGCCCAGCTTTGGAAACACTTCGCTCACCTCAATGCCGGATTGGCCCTGCTTTGCGAATTTGAAGGGCGACGCCATCGCCACGCCGTCTGCGCCGGTGATCGATTTTCCATCGTATTTAGCCAGGGCCGGCTTTGGATCCCAAGTATCCAC
This sequence comes from uncultured Bifidobacterium sp., assembly GCA_964539515.1. GTDB lineage: Bacteria > Verrucomicrobiota > Verrucomicrobiia > Limisphaerales > JADLHS01 > JADLHS01. Next base: position 9,345 of record CAZIJO010000103.1, on the reverse strand, counting down.
GTGCGAGGGCGCGCCTTGGGCAAAAATGTGGACCACATGTTTGGCTTTGGCCGGAAAATGCGGTGCGCGCGGCAGCATGGAATCCGTGGCGCCCTCGGCGGCGGGCGCGTCACTGAGCAAGACCCCTTCGCCGAACAGGGCGGCCAGGCTCAGCGCGCCAAAACCCATGGCGGCGCGATTCAGGAATTGACGCCGGGTGAGAAAGTAATCCGCCATTGGCGCGGAGTGCTCCTGCTTGTACTTGTCGGGCGCATTCATAGGTCTAACAATAGTCTTTACGACGGTGGTCGCGAGTTCAAGGTTTCAGGAATATTGCACGCCGCGTGCCAGACGGGAATGAAGATCAAGAATCTAAAAGGCGAATGCCAGCACTGTGGCGGGGCGATCGAGTTCCACGCCGAAACGGCCGGGATGACGGCGGATTGTCCCCATTGCGGGCAGGCGACGGAACTCCTCCTCGCAGCCCCGCCGGAAGCCGCCGCCCCCACCCAAACCAAGGCCATTGTCTTCACGCTCCTGGCCGCAGTGATTCTCCTCGGCGGTTTGCTCGTCACCGTCATGGTCCTCAAACGCGCGGAGCGACTTTCGTCCCGCCAGAAGGAGGCGGTCGCCAAAGCGGCGGGCGCGGCCGTGGCCCCGCCGGCCAACCCTTTCGCTCAAACTGAATTTAGTGTCTCCGCCATTGTTTTCGAGCCGAGCCAGAGCGGGTCCATCATCCATGCTGTCGGCGAACTGCGCAACCTGGCCAACCGGCAACGATTCGGGGTGCGCATTGACCTCGAACTTCTGGATGACGCGGGCCGCAAGGTCGGTGCAGCGACGGACTACCGCTCCATCCTTGAACCCACCACAGTCTGGCGGTTCCGCGCCCTGGTGGTGGATAAGCGCGCTGTGGCGGCAAAAGTTCTGCGTATCACGGAGGCGGAGTAAATCGTCATGCCCGAACGCCTGCCCATCTACGACATTGAGCGTGACATCGTTGATTCGCTCGCGGCCACCAAGCGCCTGGTATTGCAAGCTCCGACGGGATCCGGCAAGTCCACCCAGGTCCCGCAGATGTTGCTCAAACACGGACTGCTCGGGAACGGCCAGGTGGTCATTCTCCAGCCGCGGCGGCTGGCGGCACGATTGCTGGCCTCGCGGGTCGCGAAGGAACTCGGCGTGGAACTGGGGCGCGAAGTGGGATATCAAGTGCGGTTTGAGAATTTCACGAGCCCGGCCACGCGTATTAAATTCGAGACCGAAGGTATTCTGCTGCGGCAACTGATTGCGGATCCGAAACTCAGGGGCATTCAGGCCGTCATCTTCGACGAGTTCCACGAGCGCCATCTCTACGGCGACATCACCCTCGCCCGGGCCCTGGACATTCAGGAACAACACCGGCCGGATCTGCTTATCGCGGTAATGTCCGCGACCCTGAACGCGGGCGAGTTGGAGAATTATTTATCGGAGCGCCGAACCCCTCACCCAGCCTCCGGCCACCCTCTCCCCGGCGGACGGGGAGAGGGACGGGGTGAGGGGCATTCGTGTTCCGTCCTGCGCTCGGAGGGTCGCACTTTTCCGGTCGCGATCGAATACCTCCCCCATCGGTTGGGTGCGAATCCCCCGCCGCCGTGGGAACTGGCGGCGGAGGCATTCAGCCGGTTTGTGCAATCCGGCGGGCAGGGTGATGCGCTCGTGTTCATGCCCGGTGGCTTTGAGATTTCGCAGACCATCGACGCCATCCGAAGCACCTCGGCGGCGTGTGGTTACCATGTGCTGCCGTTGCACGGGGAACTTTCGCCACGCGATCAGGATGCGGCGGTGGCCCGGTACGATCAGCCCAAGGTGGTCGTTTCCACCAATGTCGCGGAGACGAGCATCACGATTGATGGCGTGCGGCTGGTGATCGATTCCGGCCTGGCGCGGATCCCGCGTTACGATGCCAATCGCGGCATCAATACGTTGCTCGTCGAAAAAATCTCCCAAGCCAGCAGCGACCAACGGGCGGGGCGGGCGGGGCGGACGGCGCCGGGACACTGCATCCGGCTCTGGTCGCGCCCGGAGCACGACGAGCGGGCGCCGCAGGAACTGCCGGAGATCAAACGGCTCGATCTTTCCGAAGTGGTGCTCACGCTCAAAGCCGCGGGGGTGGAGGATTTGCGGACCTTTCGGTGGCTCGAGAAACCCGACGAGATTTCGTTGCATCACGCGGAGGAATTGCTTTTGGACTTGGGCGCGTTGCGTAGCGGCCGACGTGAGGAGGCGGATTCCCCGGCCAATGAAGTCAACCGCCTCCTGACGTCGGCGGCTACGATCACCGACATCGGCCGCAAGATGCTCGCCTTCCCGGTTCATCCCCGCTATGCCCGGATGTTGCTGGCCGCCCAGGAATACGGCTGCGTTTACCAGGCCTGCCTCGTTGCGGCCCTCACCCAAGGGCGTGATCTGCTTCTGCGCAGCCGCGGCCGGGAAGTCCAAGGCGACCGCGAGGATCTGCTCGGCGGCAAGGCGGGCTCGGATTTCTGGATGCTCATGCGGGCCTGGAATTACGCCGCCCAAAATCAGTTTCGACTGGACGCCTGCCGGCGCCTCGGCATCCATGCGGTGACGGCGCGCCAGGTGGGCCCGCTGCTGGAACAATTTCTCCGCATCGCCAAAGCGGAAGGTCTCGACATCCAGCCCCACGTGACCAAGGACGAAGCCTTGCAGAAATGCATTCTCATTGGCTTCAGCGACCGGGTGGCCCGGCGGCTGGACCAGGGCACATTGCGGTGCGAACTGGTGCACGGCCGGCGCGGGGTGTTGGCGCGGGAAAGCGTCGTGGACAAAAGTCCATTGTTCGTCGCGGCGGAGGTGCGGGAGATCGAACAGCGCGGCGGCGAGGTAAACACGCTGCTCTCGCTGGCCACCGCCATTGAAGCGGACTGGCTTCAGGAATTATTCCCGGACGATATCAGGCGGGAGGTTCAGGTGCAGTGGGACGCACAGGCCAAACGCGTCCAGGCCGTCGAGCAGTTGCAGTTTCGTGATCTGGCGCTGGAATCCAAGCGCCGCGAGCCGCCCCCGGCGGAAGCCGCCGCTCGGATGCTGGCCGGGGAGATCAATGCGGGCCGGCTACCGTTGCCCAGTTGGGATCACAGCGTCGAGCAATGGTTGCTGCGGCTGCGACTCCTTTGCCAGCACTGCCCCGAATTGCAACTGCCGCCCATTACCGATGACGACAAGGAGCACCTCGTTGAGCAGCTGTGCCAGGGCGCGGTGAGTTACAAGGAGATCAAGGAGCGCGAGGTGAAGCCGGTTGTGATGTCGTGGCTCTCGCACGCCCAACGCGCTCTCCTCGACAAAAACGCGCCGGAGCGATTGTCCCTCGCCAACGGGCGGACGCCGAAAGTCACCTATGCAGCCGGGGGGCCGCCGCACATCGCCCTGCGCATCCAGGAGCTTTACGAGGTAAACCAAACGCCGAAGATTGCCCTCGGGCGCGTGCCGGTGGTCGTTCATATCCTGACGCCCGGCATGAAGCCGATTCAAATCACGCAAGACCTCGGCAATTTCTGGCGGGAGCAGTATCCGAAGATCAAAGCGGAGTTGCAGCGCAGGTATCCCAAACACGAGTGGCGATGATCGAACCCTGAGTTCCGTCCGTCCGAAAAAATCCTTCGCCAATCCCCGCGTTTGGTTCAAATTGCAACGAAACAAAAGATGAGCTGGTTCGACAAACTCAACGGTCGCCTTTGGGCGCCGAAACTAACGCGTCTCCGCATTGGCCTGGCGGTGGTCGTGGCGCTGGTGGCGGATGCCTTGCAGCTCCCCACTCAGGCGGTGCCGCCGGCGCCCGAGGTCATTGATGTCATTGCAATGGTGTTGACCGTTGGGTTGCTTGGTTTTCATCTGTTGCTCTTGCCAACCTTCCTTGTGGAGTTCATTCCCATGGTGGACATGCTGCCGACGTGGACGGGGTGTGTGATTGCGGTGATTGCACTGCGCAAGCGGGAGCAGGCCGACCGCCAGCCGGTGATCGAAGTTGATCCGGCGCCGGCCCCCCCCCCCCCCCCCCCCCCCCGCCGCGGGGGGGGGCCCCCCCCCAAACCCCCCCCCCCCCCCCCCCCCCCGAGTATGGTGTGGGGGGGGGGGG
>CAZIJO010000103.1:0-5218 GCA_964539515.1 uncultured Bifidobacterium sp. | reverse complement strand
GCTGCCGCCCGACACCCCGCCGGCGGAACGTGCTTTGCCGCCCCGGATCAACCCACCCCCGCCTCCAGCGCACGATTGACTTGGTGCGAGGGCGTGGACAGATTGCCGACACCATGAGCGCCGAGCCCATTCTTATCGCCAAAAACAAATCGGAGATCTTCCTGCTGCCGGAAATGGCCAATCGCCACGGCCTGATCGCAGGCGCGACGGGCACGGGCAAAACCGTGACCTTGCAGGTCCTCGCCGAGAATTTCAGCGCCCTGGGCGTGCCGGTGTTTCTCGCCGATGTGAAAGGCGACCTCGCGGGCATCTCCCAGCCGGGCGGGCAGTCGCCCAAAATTCAGGAGCGGGTCAAACAACTCAAATTGGACGGATATACACCCGCTGGCTGTCCGGTCACCTTTTGGGATGTGTTCGGTGAGAAGGGGCATCCCATCCGGGCCACGATTTCCGAAATGGGCCCGCTGTTGCTCGCCCGTTTGCTGCAATTGAATGAAACGCAAGCCGGCGTGTTGAACATTGTGTTTCATGTTGCCGATGAGAATGGTCTGTTGCTGCTCGACCTCAAAGACCTGCGCGCCATGCTGCAACACGTGGGCGACAATGCGGCGCAGTTCACCACGCAGTATGGCAATATTTCCGCCGCCAGCATCGGGGCCATCCAGCGCAACCTGCTCGCTCTTGAAGCACAAGGGGCTGACAAATACTTTGCCGAGCCCGCCCTCAACCTCGACGATTTCATCCAAACCGACGCGAACGGGCATGGGCTGGTCAACATTCTCGCCGCCGACCGCCTGCTGCAATCGCCGCAGGTGTACGCCACGCTGCTGCTGTGGTTGCTCTCCGAATTATTCGAGCGCCTGCCCGAGGTCGGCGACGTGGCCAAACCGAAGCTCGTGTTCTTTTTCGACGAAGCGCATTTGCTGTTCAACGAAATCGAACCGGCGCTCCTGACCCGGATTGAGCAGGTCGTGCGGCTGGTGCGCTCGAAAGGCGTCGGCGTTTACTTCATCACGCAGAACCCGCGGGATGTGCCGGACAATGTGCTCGGGCAACTCGGGAATCGCGTGCAGCATGCATTGCGTGCTTTCACGCCCCGGGATCAAAAGGCGGTGCAAGCCGCCGCCGAGACCTTCCGCGCCAATCCCCGGCTCAACACGGCACAGGCCATCATGGAACTGGGCGTGGGCGAGGCGCTGGTGTCGTGTCTTGATGAACAGGGGCAGCCCCAAATGGTGGAACGCGCGTTCATCGTTCCCCCGCGCAGCGCGCTGGGGCCAATCACCCCGCAACAGCGCCAGCAGATCATGTCCAGTTCCATCGTGGCCGGCGTTTATGAGAAAGTTGTGGATCGGGAATCTGCCTACGAGAAATTGAAGCAAGCCGCCCAATCGGCGGCCGCGCCGGCGTCCGGCGGCGGCGGATTCTGGGGTTCCATTTTCGGGGGTGACCCTTCTGCGCCGACATCGGCGCCCACGCCCCGAACCGCACGCGGTGGGCGGCAACCCGATTCGATGGCGACCATCGCGACCAAGAGCATCGTGCGCTCCGTGAGCAGCGCGATCGGCAGCTCGCTGGGCCGGCAGGTCATCCGGGGCGTAATGGGCAGCCTCTTCGGCGGTGGTCGAAGGCGCTGACAACCTTGCTGCATGGAAGTCTCGGAAACCATTGCGTGCCCGTATTGCGGGCAAGGATTCGAGTTGGTGGTGGACACTTCCGCAGGCTTTCAACGCTTCACCACCGATTGTGAAATCTGCTGCCGGCCGTTCGAGGTCGTCGCCGATTGTGAGCCGGGGGAAATTCTGAGCTTGGACGTGTCGGGGGGATGAGGCAATCTGCGCGCCGTGCAAAATACCGTTCTCTGGGTTTACATCGTGTTGCTTGTGGTCGGTGGGCTCATTGGCTTTCTGAAGGCCAAGAGCAAAGTCTCGCTTTACATGTCCTGCGGCTTCGCTGCGGCGCTGGTGTTGTGTGCCGTCCCCAATTTCCTCGACGCCTCCTTCCGGAACGGACTGGCGAACGGCTTGATGGCGGCCTTGCTCGTCGTGTTTGCGATGCGCCTGGCCAAGACGAAAAAATTCATGCCCGCCGGCATGATGCTGGTTGTCACCATCGCGGCGCTGGCGTTGCGGAACCTTAAATTCTAAGCCGCGCCGCGCCGCCCCGCGAACCATGAACCTGCTGCCGTTCGAGAATCTGCCCGCCTTCAAGCCCCGTCGCTTCGTCCCCGCCAGCATTGAACTGGGTGACTGGGCGCAGATCGAGCCATTATTCGATCAACTGGCGGTCCGCGTCACCCAGTGCGCCACCGTCGCCGAACTGGAGGCCTGGCTCGTGGATTGGAGCGAGCTGACCGCCGCTTTGGAGGAAGAGGCGAGCCGCCGGTACATCGCGATGACCTGCCACACGGACAATGTGGACGCCGAGCAGGCCTATCTGCACTTCGTCGAGCATATCGAACCGCACACCAAACCGCGGCAGTTTCAACTGGAGAAAAGTCTCCTGGATCATCCACGGCGGTCGCAACTGCCACAGCCACGTTACGAAGTGTTCCTCCGGGACACGCAAAACCACGTCGCGCTGTTCCGGGAGGAGAACGTCGCGCTGGAAACCGAGGAAACCAAGCTCACCCAGCAGTACCAAAAGCTCAGCGGCTCGCTCACGGTTCAGTTTCGCGGCGAGGAAAAGACGCTGGTGCAAATGGGCAAGCTGCTCGAAGAGCCGGACCGCGACTTGCGGCAGGACGCTTGGGAACTCGTGGCGAACCGGCGGCTGCAAGAACGCGAGAAATTCGACGATCAGTTCGAGGCGCTGCTGAAGCTGCGCGAACGCATCGCAAAGAACGCGGGCTTTGACAACTACCGCGACTACGCCTTTCGGCGCATGGGACGGTTTGATTACTCGCCGGATGATTGTGTGAAGTTCCATGACGCCGTCGCTTCCGAGGTCATGCCCATGGTGCGCGAGTTGCAGGCGCAGCGCCGCCAGCTCCTCGGCCTCAACCGGCTGCGACCTTGGGATTTGTCGGTGGATCCGCTGAACCGTCCGCCCCTCAAGCCCTTCACCAAGGTCGGTGACATGGTGGCGCGCACGCAGAAGATTTTCGATCAAATGGACGGCGAACTGGCTGGTGGCTTTCGTCAAATGCAGGACCTGCGGCTGCTCGACCTCGATAATCGCAAGGGAAAAGCGCCCGGGGGCTATCAATCCACGCTCGCGGAATCACGTCTGCCGTTCATTTTCATGAACGCGGTGGGCCAGCAGCGCGATGTGGAGACGATCCTGCACGAGGCGGGCCATGCTTTCCATGCGCTGGCCGCCCGGGCGGAGGATTTGCTGCCGTATCGCAATAGCCCGCCGATCGAGTTTTGCGAGGTCGCTTCGATGAGCATGGAACTCCTCGGGGCGGAATATCTGGAGATGTTTTATCCCCACGCCGAAGCCAATCGTGCCCGCCGCACCCATCTGGAGGACATCATCAAGGTGCTCAGCTGGATCGCAACGGTGGATGCCTTTCAGCACTGGATTTACACCCATCCCGGCCACAGCCGTCCGGAGCGCGCGGCGACGTGGAATGCCTTGATGGACCGTTTTGCCGGCAACGTGGATTGGAGCGGTCACGAGGAGGCGCGGGCCCACCTCTGGCATCGGCAGCTGCACATTTTCATCCACCCCTTTTACTACATCGAATATGGCATCGCGCAGCTGGGGGCGTTGCAGGTATGGGCGAACTCGAAGCGCGATAAGCGGAAAGCGCTGGCCGAATACAAGGCCGCGCTTGCGCTGGGCGGTTCCCGGCCGTTGCCCGAGCTGTTTGCCGCCGCGGGGTGTAAATTTCAATTCGACGCGGCGACGATCAAGCCGCTGGTGGAACTGGCCCGGAATGAATTGGCAAAGTTGGTGTAGCCCGGACTTGAACCTGTAAGCCTGTCATCGCCGGCAGGGATGACAGGCCCGCGACGTCAATCAATCAAGAACCTGGAGGGCGACAACCTTTTCTCCGGCCCACCACCCGTCGGCGTTACAACACCTCGATGCCGTAGGCTTTGATCTTGTTGTAGAGCGTCTGGCGACCGATGCCAAGGCGTTTGGCGGCTTCGAGTTTGTTGCCGTTGGTTTCCTTGAGCATCTGCACAATCGCGTTTCGCTCCACCCCTTCCAGCAGCGTGAAATTAGTGTCCTGCGAGTCCACATTGTCCGGCCGGGCGCGGGTGACCGAGAAATCCGTCGCGTCAATCATGTCGCCCTCGGAGAGCAGCACCGCGCGCTGAATTTCGTTCTGCAACTGGCGCACGTTGCCGGGCCATTCAAATCCCGTGAGGCGGTCAATGGCCGCGGGCGTGAACCCGCGAATGGCGCGATTGGCCTGGCCGGCGAAGCGCTTCAAAAAGGCGTTGGCGAGCGGCATGATGTCGTCGCGCCGGTCGCGCAACGGCGGGAGATTCACCGAGATGGCGCTGATGCGGTAATACAAATCCTCGCGCAACTTGCCATCCTTGATGGCCAGTTCCGGATCCCGATTCGTGGCGGCGACGAGACGGCAGTTGGTCTTGTAACTGGTCTTGCCGCCGACCGGTCGGACCTCCTGGTCCTGCAACACCCGCAGCAGTTTGCTCTGGGTATCGATCGGCATCTCGGAGATTTCGTCGAGGAACAGCGTGCCGCCCTCGGCCTGGCGGAAGAGGCCGTCGCGGTCGGAATGGGCACCCGTAAATGCGCCTTTGACGGAGCCGAAGAGTTCGCTTTCGATGAGTTCGCGGGGAAGGGCGGCGCAGTTGATCTTGATGATGCGCCCCTTGCTGCGCTGGCTCATGGCGTGAATCAGGTCGGCAACGACCTCCTTGCCCGTGCCGCTTTCGCCGGTGATGAGGATGGTAACATCGTTGGGCGCAATTCGCTCGACCGTGCGGACCACGTCTTGCATTTCCGGACTGCGGAAGACGGGCGAGGTGTTGCCGCTCATGGTTTCGAGGGCGCGGCGGAGGGCGGTGTTTTCCTGGTTCTGCTGTTTGCGCTCAAAAGCGCACTTCACATCAGCGAGCAGCTTTTCCGTCTCGAAAGGTTTGGACAGGAAAGTGTAGGCCCCGAGGCGGCCCGCTTCCATGGCCATTTCCATGGTGCCTTCCCCGGTGAGCATGATGACTTCGGTGTCGGCCCAACGCTTCTTGATCAGCGGCAGCAATTCGATGCCATTCGCATCCCGCAGCTTCACATCCAG
>CAZIJO010000102.1:0-19615 GCA_964539515.1 uncultured Bifidobacterium sp. | reverse complement strand
TCCTGCTCGGCCATGTAAACGATGCCGCAGCCGCCTTCGCCAATCTGTTGAAGCAGCTTGTAGCGGCCAATCCGGTCGCCGGGTTGGGTGCCCGGTGAGGAAGGCAGTTGCAGTGGGGCTTCGTCCCGGGGCACGGCGGGACTGGTCAACCGCCCCCCGGCGCGTTCCAGGGCGCCGAGCAGGCCTTCGATGCGCTCGCGCAAGGCGGCGTCGCCAGCGCAGGCTACGTCCAGGTACGCCGTTCGTTCTGCGCCCTGGCGCTGTAGCGCCGCATCAAAAACTTCTTCTTCGCGTTGGTCTGCCTCGCTCATGCGATTGCCCCGATTGAGACATCTGCTCAGTAATGCGAAATTCCCGGCAAAAACTTATCAGGAATCTTAACCAGGGCGGCCAGTGCCAGGCCTAAGCGACGCCGGATCATTACCCGGCGCTACGCTGCTGGCGTTCGATTTCCTGGCACAACCAGGCCCGGCTGTAAGCCCACCAGCGACTGGCGGTGGGGACGGATACCCCGAGGACGGCGGCAGCCTCCTCCAGCGTGAGGCCGACGAAATAGCGGAGCTTGACCAATTCCGCCTTCTGCCGGTCGCGAAGGGTGAACTTGTCCAGCGCTTCACTGATCGCCAGCAATTCATCGTCCTGGACGGGGGCGGTGATTTCGAGGTCGTCAACATTGGCGGCGGACTGCCCGCCGCCGTGACGCACCGCGCGTTTGCGGCGGGCACGCTCGATGAGGATGCGGCGCATCGCTTCCGCCGCGGCGGCGAAGAAATGTGCCCGCCCATCCCACTTCTGGTTTTCGTTGCCGACCAGCCGCAGCCAGGCCTCATGCACCAGCGCGGTGGGCTGCAAGGTGTGCCCGACGGCTTCGTTGGCCATCCGGTGCGCGGCGAGTTGGCGCAATTGGTCATACACGAGGGGGAGCAATTCCTCGGCGGCGGTGGGATCACCGTGCTCGACACGTCCCAGGATGCGCGTGAAATCGCTCATGGCTCTGAGTGGGTGGCCAGAACTCTTTCACAACGGCGGAAGCTTGCCAAGCGGGAAGGAGGGTAAACCAAAGGGAATCCATGCCCATGAATGGCTGGAGGAATCCAATTGCCGTGCTGCCTGCCGAAGGTGACGCAGCCGAGCCAGAGAGGCTCGGGGGGAGTAATTTAGCCCAGCCTTTCCGGAGCTGATCAAACGCGCATTCTCCCGGGGTCGATAAGAAAAATCCCGCGGGTCAGGCGGATCAATACGCGGACCATTGGCCATGTAAAATTCACAGCGGCTGAATCATTCCGGCTTGGTTTGTTTCTTCAACTCCCGTTCCCGCAGCCAGCAGAAAATCACCGGGGTCACAATCAGGATGTGGATCAAGCTGCTCAACATGCCGCCAATGACCGGCGTTGCGAGCGGTTTCATAACTTCCGCACCCTGCCGATGACTCCACATGATGGGCAACAGGCTCGCCACGATGGTCGCCACGGTCATCACCTTCGGTCGCAGTCGCAGCCGGGCGCCGTCTTTCACCGCTTGCACGAGGTCGGCGGCATTGAACGCACCTCCGCGTTCGGCCATGCGCTTTTTCACCATCTCCTCGAGGTACACGACCATCACCACGCCGGTCTGGACCGCCGTGCCGAACAGCGCGATGTAACCCACCCACACCGCGCCGTTGAAGTTGTATCCCAGCATTTTTTGCAGAAACACGCCGCCGCTCAGGGCGAACGGGACGGCCAGCAAGACATGCGCAGCTTCCAAGGTGCTGTGATAAACCATGTAGAGCATCACAAAGATGATCAGCAGCACGGCCGGGAACACGATCTGCATGGTCTTGGTGAACCGCCGCTGATTCTCATATTCACCGGTCATCTGGTAAGTCATGTTGCCCCAATCCAACTTTTGGATCGCCGACTCGACGGCGCTCACGAATCCGCCGAGGTCGCGGTCCTGCACATTGGATTGAACATAGGCCCGCAACCGTCCGTTCTCGCTGGCAATCTCGTTGGCCCCGATTTCGCGGGTGATCTTGGCCACCATCGCCAGCGGGATATAGGTGAGCGCCGGACTGCCGCCGCTTGCACCAGCTGCGGCTGGCGCCGGACCAGCGGCTGCTCCACCCATCCCACCGCCGCCACCGCCGCCACCGCCGCTCGCCGCGGCTTCCTGGCCGCCGCCGGCCATCGCGCTCGGCGCCGCGATCAAAATCCGGCCCAGCTTCTCGATCTCGTCGCGCTCGCTGCGTTCGAGCCGCACCTGGATCGGATACCGCTCGCGGCCTTCGACGGTCACACTTACGTTCTTGCCGCCGATCGCCACTTCCACGGCGTCGAGCACGGCTCGCGCGCTCAAGCCGTAGCGCGCCAGGGCCCGGCGATCCACCTTCACGTTCAGGTAGGGCTTGCCTTGTACCCGCGACGGGGATACGCCGGAGGCGCCGGGGATTTGCTTCACCACGGCCTCGACTTCGTAGGCCTTCTGTTGCAGCGCTTCCAGATTGTCGCCGTAGATTTTCACGCCCACCTGGGCGCGGATGCCGGTGTAGAGCATGAGGATCCGGTTCTCAATCGGCTGCAGGAACGCCGGAACATACCCCGGCACCACCTTCATCTTTTCGTTCAGCTCGGCCTTGAGTTTCTCGATCGTCATGCCGTCGCGCCATGCGGGGTTGCGGACAACGCGCGGGATTTTGATGAAGCCGAGCACGGTGCGATTCGTGGGCAGCCACTCCGGCCGGAGCGTGATGGTCGTTTCCAGCATCTCGGTCGGCGCGGGATCCGTGGGGGTCTCGAACCGGCCGAGCTTGCCCGCGACCGTTTCAATTTCCGGCACGCCCGCCAGCACCTTGTCCTGCCACGCCATCACCCGTTGAATCTCGCTCAGGCCGGTCTTGGGTAGCATCACGGGCATGTACAGTAAACTGCCTTCGTTGAGCGGTGGCATGAATTCCTTGCCAAAGCCTTGGACCCAGCTCGCGGTACTTGGCCAGCCGGCATCGCGGATGTCCTTCACCCAGGCGCGCGGCAATCCGAAGGCGGTGAGTAATGCCAGCGCCAGCAGGGTCGCGGCGGCGCCGATGACAGTTTTGCGGTGGCGCAGCGCCCAGTTCAGGACCGGATCGTAAAGCTTGAGCAACAGCCGCATCACTAGATTCTTGTCTTCACTGTGAAAGGGTCCGCGCACCAGCAAGCTGCATAGCACGGGGACCAGGGTTACGGCGAGCAACGTCGATCCGACCATCGCGAACGTCTTTGTCCATGCCAGGGGATGGAACAGCTTGCCTTCCTGTCCCGTCAGCGCGAACACCGGCACAAACGCCAGGATGATGATCGCCATGGCAAAGAAAATGGGGCGGCCCACTTGTTGGCAGGCGGTGAGCGTGACTTCCCAAGTCTCGGTGGCGGTGAGGCGGTCTTCGGTGGTAGGGCGCGTCATTCCGTGCGCGTCGGCGTCCACCGTTCCTTCGGCGGGCAGAGGACTGCCCGCCCTACCTGACAACCTCCGCGCCCGCTTCTCCTCTTCGGCCTTTTCACAATGACGGATCACATTTTCCGTCACGACGATCGCCGCATCCACCAGCACCCCGATGGCGATGGCGATCCCCGTCAGCGACATGATATTGCTCGTGATCCCGAATTCCTTCATGAGCAGGAACGAGATCAAGATCGAAATCGGCAGCGGCAGGGTGACGATGAGGATGCTGCGGAAATGCCACAAGAAGATGATATGGGCCAGCGTCACGAGGATGATTTCCTCGAGCAGCGCGTGCTTGAGCGTGTCGATCGTGCGGTCAATCAGCGTGCTGCGGTCATAGAAGGGCCGGATGGAAATGCCCGGGGGCAGGCTTGGCGCGATTTGCGCGATCTTCGCCCTCACGCGCTCGATGACGGCCTTCGCGTTCTCGCCCGTGCGCATCACGACCGTGCCGCCGACGGCTTCCGCGCCGCCGACGTCCAGCGCCCCACGGCGGAAATCCCCGCCGATCTGCACCGTTGCCAGGTCGCGCAAATAAATTGGCGTGCCCGCCGCCGCTTTCACCGCGATGAGCTCCAGATCGTCGGTGCTTTCGATCAAACCCACGCCGCGCAACACGAACTCGGCGGCATTCTCCTCGATGACCTTGCCGCCGACGTTGAGGTTGGCATCTTGCACGGCCGCGAGCACTTCGCCCAGGGTGACGTTCACGGCCCTCATTTTGCTGGACGAAAGTTCGATCTGATATTGCTTCACGAAACCGCCGATGCTCGCGACTTCCGCCACGCCCTGCACGCTGGCGAGTTGATACCGGATGAACCAATCCTGCGTTGCGCGGAGCTGGCCGAGATCGTAACCCCCGGCCGGCGCCTTGGTGGGATCGACGTGCAGGTAGTATTGATAAACCCAGCCCAGCCCGGTGGCATCGGGTCCGAGCTGCGGCTTCACGCCATCGGGCATCGCGGCCTGCAGGTAATTCAACCGCTCCAGCACGCGCGTCCGGGCGAAGTAGGAGTCCACGTCTTCCTCGAAGATGAGCGTGAGGAGGGAAAAGCCGAACATGGAGGTCGCCCGCACGTCTTTGACACCGGCCAGGCCTTGCAAGCCGGTCGCGAGCGGATAGGTGACCTGGTCCTCGACCTCCTGCGGACTGCGCCCCATCCAGTCGGCATAGACGAGCACCTGGTTTTCGGTGAGGTCCGGGATCGCGTCCACCGGGGTGCGGAACACGGCGCGCACGCCAAGGGCGATCAGCATCAACGCGCCACACAGCACGAGGAAGCGGTTCTTCAGACTCCATTCAATGATGCGAGTAATCATAGGCCGCGGGATGAATTCAGCCACGAAGAGGCACAAAAAGGCACAAAGAAACTGAGCAACGAAGCAAGCTTGCTGCTAGGACGGTCGCCTTCAGCACGAAAGGCTTCGTTGAGGATGTATTTGCGCACTTCGAGACGGGCAGAACCAAAGTTGATGAGCAGCGCGTGTTCAACCCCTGAGGCGCGCATATAGCCGAGGAGCTGGGCGACATGTTCGTCCGTCAGCTCCTTGATGGCTTTGAGTTCAACCAGCAGGCGTCCGTCAACCAGCAGGTCGGCGGAAAAATCGCCGAGGATCGTGCCGTCCTCGTCGCGCACCTGAATTGGAGCCTCGATTTCCGCTCGATAACCTTGTTTGTGGAGGCGATGCAACAGCCCATTCTGATAAACTCTTTCTGCATGGCCATGCCGATGGTAGCGATGCAGTGCAAACGATGTCTCCCGTACTACGTCACAGAGTTGGAAGATGTTCAAATCACCGCCTTTGAATTCAGGTTGCTGGTTCATGATTGTTCTCCTTCTGGATGGCTTTTTCCTTTTTGTGCGTCTTGTGCCTTTTTGTGGCTAAGTCACTGCGGTTTCACCTCCGAGCCGCAGTCCAGCATGTCAGCGCCGAACCACGGATTGCGAATCTCCGGCTGCAGTTGAATCCACTCGCCCCGGTTTGGCGCGCCGGGGAATGCGTCCTTCGTCATCGGGCAACGAAAGACTTTGAGCGTTGTGAAATCGGCATTGCCGCGCCGGGCCGCCTGCGCAAGGGTCGCGGCGGCCATGCTGAAGGGATAAAAGGCGCGGCGCGCTTCCTTGAGGTCATGCACTTTGGCCAGATGCGAGCCCGCCTCAACTTCTTTAGCCAGCGCCAGCCAGCCTTCGGCGCCTGCGAAGGCGGTGAACAGTTTGCCCGCTGCAGCGTGGGTATGATCGGCCTGCGCGTTGAACTGCTCCAGATTGTTCGAGGATAAAGCCGTCGTGACGGCGTCCGCCACCAGCAGGAATTCTTTCACGGCGGTCCGTTGGGTGTCGGTCAACGGTGGCAAGTCGGTCGGGAGGTTGTTCGTCCCGGACGCCATTTCGGTCGGCGATGCGAACGAACGGTTCATTTCCGCCTGTCCGTCCATCAGGAGGTTGCCATTCACGACCACTTTCTCGCCGGCAGCCAGACCGTCGAGCACTTCGATGAGGGTGTCCCCCCGGCGACCCAGTTTGAGCGCCCGTCGGGCATATCCGCCCCCACCTTCATCAACGTAGGCGACTGCTTCCGCGCCGGTTTGGATGACGGCGCTCCGTGGCACGGTGAGCACCGGGGTCGCCTCAAGGTGAACTTTGCCATCCGCGTAGAGTCGGTGGAGCAGCGAGCGACGGTTGCCGACCAGAGGGTTTGCCAGTTCGACCCGCACCTTGGTCGAGCGCGTGGTCTCGTCGAAGTTTGGGTCAATGAAGGTGATCTTGCCGGTGAAGGTTTTGCCCGGCAGCGAAGGCGTGGTGACTTCCACCGGGAGGCCGATCTGGACAAACGGCAGATCCTGTTCGTAGGCGCGGAATTGAAACCACATGGTTGAGAAATCGGCGATCTCGAACAGCTTCTCGCCCTCCTGCACATATTGACCGGCGTAAATATTTTTGTCCGTAACCGTTCCGCTGATCGGGGCGAGAATCTGGGATGTCAGCGCGTCGGGGGATTTTGCCGGGAGCGCTTCGATTTGTTCAGGGGTGAGTCCCATCTGGCGCAAACGCGACCCGGCCGCGGCCCGCAGTCCGGCATTGTTCTGGCCGGCCAGCGCGCGGTACTCCCGTTCCGCCTGCAACAAGGCGGGGCTGTAGAAATCGGCCAGCGGCTCACCTTGCTTCACTTCGGCGCCGACGAAGCCCACATGGAGGATCTCGATGCGGCCGGGCAGGTAAGCTGACAAGACGCGATGCCGGGCGTCGTCGTCATCAATGGTGCCGGAGACGAGGAGCGTTTTCGTGAGCGGACGCAGTTGCGCTTCCGCCGTCTGCACATTGAGCACCTGGATCGTCGTTTGCGACAGCGACAACAGTTCGCCCGTGGTATCGAGCCCCGCTTCGCCTTCAAAAACCGGCGTGAGTTCCATGCCGCAGATCGTACAGCGGCCCGGTTTGTCCGACTTGATCCACGGGTGCATGGCGCTTTGGTAGTAGAGAACTTTGCGCTCCCGGGCAGCGTTGGCGTTGGAGGAAACTGGCTTCCCGCAGCCCGCCACCCAACCGGCCGCCAGCGCGACGAGCACACCGGCGGCGGCTAATGTCCAAAGGGGTTTCATTTTCATGGTTTTGATTCCTCCGGTTCGGCTTTCAATTTGTCTTCGAGCATTTTCAACGCTTCCAGGTCGCCCAGACCGCAGCAGAGGACCAGGTCGGACAGCATTTCGTATTGTTCCGTCACCGCGCGGGCCTGCATCAATCGCGCCTCAATGAGCATGCGCCGCGCTTCGAGCACATCGCGGAACATGCCGCGGCCGGTTTCCCACGCCGCCCGCGCGCTTTCAATTGCGGTTTCACTGCGCGGAATGATTTCTTCGCGATATACCAGCGCCTCGCGTCGCGCCGCCTCGATTTTCACGGTCAGGCCGTGAACCTCCTCCCGCAATTCGGTGGCGTAGTCCACGGCGTCCAGTTCCGCGGCCTTGGCCCGGGCCTCGTCGCGCTGCGTGGCGCTGCGATACTTGCCCTTATTGAACCAGGGCAGGCTCAGGCGCACGACGAGTTCCCCTTGGCGGAATTCTCCGTTGCCACTGTAATTGCGGGCCACGAGGCCGGCACTGACTTCAGGGAGGCGTTCGCGGCGAGTCAGGTCCGCCATGGCCCGCGCCGCGCGGGCCTCTTCCCGCATGGTGTGCAGCCGCGGTTCGTATTTGGTGGCAAAGTTCAGCAGCGCCGGGCTGAAGCGGACCGGTTCGGCCGCGTCGGGCAGGTCCAGCGTCGGCCACCGTTGCAGCAGACTGCGACCGAGCCGGCGGTTGAGCACCACGTGTTGCTGCGTGAGCTGGTCGCGGTCGGTCTGCAATTGCGCCGCGCGTCTGGAACGCTCGTTTTGCGCCTGCGTCCATTCCACCAGGGAGGCCGTCCCGGAACGATACCGCGCCTCCGCGGCCGCCACCAAGGCATCGAGCCATTGCAAATCCTGTTCCCCGATAAGAACCGTCCGGTTCGCCAGCGCCGTGCGGAACAGGGCGACGGACAGTTCGACCCGGCGAACCTGGAACTCGGCGTTCTCCTTCGACGCCGCGACGTCGGATTCCGCCTGCGCTACTTTTCGCGCGAGGCCCGGCCGGCCGAACAACGGCAGCTTCTGCTCCACGCCGTAGATGATGTCGCCATTCTGGTCGCGCATCTCTTCGTCGGCGGCCATGCCGCCCAGCATGAGCATGGGGTCTTCCCAGGTGCGCACGGCCGCCACGCCCGCGGTGGCGGCGTGGGTGCGGGCGCGCACTGCCTGCAACGCGGGATTCTTTTCGCGCATTTCCTCGGCGAGCCGGTTGACCAATTCCGGCGTGACGACCACAAGGTTGGTTGGGAGCAAGTCAGGTGAGTCTGCTTTCGCCCTCACCCCGGCCGGTTCCCCCGTGGGGAGGGGGGGTGTTTGGGGGGGTACTGAGATGTCGTTTGCGACGATCGCAATTGCCGCGCTTTGGGTCCTGGCTTCGGGAAGCGGCGAAAAACCGGGCGCGAGCGCATCGCGTGTAGCGAGGGAACGATCCAACCTCTCCTGGGGGTGAGGGTGAATGTTGCTCAAAACCTCTTCTGCCTGCCCATCAATCAGGCCGAAACCAAGCCAGCCAATCAAAAAAATTCGTTTCATGATCAAGATCCATCCAAAACTCGAAACACGGAGCCGCGGCGCAATGTCGCGGTACACACTGCGGGTGTTTAAGCAGGAAGGATCAGATCAATCGGGCGCAATGCCACGTGAAGAGCGGCACGCCCGGCGCCGGAAGCGGCGCGGAAGCGGAAGCGAAGAATTGGGCTGGCGCGGTGGCGGGCAAGGTCCACGCCACGATCGTGGTCGCCAAGAAGGACAGATGGTTTTGGGGTGTCGGCGAAGCGGCGGTCGCGGGAAGCCTTTCGGTGTCGGGGGTTGCCGTTGCCACACAGCAATCCATCTGCGTGCAGTCACCGCAGGCGCAATCGGCTTTGGCCAGGACTGCCGCCGCCGGGGCCGACGCCATCGCCTGAAGCCAGAGAAGCATCAGGCTCAGGACGATGGTGGTTGCCCGTTTCATGCGGTTATTTTGGCGCGACCGCTGCCCATCCGGCTAACCGGTGGCTGGCCATTGTGCATCACTTCTTGTCCGGTTTCCCGGCGCTGGCGAGTTTCTTGACGTATTTCGCCGGGTCTTTTTTGAAGTCCTTTTGGCAGGATTTGCAGCACAGTTTGATCTCCTGTCCTTCATGGGTAAAAGCGAAGGGCTTGCCCATTTCGCCGAGTTTCTCATCCGAGACCAGGCAGGTGTCGAGCGGATAGGGTTTGGGCTTGCCGGTTGGCTTGTTCTCGGCGGCCAGGGTCGGAGTTGCCAGAGCCACCAGGGCGAGCGCCAGTCCACCGCCGGCGAGGAGGGCGTTGATTCGATTGGTCAGTTTCATAATGCGAGTCTTCGTTGATTCTGTTGTTTCCGCGTTCCCAATGAACGCGGCTTCAAGTCTCATACACCGGAAACCGGAGAACCCCGCAAGAAATTTTGCATGCGGCTATGGACTCCATGTCCCAATGGCGACCGGTGACGCCAATGACTTACCGCCGAAAGCCGTCGGGTGTCAATCCAACTATAATGTTTCTCCTCGTCCGGCGCCTGCCGCGGCGGAAGATGGGAAACACATATTCACCGATGAAAGGCAACGCCATGCTGGAAGCCCACGCCCGTATCATGCCCAAGCAGGGCGGCCCAGCTGCCTCCGCCGCTTGCTGTGGCGGCCGTTTACCCCAACTCATCCTCACAGCCGCCACCGCCTGGTCGGATCAAACCTCTTGGTTCGGCTTTTTTGGGGATCGCAGTGCGCTGGTGGGAAGGCTTTCCCTCGCGTAAGAGCATTTTCCGGCGCCATTTCCACGAGTTTTCTCCTGCTGCCTGCCATGAAGCTGCCGGGCAGCATCGGGTGCGGTGAAAGCCCCGGGAATGGGCAGGGCAGACTTGCCGGATGTGCGCACCCACGGTTGTCTCGATTGTGCCAGCGGGGAATGATGCCTTTCTGGCCGTTGGCGGTCGGCGAGGGCGATTCCATTACACAACAAAGGGAGAGCCGCTACGGCTCTCCCTGGCAGGCTGGGCCGGGCATTTACTTCTTTTCCATGCCGGGTGTCGGACCGGAGCCCTTTTTCATCACACAGCAGAACGCATCCTCGCTGCCACACTGCTTGCAGACGTGGACGAGCTTGTCGGTCTTGGCTTTGCCGTGGCCTTCGGTCACGTACTTGTGGGTGCAGCCTGGGCATTCATGGCTGGCCACCAAGGTGGTACTCGCAGCGGCCCCGGTCTTGGCCGGCTTTTCAATCACGGTTGCCCAGCTATCCTTGCACTTGGGGCACGACATGACGACCATGTCGCCTGGCTTGACCCCCTCCGCATCCGCGACGGTCTGGATGGGTTTGAGTTGCACGATCTTGGTCGCACCTTTCACCTGGGCGAATGCCAATGGCGGCAGCCACAGCAGTCCGGCGATAGCCAGCGCGGCGACGTTGCGGGTGAGGTTTCCTGGGTTTTGTCCGATGGTTTTCATAGGTGATCTTTCTTTTTGGTTCTTTGGTTTTGGTGGCAGCCGGATTGGCCGCGTCTAATCAAGGTTTACCCCGCTCCGCCGCCAGCCCCGCAAAATCCACGAAAAATTATTTTGCGGGGTTGAGCCAGGGGCGGTGTAATGCGAGGTGTCACTGGAGATCTGGTGAAGGACAGGCGGACCCCGACGCTGCTGAAGCATGGCAGTGACTAAATTGATCGCCGCGCGCTTGAATTAAATGAACCCGGAGAATTTCAATCCCGATGACCGAAGGCTGACCGCGTTGATGCGCGAGGCGCGCGCCACGCCGTCGCTGCCACCACGCTTCCAGGCCGGTGTCTGGCGGCGGATCGAAAGTGCGGACGAGTCCTCGGTCGCAGCCACCGACCGCCATTGGCTCAACGTCATCGTGGGGTGGCTTGTGCGCCCCAGACTGGCCTTCGCGGTTGCGGCGGTGCTGGTGCTTGCGGGGGTGGGATTGGGCTGGCGCCAAGGCGAACACCTTGCCCGGCACGATGCCCAGGCCCGTTATCTGGCCGCTGTCGCGCCGAATTCGCTGCGGTGATGGCATGAAGCGCCCCGCCATCATCGTGGTGTCGGCGCTGGCCGCCGGGGTCCTGGTGTTTGTTGCCTCCTACCTGCTTGCCCAGCGCCTTTGCGCAAAACACGTTGCCCATTCGGCAGATGATCTGGACTGGCTACGCCAGGAGTTTCAGTTAAGCGCCGCCGAGATGACCCGCATCCGCGAGCTGCATGACGGCTACCTGCCCCGGTGCGGAGAAATGTGCCAGCAAATCGCTGCCAAGAAGCGCGAACTCGAATCCGTGCTCGGCGGGACCACCAACGTTACCGCCGTGGCAGAACAAAAGCTGTCCGAACTCGCCGCGCTCCGGGCGCAGTGCCAGATGCAGATGCTCCGGCACTTTGTCGAAGTCAGCCAGGCCATGCCGCCCGAACATGGCCGGCGTTACCTCGCGGAGATGCAGCGGCTCACCCTCGGCTTCCACGAACAGATTGAGCAATCCATGTCGGACGCGGAGGGCCATGCGCACGGACACCACTGAGGTCGAGGAACGCGACCGGGCGGACATGGCGCGGCTGGCCGCCGGCCATGACGCGGCGCTCAACGAGCTGATGGAGCGTCATGCGACAGCGGTGTTTCATTTCCTCTGCCGGATGTTGAACAATGAGGAAGATGCGAATGACCTGGCGCAGGAGACGTTTGTGCGGGTCTTTCGCGCTCGCGAAACTTTCCGGCCCGGGGAAAAATTCTCGTCCTGGTTGTTCACCATCGCGGCGAATCTGGCCCGCAATCAGATCCGCTGGCGCACCCGACACCCGAATATCTCACTCGACGCGGAAACCGGCACCGCGGAGCAGTCGCCCGCGAACTCGCTGCCTTCCCCCGTCGCCGCGCCCGGCGAACAGTTGCAGGCCGCCGAGCGGGCGGCGGCCGTCCGTGCCGCCGTGGGAGCGTTGCCGGTTGACCTGCGCGAAGCCATTGTCCTGTGCGAATGGGAGGAACACAGCATCGCGGAAGCGGCACGTATTCTGAGCGCGACGCCAAAGGCGGTGGAATCGCGCTGCTACCGTGCGCGGCAGATGTTGCGGGAACGGCTCAAGCCGTGGTTGTAGTTCCGCTCCCGGTCGCTGGTGCTTCGCCTGGCTTTCAGTCCTTCAACAGCCACACTTCGCTGACACGGGATTGCTTTCGCCAGTTGAGATGCACTTCGTCCGGCAGCGGATCGAAGGTCAAAAGCAGTTTGCCGTCCTGGATCAGGTTTGGCGGCACGGGGAATTCCTTGAATTCGCCAATGTCGTGCTTCGCATCCCGGGTGGGAGTCAGGAGCTGGCCGTTGGCGCGCAACTTCGCCTGACCGTAACCGGTCAGCCGCACGCGATACGAAGCTTGCGGATCGAGATGATGATAAGCCAGGCCCAAGGGCCAATCCATGCTGGTCTGCCAGGAAAGGCGTTTGCGGCTCGCCCCATCATCCCACCACCAGTAGCCGGGATTCGGATTCTTTATCATCATCGGGTCGGTGTTGACCCCTTCGCCACGGATGACGTGGGGCGACCGGGCAATATTGCCAACTTCATCGTAGAAACTATTCGGTCCGGGATTGTCCCAAGCACGGATCACCTCCAGTTCTTTGAGCTTCTCGGCTTCGGCGGGGAGTTTCCGGATTCGGGCAAACTCATCCTCCAACCACCAGCGGTTGTTGAGCGGGCGATCAACAAAATCCAGCACCGCTCCCCGCTCATGCCCGCTGGCCTGGTAAAGTGGGACGCTTGTTTGCAGCTGGATGGACTGGAAGAGGTCGGCGCACAACTCACCGATGCGGGCGCGCCATTCTTTCCGGACGGGTTTGGACGTGGCGTCCTGCAATACCGTAAGCGCTGCAGCCATCGAAGCGTCAGCCCCTCGGGAGGGGGCCGCCGCCAGGATGTGGTTGGCTTCGCGTTCCAACTCCGATTCATAGATCAGGCGTTCACGAACATACGCATCATAGTACGCCCGGAGCAGGCAAAGTTGCCAACGCCAGTTGCCGCGCAATTCGGGCGCCTGGCGTTCGAGTTCCTGCCACAGCGCGAGCGTGGCCGTCACGCCGCCGTTTGCGGCCAGAGGACCTTCCCAGTTTTTTTCCAGGGCCAGAATGCCATCAGCAGCCGGTTCGGCGACGGCGGCCCCAAAGAAACAGCGTGTGTATTCAAGCATCATCTCGCGCGGGCGGGCATCCGGTTGCCAACCCAATCGGCTCCAGACGGCCTTGTTAACGTCGTCATGCACCCCGTCGGAATAGGTAATGAACCCGCTCGTGTACGGGCCGAAATAGTCCTGGATGGCCTTGTAAAAAACTGGCCGCGGGTTGGCGGATTCACGGCCGAGCGTCAGGTGAAATGCCGGGTCCCACCACGCTACCGGGAATTGGCAGCGGACTGTGTGGGTGATGTCCGGATAATCGCGCAAGCCATAGCGCCGGGGGAGGCGGGCGCGGGTTTCCGGAATGGGCGGACTGCTGGGACCCGCCACCAGGCCGCCAAGCCAATCCGGCATTTTTTCGTTGATCCAACGGTGGACGAAATCAACTTTTGGCGGCTCGAAACCCTGCATCGAAAGCCAGATTTTGGCGCGCGGATGGTGTTTGACCAGCAGCCGCGAAAGGTCCTCCAGGTACGCCATGACCAGCTCGGGGTCATTGTCGCCGGGATCACCGCCGGGAAAGAATACGGCATCGAGCCGGGGGCAGTCACGAAACAGAGCTTCGTGTTTGTCCAGGTGGCTCGTTCGTTTTGCGGTGTCCTTCAGATCGAAATCGGCCGGCGCCCAGATCCAATAGTCCATTTCATAGCGGGCGCAGATTTCGCTCAACCTGCGGTTCATCACCATGCGGGTCACTGGCATGTGCGGACTCTTGCGTTCGTCCTGGAACGGGATGCCTTCGACGCTATTCGCGCCGAACAGGGCCAGTTCGCGGATGTATTGTTCGAACCGCTTTTCGTCCCAGCCATCGTAGCTGTTCGCTGTGTGTCGGTAACCCAGTTGGTGGCCGCGAATGGGCAAAGCGGGCGCCGAGGCATGGTCGATATCAGCGGGGATGCGGGCGAAACCTTTACCCCAACTCAAGGATCGCAGCAGCTCGCCGGCCCCGAACAATGCACCGCGTCCGTCCGCGCCTGAAATCCAAACGGTGGGCTGCGGCGATTCCGCGCCTTCAACTTTGAGACGAAAGCCCTCCGGTCGCAACTCGGGGGCATCCTTGCCCGCCGGTCGTGGTCCGGTTTTGGGCCAGCCGGTTTCGCCGGTGCTCGACGAAAGTGCAATCACGACGCCGCGGGCGGGCCAGGTGGTGGTGATGGGCCAGGCAAGGCCGGTGCGTTTTTCGACTTCTTCCACCAGCACTCGCGCCCCGGTCGCCTCGGCGGCGGGGAGCGTGCCGGCCCGGATGACAACCGTGGCCTTGGTCAGGTCGAGATCGGTGGCGGCGTGGGAGTTGATCAGCAGACACAAGCTGGGCAACAGGAAAGCGAGTGCTGCTCGCTTGAGAGATCGCGTTTGAGCTAAATACATCGCTGCAAATCTCGGCACAGGTTGATGGGTTGCACAAGGGAAAACACAGCAAGTGGTTGATCACTCCGCCCCCTGGTCTCGGCCTTCGAACCAGCTTGACCGGTGCGGGACTGATCCGTTGCCGGCACCGCGAGTGCAACCGCTGGGGCCAGGCCGCTGGTCGCGCCGTCGGCGGAAGCCAACAGTTTTATCCGGCGGAAGGCGATAGTTTGCTTGCACCCGCTTCATGCCGGGCTTAGATGTTGGCATGCCTCGTCTTGGGAAACGTTGCCCGGGGATCGCATTGCGCCGCGGAATTCTTGCCGCGCTGCTTTGCGGGATTCTCGGCTCTGCTTTGGCCGAAGAACTCGACGAGGCACGCAAGCTTTTCCTGGCTGGCAAATATGCGGAATGTCTTGAAGCCTGTGGGAAACAGGAGGCCGAGGGCAGTCGGAATTCGGAGTGGTCGCTGCTCCACACGCAGACGTTGCTCGCCGTGGGGCAATATCCGCAGGCGGAGGCGGTGGTCAGCAACGCCCTGTCCCGCGCCACAGGCAGCGTCCGGTTGCGCCTGCTGGGGGTGACCACGGCCAACGCCAGCGGCAACGCCGATTTGGCGCAGCTCCGGCTGCGGGAAATCAACGAACTGGCGGGTGCGCGACCGTGGGCGTATCGCGATCCGACGGACCTCGTTGCGCTGGGGCAGGCGGCGTTGCTCCTGGGGGCTGATCCCAAGTTGGTTCTGGAGCGGCTCTTTGGCGCGGCGCAAAAGGCGGACCCCAATCTGCGGGAGCTTTACCTGGCCAGCGGCGAACTGGCGCTGGGGAAAAAAGATTATGCCATCGCCGCCACCAAATTTACCGAGGCACTCAAGAAGTTTCCCGATGACCCGGATCTGCTTCACGGCCTGGCGCGCGCCTATCAGCCAAGCGCCCGCGGCCGGATGCTGGAATTGACCGAGACCGCCCTGGAGAAGAATGAGAACCATGTTCCGAGCCTTCTGTTGCTCACGGATCATCTGGTTGATGCGGAAGAATACGTTGAAGCCGAGCAGATGCTGGCGCGGGCGCTCAAGGTGAATCCCTGGCATCCCGCGGCCTGGACTTACCGGGCGGTGCTCGCCCATCTGCGCAATGACGCGGCCGGCGAAGCCTTCGCGCGTGAAAACGCGCTAAAGTACTGGCCGAACAACCCCGCGGTGGATCATCTCCTTGGGCTGAAATTGTCCCAGAAGTATCGGTTTGCCGAAGGTTCGGCCCGGCAAAGGCAGGCCCTGGCGTTCGATCCCGGATTTGTGCCGGCCCAGATCCAACTCGCCCAGGACTTGTTGCGTTTGGGCGAGGAAACCGAAGGCTGGCAGCTGGCCGATCAGGTGCACAAGCGGGACGCCTATGATGTGACGGCGTTCAACCTGGTGGCGTTGCACCGGACCCTGCAAAAGTTTCAGACGCTCACCAACGCGGATTTCGTGGTCCGCATGAGCCCACAGGAGGCGGCACTTTATGGCGACCGCGTGCTGGCATTGCTCGGTCGGGCGAAGGCCGCCCTCGCCGAAAAATACGGCATCACGCTGGAATCGCCGACCATGATCGAGATCTTTACCGACCAGAAGGATTTTGGCGTCCGCACGTTCGGGATGCCGCACAATCCCGGTTTCCTCGGCGTCTGCTTCGGGCGCGTGGTCACGGCCAACAGCCCGGCGGCGCAAGGCGGCAGTCCTTCCAACTGGGAGGCGGTGCTCTGGCATGAGTTTTGTCATGTCGTCACCCTGCAACTGACCCAGAACAAAATGCCCCGGTGGTTGAGCGAGGGGATTTCCGTTTATGAGGAGCTTCAGGTCAATCCAGTGTGGGGCCAGACCATGAACCCGGAGTATCGCGAGATGGTGCTCGGGGCCGACCTCACGCCGGTCAGCGAACTGAGCAGCGCCTTCATGGCCCCCAAAAGCGATCGGCACATGCAGTTCGCGTATTATCAATCGGCCCTGGTTGTCGAGTACCTCGTCGGCAAATACGGCTTTGCGAGCCTCCAGGCTATCCTGCGCGATCTTGCCAACGGCATTGACATCAACGGCGCGATCGCCAAACACACGGCACCGATGAAGCAATTCGAAAAGGAGTTCGCCGCCTTTGCCCGGGCGAAAGCTGAAGCGCTTGGGCCGGGATTGAGCTGGGAAAAACCTGGCGCGGCCGGCAAGCGCTTTCGCAGTCTTGGCCTGCCCGACGTCAAGCTGCCGACACCTGAAGTCGCCACCTCGAAGAACTATTGGGTGTTGCTCAACGCGGCGACCGCGTTGATTTCCGAGGAGCAATGGGAGGCCGCCAAGGCGCCCTTGAACCGACTCATTGAGCTTTACCCGGACCAATCCGGTCCGAACAACGCCTACGCGATGCTGGCGGCCGTCCATCGGGGCTTGAAAGAACCGGCCGCCGAACGTGCGGCACTGGAGAAATGGGCGGCTCAGGAAGCCGACGCGCTCGACGCCTTTGCGCGGTTAATGGCGATGGCCGAAGAGGCAAAAGAATGGCCAGCCGTCGTGCAGAATGCCGGGCGCTACCTCGCCGTGAACCCGCTGGTCGCGACGCCCTATCGGTATCTGGCCACGGCCAGTGAACAACTCGCGGATACCCGGACCGCCATCGGCGCGTATGAGAAGTTGCTCCTGCTGGATCCCGCCGATCCCGCCGAGATCCATTTCCGGCTGGCCAGTTCGCTGCGGAAGGAAGACGAGGCCGCCGCGAAACGTCACGTATTGCAGGCTTTGGAAGAAGCGCCCCGTTTTCGCGACGCCCACCGCTTGCTCCTCGAACTGGCGCAGGCAAACCCTGCCTCAACCAACGCACCCACTCCACCAACACCGTGAACCCGCGCCGAGGCTGGATTTTGATTGGATTGCTGTTGGTCATTACGGCCACTGTGGTGCTGGCGCAGCGCCGCGGCTATCGGGGGCCGAGCGCCGATCGCGGCGAAGTTCCGGAGTGGTCGAACGAACCCGGCTTCGAAAAGGATGTGTTCACGTTTGCGCGCATCCAGTACGACTCGGGCTACGGCGGGCGGGGCTGGGGTCGGAGTGGCAACGGTTGGGCAACGGACTATCGCGACGCTGACCTCAACCTTTCCTATCGGCTGCAACAATTGACCTCGCTGAAAGTTGACCCCGAAGGCCGGGTGTTGCGTCTCACCGATCCGGATCTGTTCAATCATCCTTTCATTTATATCGTGGAGCCGGGCCGCCTCGAGTTCAGCGACGAGGAGGCGGACTGTTTGCGCCGTTACCTGCTCGGCGGCGGCTTTCTGCTGGTGGACGATTTCTGGGGCGAAGTGCAGTGGCAGAATTTTTATGAGCAGATGAAACGGGTGCTCCCAAACCGCGAACCGCGTGAACTCGACATGGATCATCCCATCTTTCACGGTGTCTTCGACCTGAACCGGCAGAAGAACGATATGCAAATCCCCGCTCTCGGGGCTTCGCGCTATCGCGAAGGCATCACTTGGGAATATCACGATGGCGAAGTGTGCCGCGACGTCCATTTCAAAGCCTATTACGATGACAAGGGCCGCATGATGGCCTTCATCGCCCACAACACGGACAACGGGGACGGCTGGGAGCGCGAGGGGGATGACGAATTTTATTTCCGGGAATACTCGGAAAAGAAAGCATACCCGCTGGCCATCAATGTTGTCTTCTACGCGCTGACCCATTAAAGAAATGGAGACCGCTCGCCGCCATCATAATCTCGTAGCCGCCGATGTGAGGCGGCGGATTTTCGCCCGCGTAAGCCAGTCCGCCTCCTCACCGCGGCGGCAACCATTACCCTGAAGGAATCCCTTGTCATTCACCACCCCCACCCACGCCTCGGAAGAACAAACCGTCGAACAACTCAAAACCGGCCGCACGCGCATCCAGGGCGAACTGGCCAAGGTCATCGTTGGCCAGAAGGACGTGATCGAGCAATTGCTCATCGCGCTGTTCGCTGGCGGGCATTGCCTCATCACCGGCGCGCCTGGTCTCGCCAAGACGCTGCTCGTGAAATCCATTGCACAGATCTTTCATCTCAAGTTCCAGCGCGTCCAGTTCACGCCCGACCTCATGCCGGCCGACATCACCGGGACGGAAATCTTGCAGGACGCCGGTGGCGAACGGAAACTCGCCTTCGTCCCCGGCCCGGTCTTCGCCAACATGATTCTCGCGGACGAAATCAATCGCACGCCGCCCAAGACGCAGGCCGCGCTGCTCGAAGCGATGCAGGAACATCAAGTCACCGCCGCTGGGGTGCGCCATGCCCTGCCCGAACCGTTCTTCGTCCTCGCCACGCAGAATCCCATCGAGATGGAAGGCACGTATCCGCTGCCCGAGGCGCAACTCGACCGCTTCATGTTCAATGTGGTGATTGATTACTTGCCCGAGGACGAGGAAGTCGAAGTCGTCAAGCAAACCACCGGCGGCAAACCCGCGCCCATCGCACCGCTTTTCACCGGTGACGACGTGCTGCGCTTCCACGACATCGTCCGCAAAGTGCCCATCGCGACGGATTTGGTTCGCTACGCCGTGCGCCTCGCCGCCGCCTCACGGCCCAAGCAACCGAATGCGCCGGACTTCGTGAACGAGTGGATCAGCTGGGGCGCCGGCCTGCGCGCCGGGCAATTCCTCGTGCTCGGTGCCAAAGTCCGCGCCCTGCTCCAAGGCCGCGCCCATGTGACCAGCGAAGACATCCAAACGCTCGCCTATCCGGTGCTGCGCCATCGCATCCTGCTCAACTACCGCGCCGAGGCGGAAGGGGTCACGGTGGAGAGCGTGATCGGAAAGTTGCTCGAAGCGGTTAATGCTGTCGTTGTGAAATAGCAATCAGAACCAGATGGTTAAACGCTCGCCCTCACCCCGGCCCTCTCCCCCAGGAGAGGGAGAATCTTCGTCCGTCCTCAGGTATTGCGAGCAGCTCGTGTTTTCTGGCGGTTGCCGGCGCGAAGAAAGAGAAGGCTGCGAAAGCAAAGGCAGTTTCCTAATGCTCTCAAAGCACCGATGTCTCCTCCCTCTCCGCGGGGGAGAGGGCCGGGG
>CAZIJO010000101.1:0-20008 GCA_964539515.1 uncultured Bifidobacterium sp. | reverse complement strand
ATCGAGGGGGCAGAACCTTCCCGGGCGACCACTTTCAGACGTGGATTGACGTGGATTGACGCATTGACAGTGAGGTAGCGTTTTGCTACCGTAGCAACATGAGTCAGCCAGTCAAAGTTTCGGACGCCCTGGTGCTCGACGCCCGGCTTACGGGCGAGTTCGCAGAACGATCCATTGCCGGACAAATTGAGTTCTGGGCCCGATTGGGGCGCGCCATCGAGCCGCTTTTGCGGGGAGACAAAGCCTTGGCGCTACGGCGGGCGGGGGATGTCCAGCCGCTTTCGGACTGCCTAAACTCGGTGGATTTGCCGGAAGGCCGGCAGCGCGTGGGTGAACACCTCAACAAACTTCCGTATCCCCACTACGAACCGGCCGATTCACCCGGGTTGCTAGTCCGGATCGAGTCGAGCGGCAAGCGCACGATCGGTCGCTTTGTGAACCGCGAATTCCAGGCCGTCAAAAGGACAAAACGGTGAAACACGGACGCAGCTCTGCGAAAAGTGCGGCGTCCTGGACCGAGTATCTGGATCGGCGACCGATTGTAGTTGCCATCGCCGGCCCGAATGGCGCCGGAAAATCCACCTTCTTCGAAGCGCATCTAAAATCCAGCGGCCTGCGGTTTCTCAACGCCGATGCCGTTGCCAGGGAGTTGGCGGTGGAGGCTTATGAGGCCGCCCGGATGATCGCAGCGCTCCGGACCGAACTGGTCAACCAACGCGAGAGCTTCATATTTGAAACCGTGTTCGCGGATCCGGTGGGTGACAAATTGAGCTTCCTGAAAAACGCCGCTCAATCGGGATACGCCGTCGTGCTTTGTTTTGTGGGAATTGCGGATGCCGGAACATCGGAGGAACGAGTCAGCATGCGGGTTTCCCAAGGCGGGCATGATGTGCCAACCGAGAAACTGGTTGAAAGCTTTCCCCGCATCCTGGCCAACCTCGCGGTCGCCATCCGGGAATTGCCCTGCGTGCTCGTCTTTGACAACAACGACCTGAATGCCCCGTTCCGTCAGGTGGCTACCTACATGAACGGCCAAGCCGTGCAGTTGAGCGAAACCATCCCCGGTTGGCTCAAGCGGCTTCTGTAATCTCGGGCGATTCTCACGGCTGGCATTAGTGGCTGGCAGGCTCAACATTTTTCCCTGCTTCAGGAGGCAGCCTGCGAGTGACTTTTGTGAGGTCACCTTGCCCATTGCCCCGTTGCATAATCAGCAGTGCGCCGGTCTCTGAAACCGGAGGTCCGGGTGCGCTTCCCGGCGGGGCAACCAATTTCATTTCCATGAAGAACAAACACCTCACGCGCCCGTGGCTGCGTTCGTGAGGACGCGGCTGACCATCACGCGGTTGGGCCAAAGGAAATTCGCCGCGTTCTCACGAGACGCAGCTAGGAGAAAGATTATGAGCATCCTGAACAAGTTGATTGTGCTGGTGCTGAACCGCAATTGGCAAGCAATCAACATTCGCACGCCAGCGGAGGCCTTTTGCCAGATGGCCACGAACGTGGCCACCGCGCTCGACATTGAGCTTGGCGAGGGTGGCCGGGCGCAAGCACGCCGTCCCGTGACGTGGGACGAGTGGATCACACTACCGATTCGCGACAACGACAACTTTGTGCGCACCGCGCGCGGCGCGATCCGGGTGCCGACGGTGA
This sequence comes from uncultured Bifidobacterium sp., assembly GCA_964539515.1. Classification (GTDB taxonomy): domain Bacteria; phylum Verrucomicrobiota; class Verrucomicrobiia; order Limisphaerales; family JADLHS01; genus JADLHS01. The sequence continues at coordinate 18,358 of CAZIJO010000101.1, read as the reverse complement.
TTGTGGCGGTGAACTTCGCCAAGGTGCCGAAGAAGCGTCCCAAGCTCTGCGCGAAGACGATTCGCGAGCGCGACGGCAATCGCTGCCAGTACACAGGCCAGTTGCTCAAGCCGGAAGAGGGCAGCCTCGACCGCGTCCTGCCCCGCTCGCGCGGCGGTGCGGACACATGGGAAAACCTCGTGTGGTCGAGCAAAGCTGTGAACACCCGGAAGGGCAACCGTCTGCCGCACGAAGCCGGCCTGACGCTACTCAGCGTCCCCCGCGCGCCGAAGGAACTGCGGGTCACGGGCCTCATTCGCAACGCCCACGGGGTTGCCGAGTGGAAACTGCTTCTGAATGAGTGAACCACGGGAGAGCGGGCGTCAAAGCTCGCTCTCCCCGATTGGAGACAGGCGAAACGCTAGATTGAAGAGTGCCGCTGCGACGGCCGAATAGTCATGCCACCATTATCCAACGCCCTGAACCATCTTGCGCGCTAACCGCTGCGGCGCGATCTTAATCACCGATAAATACAATACTGACCCGCCGAAACAAACGGTTTCCCCACCGGGCGCAGACCTCATGGCCCGGCGCATAAAAAATCGGCCAGCCGGCCACTGCCAACGAGTTTGAGGCCGACGGCGATACTCCTCTGGCAATAACGGTGTGGTGGGCTCTTAACTTCTTCATTAAGCTTCGGTGATTTTAACCGATTTCGCCGACTTTGTTCACTGCCCACACCAGTCCTGCACCAATTTGGGAAAACTGCAACCATCGCAGGCGGCATTCGCGTTATCGCAAAAATCCCGCATGATCTGCAACAATCCCTGCTGCTCCACTGCAGTTCGGACTCTGCCAGCGCGCAAGGTTGAGCGGCCAAGCAAACGCTGGCGCGCCATGCGCAGTCGGGCGTTATCTTCGGCCGCGGGCCAGGCCGCGTGACGTCTTTCGATTTCCAGGCGGAGCTTCGCGCTTTTGCCCACCGCGGCCCGCGTCCACAGCCATGGCAGGACCACATTCACGGCGAGGTCCGTGACTCGCGTTTTGCCAAGCAGGGGCTGCGGTTTCTGCAAACGGGCCGACCGGAAGGTCCAATGCCAGGACCAATGGTCGTCCTCCGTCACCTGAAAAATCTCCATCAATGAATCAAGCAGGCGTGCTTCGGAAATTTCCGTGCTGGACCATTGTTCGATCCGGGTGGCCAGAGTGCCAGCGTGCACCCAGTGCGCCGCGAGCGCGAGCCGGCGCTGCGGATGGTTCGCCGGACGCAGGCCATGCAAGCGCCAGACGTTACGCGGCAGCTGGCAGTCCACCAATCCTTCCCGCTCGCGCCACCAGCAATCCCAGACCTGGCGCAGATAATCTTTCGCCGCCGCGGGGCCGGGGCTCAATTCCGCCGGCAGCAGGCCGCTGAGGCCGAGCAGCCGGGCTTGGAGGGTCAGAAGTGTATCCGCGCCCGGCGCCCACCGGGCGCGTTGTTCGGCGAGGCATTGCATGGGCCAGGCGTTATGCTTGAAGCCAAGGGCGCGGAACAAACCTTCCCACAAGGATTGCTCCCAGCCCACGTGCTGCGCCCGCGCACGAAACGCCGCCGCCTTGTTTTGCAACCGTAGGTGGGCCGCCGCGCACAACAATTCGGCCAACGCCGCAGCCGGCAGATCGCGCAAGGGCGCGGCACAGCGGCCGCGCCAACGGTCCGGGAGCAGGCGCAGCGAAGCATGTTCCAATTGCGCGCCCAGTTCCGCGAGCGGCGAGTCGATGGCCGCCCGGAGTGGCAGGGTCGCGGTGTCGCTAGCGGTGCGATCAGCATCCCAAACCACGTGGAGCACCACATTGCGGAACGCGGGATTCCGGTCGTGGCCGTGCGCCCGCCAGCCACTGGCCCGCAGATCAACTTCGACGTCGCCTGTCACGGACGCCGCGTCGCCAAATTGCAGAACCGCGTCGCGAAAATCCGGCCCCCCCTCGACATTGGCAAAACCCGGGTGAAGCACCCGAACCCGGCGGCCGTCCAAGGTCCGAAGTTCATCCCGATGCAAGCGCTGATGCTGCCAAATGGCTTGGAGCAGCCGTTCCGGCGGCGGGGCCATCGCGTCCCGAAGGACGAAGGCGGACCCGTAGCGATTCCGCCACTCGGCGTAGAAGCTTGGGGTTGGCGGGGTCACCGGGGATTGCTTTTGCGCTGAACCTCTCGCAAAGTCAAGCGTCGGAATTGAATCGAAAGCTGAATGCGGGTGTTGATATGAATGGCAAAATGCAGTCGCTAACCGTTCCTACCAGACCAGTCAGCCGGGTGCGGGGATTCCAACTCTGCCTCCTGGCTATTATTGTCGCGCTGTTGGCGCGCGAGGCAACCGCCGTGGAAAAAACCGACCTCCGGCGCGATGCCACGGTGGAGGCCGTCGAGCGAGCCATGCCCAGCGTGGTGAACATCGCCACGTCACGCCGGGTGCAACTCGATGAGGCCACCCGCCGGTATTTGGAAGCAATGCGCCGGTTCTACCCGGGCCTGGGGATGCCAAAACCGACGGAGAAGCTAAATAGTATCGGCTCGGGGGTGGTTATTGATGAAGGGGGAGAGGATGGCTACATCCTCACGAATAATCACGTCATTGAGGAAGCATCCCGCATTCAAGTTCAGCTCTGGGACGGCCGCGAGTATGAAGCACAGCGGCTCCTCTGGACGTCCCAGAAGGATCTGGCGCTGCTCAAAATTGTTCGCCGGCCGGGCGACCAGCCATTCCAACCCATTCGCCTGGCAAAAGATGATGATCTCCTGCTGGGCGAAACCGTTATTGCCTTGGGAAACCCATTTGGCCTCGGCGGATCGGTTTCGCGCGGTATCTTGAGTTCCAAAAACCGCCGCACCGTGCTGGGAAACCAAACACTTGATTTCCCGGACTGGTTGCAAACGGACGCGGACATCAATCCCGGGAACAGCGGCGGCCCGCTCATCAACCTACGCGGCGAACTCATTGGCATCAACGTCGCCGTCTACGGAGTCAAAGGTGATGAACAGGGCATGGGCCTGGGATTCGCCATCCCGGTGAAACAAGTCACCGCCGCGCTTTCCGATTTCTTCACACCGGAATGGACCGCCTCGCTGCGGTTCGGAGCGCGACTAAGAGGGTCGCCGTACCCCCTGACCGTACGGGAGGTGCAGCCGGGCAGTCCGGCGGAGCGGGCGGGTTTGCGTGCCGACCAGGAGATTGTGGAAGTAAACGGCAAGCCGGTCCGCGGTCTGGTGGATTTCAACGCCATGATAGCGTCCGCCACCAATCATCTGGCGAGCCTGACGGTCGTGGATAAGGGCGCCCGCCGTACATTGCCGGTCGAGTTGATGGCGATGAAGGAATTCCTGCCGCGTTTGCTGCAGCGTCGGCTGGGGCTGACGGTTCAAACCCTGACGCCGGCGAAAGCCACCCAGCTCGGGATTGAACCGGGCGACGCCTTGATGGTGGAGGAAGTCGAAAAGGGAAGTCCGGCAGAGCGCGCCCGGCTCCAGCCAGGCATCCTGCTCATGGCAATTGACGGCAACCCGGTCAAGGATTTGGTCAACACCACTTACGCCATCGAAAGCAAGCCGGCCAATGAACGGCTCCAACTCTCGCTGATCGTGCCGCGCACCGTGGGTGGCAATTTGCTACAGTTGCTACCCGCGACGGCGACGGTTGTCGTCCGCTGATCCGAGCGGCACGCCGCATATCTGGCCCGTTGCAGTTCGAACCTCCAGCCTACGGCTCATTCCGCGCCCGATAATAGCGCCGCGGCAATCCTGCTGCCGTTTTGTCCACCACATCAAAATAAATGTCAGAAACGACATTGGTTTTGAGGGCGGTCCAATTGACCAAATTCGTTGTCGCCTCCAACGCCCAACGCGAGTTCGCTTGCCCGAAAACGCGCAACAGTGCCCAGCCTTCCTCCGTGATGTCGAGAAACTCCACTCGTGCTGGCTGCACCGGCGTCACCGGATACGCTTCCGCGGTAACGAAGTAATTGTCGAAAAGCAGATAGTTGTTGCCGGGCGTGTTGGTGTCGTAAATGAGCCACTCGGCGTCAATGTCACCGAGGTCCAGGGTCGCGCCGATGGTGGAGATCGGCTGGTTGGTGACGAGCAGCGTGTTGTTGAAAGTCGCGCTCCAGCGATTGGAGGCAAAATCCATCGTGACCAGCAATGGATAATTCGCCCCAGGGGCAAAGGAAACGCCGGTGGGCGCCAAAACATTGGTGCCATCGAGCAGGTAGCTGATGTTTGTGTAGTAGTTGTCGAAGTCGAGCGAGAACAGCCGTTCGATGTTGCGATTGTAAACCGTCCAACGAAAGTTGTCGAAGCCGTCATTCGTGGAATCGACGATATTCATTAAAACGGAAAATTTCACGACTGGCAGGGCCGCCGGGAGCGGGTTGAAGTTCAGAGGATGATAGATCACTGAATAGTCTTCGCCGGGCTTCGGGGCCGCGTATCCGAGGTACGCCTGTTGTCCCTGGCCGGCGATGAAATTGCTCACGATCCCGTTGCCGCCGGTCCCTTGACCCAGCCAGCCCCCCTGGCCAACCAGGTCAAAGTTATTGGTGTAACCTTCCCCCGGTTCAAAATGGGTGAGGAACACGTTCGTCGACGCACCAATGCCGGAGGTGAGCGCCGCCAGATACAGTGCGGGCAGGCACAGCGCCCGGAGGAATCGCAGAATGCCGCTACGCAATTTCATGGGGCCGAACTGAATCGTAGCGGTTCAACGACCCCGCTGTCCGGGAACCGACGCCGGCGCCGATTGCGGCGCCGAAGGCGCCTTCGCCGGGAGGACCGGGGCGGAACGCGGTTCCACTCGCGAGGTGTTCAACGCAGGGCTGGCCGGGGCCGGCCGCGGAGTGTAACTCGGCGTTATCAGCGCTGGGGTGGAAAAGGTTGAAGCGGCACCCCGGCTCGCCGTCGGTGCGGGTGCAACTTCCGCTACGCGGGGCGAACTGGCGACGGGGGCCGGAGCCGATTGCTGCGACGGAGCGGGACGCGTTGGACCGGCCGAGGCGTTCGCCGACGGCGCGGGCGTTGAGGTGCTCCAAACGGAATAATCCCGACCGCCCGAACGGCTGGCGGAACTCTTGCCGCCGATGACCACGAGGGAACTTGAAGGGGCGGTGGATGACGGACGCGCGGTGGTTTGCGGCGATGCTTGAGTCGTTCGCGGCGGTGTAGCTATCGAGCGAGAAGCTGGCGCGGTGGCGGACGGAGCCGCGGCCACCGGAGGACGGACGACCGCCGATGAATTCGGGCGAACTGCGCGTTGCTGCGGCTCGCCACCAGGAAGGGTTTCCACCCGGGCTGGGGACGGAACCGGCGTCCTGGTCACTGTTGGCGACGGGGCAACCACGGGTCCGGTCCGAGAAGCTGGCGCGATGGCAACATTTTCAATTGTCCGGCTGCGCTCGCCTCCGCGGCCGTTTCGGCCGGCTGAGAGGTCGACAGAGCCTGGCGGTGGAGTGGCAAGGGTGCCTTCCCTTGCGCCAGGCGAAGTGGTTTGCTTTGCGTTTCGAGCCAGACTCTCACCGCGGTCAGCGACCGGGGCCAGAGTCGGGCGCTGCACGACGAGCGTGCGTCCGTCGGGCGTGAGCTGCTCGCGGCGCCCGGATGGGCGGCCCCCGGAGCTGCCGTCGCGCAGGGTGACGGGGCGAACTTCCGTGCCCGTATATTCGCGAACGCGGTCGGGGGAGATGCCCCGGTTGACGACCGTGTTGTTGTTGCCGTTACCATAATTATTGATGACGGTGGAGCTGTTGTAGATCTGGGTGGCATGATGGTACGGCACGCGATACTGATAGGGCCGGGCGGCGCAAAAGCTCCCCCACGGCACAAAGGTATAGGCGCTGGCGCCGAGGCCAAAACTAAAGCCGAAGTCAACCGCGCTGCCATTGAATGAAAACCCGAATCCCGGCTGGTAGCAAGCGTTCGGGGGCAAGGGGGCCCAACCACAGTACCCGCTATTGTAACGCCAACTTACCCACGAGGGAGCCCAGACCGTGTCCGGCCGCCAGCACCACCCCCACGACGGATGCGAGAACCAACGGCCATAGTGGAAGGTGGTCGCCCCCCACGAATAATCGGAGAGCCAATACCAGCCGGCGTCGGAGTACACCCAGCGGCCCCGGTGGCAATAGGGTTGCCAGTTACGATTGACGACGACCACCGTCGGCTGCCAGCAGCGGCCATAGCCTTCAACTTCGATCCAACAGCCATAGGGCGCCAACGAGTCGTAGAAATAGTTGTTCGACACATAGGTCGGTTGCGCTTCCACCTGGGCTGGCGCGGCCGATGGTGCTTCCACATAACTCGGGGCCTCCGCAACTGGCTCGGCCGCGGTCGCCGCCACCGGCGGTGCGGCTGGCGCCGGCGTGGGCGGCAGCGGAGCCGGCGGTAACGACTTCAATCCCTGATCATGCTGCATCATGGCGGTGATGAGCTGGCCCGAGACGCCGATGTCATTGAGATAAACAATTTGCTCGGCGCCGAGCGCGAAAGGCCTCGTCGAGTTGGCGACAAAGGTGTGGATCACGCTCTCTTCCACGCCGGATTGGGCAAGTTTGATCACTTCCGCCAGAGACGAGTCCGGCGGGACAATGGGCGGCAGCACCGGCTCGGTGCGTGCCGCGGGCAGCGAGTTCGTTGGGGACGCCGTCGCCACCGCCGGGGCGAGGACGCTGTTTTCAGCCGTGGATGTGACCGTCGCGGGCGGGGCACTAGTGAGCGTCGGTTCGGCGTTGGTAGCTCCCGACTGCGCGCAGCCGACCGCCAATGGAAGCCCCAGCATCGCCACCGCCAAGCCCAAATTGGTAAGAGAGCGGGTTTTCATACTATTTTCCTTATGACTCGCATTATTGCGTTGGTCAACAGATTTGACGGCTGGTTGAGAGGGTTATTCAGCCGCCCAAACCTGGCTCTATGTCCTGCCTCCAGCATAAATAGTCCGATTGGTAGCCCCACCCCGAATTGAACGGGGATCAACGGTTTAGGAAACCGCTGCTCTATCCATTTGAGCTATGGGGCCACACCGTTACCCATAAGCAGGTTATCCCAACCGCCATCGAGTGTCGATTCTTCACCTTCACACCGGAGCGGCCCACCCGCCGAACCGCTTTCCCAGCGGCAAGCAGGCATTGGCCAACCGATACATATAGCCCGCCGCCGGCGTAATCCAAGTCTGTACGCCACAGTGGGCTACTTTCAGAAGGAGTTAAAACGCATCCACTATGCCCTTGTCCAACGGCACAGCAAGCAGTTTCGCCTTTACCGGAAGACCGTCCTTCCCCGGCAGCTGATGGTCGGCTCGCTTCATTCGACCACGCGATCCAGCGCCTCAAACTCCATGCCCTCGGTGAGGAGATCAGACGGATCCCGCCTTCAAGGGGAAGGCGGCGCCCGCATAATGATGGCTATGATCTTGGCTGCCGTTCTTCCCGCCCGGGTTAAGAGGGGTCTTTGCGGACGGCGTAGACTTCCGCCAGCTTGAGCAACAGGTTTTCCAGTCGGCGGAAGTACTCTGCCTCGGGAAGTTCCGCCTTGGACTCACGGAGTTTTGCCAGCGCCAGTTCCAATTCATCGCGGCGGGCGCGCAAGTCCGGCGGCAGCTTTTGCTCTGCTTCGCTGCGAACCAAATGCAACTGGTGCGCGCACAGGCCGTCCACGGTTCCCCCGCCGGCAGGTTTCTTGATGGCGCGGACGCCGCGAAAGAAATCCGCCGGGGTGCCAAGGCCGTCGGCGTTGTCGTCGAGCAAGGCGTGCTCGGTCGCTAGGCGGCCTTCGGTTTCGTAATATTCCGTGACCCGGCGGGACGCGATGAGAAATGCCTCCAACAGGGAAGTCTGGTCGTCTTTATCGAGGTCTGCCGCAGGATCGGCGATCGCGGCCGAAAGGTACTGCCCGAACCGCGCGTAGTTTGCTTCAGCCCCGCTGCGCGTGGCGGTCACAATCACACGGCCGGGTGCGGAGAGTTGGGTGAGGAACGGGCTGCTGGACGAGGCGCAGTTAATGACGATGACAGGGCGCTGGAATGGTTTCAACCAGCCAGCCAATGCCGTCGCCGATAAATCGGGTCCCCGTAGATTAAACTTCGCCTCCCGACCATCAGACGTGCCGTGGCCAATCAGCACCAGCCAGAGTTCGCCAGGGGAATTCTTCGGCTCGCGCGACAATGCCTGTTCGATCAACTCCAGGTCAGGCTTGGCATTGGTCGGGGTCAAACCTACCACGAAAAGTCGGGCTTCAGCTTTCTCGCTGGCCTGGCCCCAAAGGGCGGCCCATTTCGCGAATTCCCTGCCAAATTCCTCCTCCCCGGCCGCGCCGACGGCAACGATGACCGTGGGGTGATCCTCCCCATTCGTCGTGTTCGTCCCGTTCGCCAGCACCGGAACAATCGACAGCAACAGCAACGCAATCGCGCCTTTACCCCAAATGACCGGAGCACTCATGCCATGCCTTTCCATCGCCGCAGTCCCCATTCCGTCGCAAAACAAGCCAGGGCCCATAGAAAAACCAACGGTTGATGCCACAACGGCCTCGTCACGTTCTCCGTGATGGGCGCCTTGCGGTTCGGCAACTTCTCCACAAACGCCGCCAGATCACTCCCCGGGATCACCGCCCCCCCCGTCTGCCGCGCGATATTTTCCAACAATGCGCGATTGGGTTTGAGCGATTTGAATTCTTCCGCGGCCGGATCGGCAACCCAGCCCGCCTGCGCGCGCCCGACTTCGACCCCGCTGGCATCCGTGACCACGGCTTCGGCCAGGTAGCCGCCGGCGGTGCGAGGAATGAACTGGGTCTCGTACCGCCCGGCGACGGCTGGCGCGGGTTCCGCGTTCAGACGCACCAGGTTGGGGTCGCCCGACGTTGCCAGCGCGTTTGTTGCCATGCCGGGTTGCGTCATCGTCGTCACCGTGATCCGGACCCGCGCGTTGTCCAATGGCTTGAACTCCTTGTCCCGCACCCGCACCTGCAGCAACAACCCCTGGTTCGGATCGTCGCGCGCGGGTTCGATCACGAAGTCCAGGCGCGGCGGCACATCGGCGATCAGCCAGCGAATCAGCTGTCGCCAGGCCTTGTCCTGGTCCCCGCGCATGACTTCATCACGCAATCCCCAGCGCCACAGGTCGCCGATCAGCAAGGCCCCGACCCGACCGTTGCCAAAGCGCTGCGCCACCAACGCCGGATGTTTTCCGCCGCCTTCATCCTGGACTTCCGCCATCACACTCGCACCGGGTTTGACGCCGCGCACGCGATTCAGCACCTGAAACGCCGGCATCCCGGCGAGCCGCGCCCGTTCGGCGGCTTCGTTGTCCCGCAATCGGGCCCAAGGTTCCAGCCAGCCCAGCGGCGTGAGATTCCACCGCAGATTGGCGAGCGGCTTTTCCCCGGGCGCAGCGTCGAGGTACACCGGCAGCAGTTCGCCCACGGGCGTATGCTCATATTTCCCCTGCTGAAAGGACTCGGCCCCGCCGAGCATCAGCAAACCGCCCCCGCGCTCCGACACGAACTTCTGCAACAACGACAGTTGGTCGCGAGTAAAAAACTCGGCCTCGAGATCATCGAGGATCACCGCGTGAAACCGAAAGAGGGTCTCGGCCGTTTTCGGAAAGCCGCCAGTCACCCAGTTCGTATCGCCCGTTGCGGGCAACAGCCATTTGAGGACCGGCTCCTGGTAACCTTCGGTATCCTCGGTCGTGCGATCAAACCCGCGAAACAGCGGGTTGGCCGATTCCCCCGGACGACTGCGAAATTCGAACTGGCCGAAGCCTTTCTCCCTTTTTGCAATGCGGATCAAGCCCACGAGTTCCACCTGTTCGTCCGCGGCCAGCGCGCGATTCAGGAATTTGTATTCCCAGTTTGGTCGCCCGCTGACGTAGAGTATCCGATACGGCCCTTTGCCGCGATCCACCGTGACCATGCGCGTGTTGTTCGCCAGGGTGGCTTCCGCCGAAGTTTCCGGCCGGGTGAACTGGTCGAGTTCGTCCCGGGCCGCAACGCGGAGTTGAAAAAACGCAATGCCGCTCTGCTCGGGCCGCAATTGAAAGCGAAACGTCTCCGGGCCGGGTCCCGCCCGCTGATTTAGCTCCTGCACCAGCTTGCCAGCCGGATCGCGCAACTGCGCACTGATCATTCTGCCGCCATAGCCGCCGGCCAGCACTTCTGCCTGCACGGTTACCGGTTGATCCTCGAAGGCCGTCTGGCTCACGGCCAGCTTCTGGATCGCGATGTCGTTGATGGTCTCGTCCCGTCCAATGACGACCGGATAAATCGGCGGCAGCCCGGTGGGGTCGAGTTTGCCCTCGGGCAAATCCGTAGCGTTGCCATCCGTGAGCAACAACACGCCGGCGAGCGGCTGACCGCGAAAGCGCTCCCCAATCGTGCGCAACGCCGCACCGATGGATGAAGCCCGTCCATCAAACGTGAGTTCCGAGAATTCCTTCGTGCTTTGCAGTCGTGTATCGAATACATACCGGCGCACCTGGAAGTTGTTCTCCAATTTGTCCTGCCAGTTGCCGGGTTCGTGGGCCAGCAGGTTGGTCAGCGCCGCGCCGCGCGTCCGGGTTTCACCCCGATCTTTGATCCCCATGCCCTGACTGTTGTCCGCGACGATGGCGAGGAAGTTCGCACCCGGCTTGGCGCGTTGCGAACTCCAGAGCGGGTTCAGCAGACAGGCGAGCAAGGCCGCGAGGCCCAGCAGTTTCAGAAAAGCGCAGGTCGTCCGGAGTTTTCGGTCTGCGGGCGCGCGCAGGTAGGTCCAAAGCAGCAGCGCCGCGGCCATGACCAGGAACGCCGCCGCGGGCAGCATCCATTCCCGATCCGAAATGACAATGGCGGCGAGCGTCATTGGGACTGCGGCGGCAAGCGTCGCGCGCCGCCGCTTTTGGAACAGTTGCTGGCTGGTGCATAGCGCGGTCGCCGCGCCGCCTGGCCAGCGCCCTTCAAAACTAAAGATCGTTCACACGCGGCCTGAATCACTTTACTCCTCCCGCATCCGCCTTGGTTTCACTCCGGCCCAACTCCTCGTAATATCGCCGCACCAGCTCCGAGTAACGCGTCGGCACGGGATCGCGGTCAATCGGCACAAGTGCCTCCTTCGATTCGCGGCGGGCCAACTCCTCCCTCACGCGCGAGCGCAACTCGACCAGCGGCCCGGCGATTTCCCCTATTACCAAATCCCACTGTGGTTCCCGGGCATGGCGCTTCGATTCCTGCCGGACAGTGCGGGCACGATCGCGAATGCGGGCGGCCTCGGCGCGCAGTTCGGGGACGTCGAGCATCTCCTCCACGTCGCGCAAGCGATCTGACCACTGCGAATACTCCGCGCCCGTGATTGGGCCGCCTGCGAAGCTGCCCGATTCCTCGCCGTGCAATTGGTCGAGGAAGCCGCCGCCGTCCTCCCGTGAGCCGCCGTTCCGGCGAGTGCCACTGCGCGGGCCCGATTGATTTTCGCCCCCCGGCCCGGGATCGTTGTCGCCGCGTTGCGGACTTGCAGCGGCGGCTTGCGACCCGCCTTCGCCTCGTCCGCGTTGACCGGGTTGGGATCCGTCTTCGCCCTCGCCTGGTTGGCCCCCCTGATCCAACTGCGCTTGCGAACCCGGTTGGCGCCCTTGTTGTTCCTGGCCAGCTTGCCGCGACTGGTCTGACGGCGATTGGCTTGGTGCTGGTTGTTGCCCTGCTTCCGGCGGTCCGGGTGGTTGCCCGCTGCGCTCACCTTGCGCACTCGTCTGCGGTTGTCCGGTGCCGCGGACGTCGGGCGGCTGGTTCGCGGAAATGCCGGAGGCCAGTCGATCGGCCGCCTCCGGCGGGCGGGGGCCGGCGCCACGATTCGTATTCCATTCCCGTTGCGCCTGCGCCAGTTCACGCTCCAGCTGCCGGCTTAATTCATCCAGCTCATTGCGGGCGAGGCGCAATGCCTCGGTGTCATCGCCAAGCACACTTTCCGCCGCGTGTTCAACGCCAGCTTTGAGCTCGTTGATGCTGTGGCGGGCGCGCTGTTCGAGGTTGTCCGCTTCCGTGGTCAGGCCTTCGCGCAGAAGGTCGGCACTCACTTCCACGGCGGTCTTTCCCCCGCGTCGGCTTTCGCGCAAGTACTGCTCCACCCCCGGCCGCAAACGGCCCTGCGTCAGCAGATCATCGCTGGTCTCCTGCAGATTCTTCGCGTCGTCCTGAGTCGCCTTGCGCAGGGTGTCGTAGAGCTGGCGGGACAAGAGCGGCTCGACGGGCTCGGACCGCTGGGTGACTTCGGTCGCATGCTTCACCAGCTCATCCATGCGCTGCTTTTGCCCGTCGAGCTTCGTGGCGAGTTCCTTGCGCTCGTCCGCATCGGTCAAGGTCTTCCGCTGCGTTGGCCCATTGAGGGCGTCGAGTTGCTCGCCGATCTTCGCCTGTTCCTGAGCTAGTTCGCGCGCCTGGCTCCGCAACTCGCGCATGTCCTCCGCGAACTGGCTGGAGCTCTGTTTGCGGAAATCGTCGCGCATCTGCTGCAAATCCCGCTGGGCGCGCGTGCCGGACGACACCGCCTGCGCAACATCGCCCTGTTGCATCGCCTCGGACGCCTGCTGGACTTCCGCGCGCGTCTGGTCAAGTTGCTGCCGCGCCTCGGCCATGGACGTTTGATTCTCCGGCCGCTCCATGCGCTGGCGCAACTCATCCACGTCCGCAAGCATCTGCTGCTGTTCCTCCTGCAAACGTTTCAGCCGCTGGCGCAATTCCTCGCGCTCGGCTTCGGTGCGGGCGGCTTGCAAAGCCGCCTGCAGTTCCTTGAGCCGCTCATTTACGTCCTGTTGGCGCTGCGCCAGCTCTTTCAAGCGATTGAACGCCTGCAACTGCTCGCGCTGCTGCGGATTCTGCGGCGGCGCCGCCTGGCGCTCCGTCTCATAGCGATTCTGCGATTGACGCAGATCCAGTTGGTTCAGCTGCCGCTGGGCCCGCTGGCCCCGACGGCTCTGCCCGGACTGGCCGGGCTGACCTTGCGCGACCTCGATTTCGCGCGCGGCCAGTCGAAGCAGCGCCTGATAGGCGGATTGCTCGGCGGCCAACGCGGGCGGCAATGCCTGGAGGCTGCGGTCGTCCGCCGCGGCGGTGAGATGCGCGACCGCTTTCGCCATTTCCTGCTCCACGGTTGCGAGCAAAGCCTTCGCCCGCGGGTCGTCCTGTTCCTCCATGCGACTCCGCACCTGCTCCAGGGCATTCGCCTGCGACTCTTTCACCGTCTCGATGTCCGGCTTGAACTTCGGTGTTGGCGTCCGGGCCGTTTCGCGGCGTTGGATGTTCCACGTCGCGGTGATGATTTGCTTCTGCAACTCGGCCAGTTTTTCGGCAGCGCTTTGCCCTTGCTGACCTTGCGGTTGTTGTTCCTGGTTGTTTGGGTCCTGGGGCTGGCCTTCGCGGAAAATCTCCTCGAACGGACGCACTTCGGCGAAAAACATGTCGCTCATGGTGCGACGCGGCTGGCCATCCGGCCCGATGTCATCAGCCCAGAGGTAATAATTCAGGAGTTGATCCGGTTGTGCGCCGAGGGCTTCAAGCGCGACCTGATGATTGAACACCTGCTTCGCATGCGGCCCGGCATTTGTGCCCAGGCGGATGAACTTTGTTTCCTGCCCGGCGAGATTGTAGGCAAAACCGTATCCCTTGAGGCCGAAGTCATCAGATGCCTCGGCCTGGTAGGCGATTTCCTCCAAGGCGGAGACGCGCTGGTCACCCTTCGGAAAAGCGAACTTGAGTTCCGGGGCGCGATTGGTGAGCGCTTCGAGCACGAAGAGCGGCGGCAGCTTGTTTGTGCGCCCCGCGTCGTCCACAAGAATGAGTTCGTAGCGTCCGCTCGTTGCAAGTTTGAAGTTCGAGACGTAAACGTTCGCGCGATTTGTGTCAGCGAGCAGCGTGTAGCCGCCGTCGGGAGGAGGCGGATTAGCTTGATTGTTTGTCCCGTCCGCCTCGTTACCTCGGCGGCCACGAGCTTCAACGAGCATCGCGGACTTCACCGGCTTGTTGAGATGAAATGTGTATTCGAGCCCGCTCCCTTCTACAGCGCTGACGCGGCGGGTGTCTTCAATGGTCTTCTCCGGCAGACCGGTATAGTCCGGGAAGGTAACCCGGGCATCGGCCCGTTCGAGGCGCGGAAACTCAAAGGTGGTCACTCGAAAGTCCCGCGTGCGCTCGCCGTCGTATTCGATGCGATAGGTGAGTTCATTTTGGATATCCGGCAGGCTGGCGCCGAAAACCGGATCGTCGAGATTCTTTGTCAGCGGGAGGCGACGCTCGAGTTCATTAGCCGGTCGCACGACGAGCGAAGCTTCCGCCGGGACGTCACCGGCGAACTTCGCGAGCACGACGAGGCGGCTGCCTTTCTCTACGGTCGCGTCGCCCGGGGTTACGGTGACTTCGCGACCCATCAGGTGCAGAATTGCGATGGGAGGCGGCGCGGCCTGATACAATTTGAGGAGCGCGACGGCAAGCACCACCAGGGCGGCGGCACTCCCCAGTTGCGCCCGCCGGAGCTTTTGGGCGGCGCGTGTGCGCCACGCGCCCCGGCGGTCCTCCGCCAGCGCTTCGCGAATGACGCGATCCTGGAGATAACTCAGCTCGTGCGTGATGCCATCCGGCTGCTGTTCGACGGCGGTCAGCAACAAGGCATGGAGCTTTGGATTCTCCGCCTCAAGGTTGCGGGCGATGACCGAAAAGTCCAACGGTGCCCGCTTGCTCCGGCGCCAGGTAACGAGGGTCCAAATCGAGAGGGCAACAAACAGTGAAAGGAATAACCACGGCGAGGTCCAGCCGGTCGAACGGTGAACGAAAAGCAGGAGTAAGACCGCACCCGCCGCTCCGAGCCAGCCGCGCGCCCAGGCGCACAAGAGCTCCCCCCGCCGGTGATCGCGGGCGACCGGCGCAAGATGAATTCGCAGGAGATGATCAATCATGACCGAGCCGACGACGAAAGGACGCGGAGGAAGTTTGCGTGGCGCTCGCCCTCACCTCCCGGAGAGGAGGAACCGTTCTTCGCTTTTGGAGAATGCGAAAGCGCTGAGTAACTAGCACACCGTCCGAAAGAAAGTGGAGATTGCGGCAACTTCACCCACCTCCTTCGAGTTACCGGAGAGTGTCGAAGCGCGCTCCCTCTCCCCGGCGCAGAGGACCGGGGTGCGGGCGAGTGTTCCATAGACATTACGGACTTCATGTAGCTGCCTCAACGGCCGCGGCCGAACGGCGGGTGATCCAGCCGGCCAGCCAGGTTTCGACGAACAATACTGCCAGCGCGGCCATAATCAACCAGCGCCATAACTTTTGGCGGGCCTCCAGCTCGGTGTCGTGCAGCGTCGCCTGACGGGCGGCGAGCAGTGTGGGCGTTACGGCGACGGATTTCATCGGCAGTCCCAGCTGTTCAAGCTGGTCCAGCGGAATGGGCGCGGTCCGACTTTCGGCCGCGTCGAGGTTTACGGCAAACCTCATCCTCCCGGCCGCAGCGATTACTTCGTAAATGCCAGGTTCATCGGTCTGGAGGAACCGCGTCTCGCTCGCGGCAAGTTGAATTTGCGAACCGTCCGGCTTGCGAATCAGGTAACCGCCAACCGAAGGAGGTGGATTGGACACGGCCGCGGAACCGTCCGCCGCTTCCCGTCGCTGGCTGCGGGCGAACGGGGTCAGGTCCAGCGGGTCACCGACGCGGCATTGCGCGAACGGCATGCCTATGCCGCCCGCCTGATCGAGCATAGAGTAGAGCAAGGGCACGAATTTGGATGAGAGCGCCAGCTGGCTGTCGGCCGGTCGCCATGAAAAGGTGAAGACGAACAGGCGCCCGCGCCCAACCGGCACTTCGAGGATGGCCGGGGCGTTGTCGTCGTACTTCGCGATAACGCGGGCGCCGGCCATGGGTTCCGCCGCCAGCAAGCGGCGTTTCCAGAATCGAATCTTGGTGAAGTCCCCGAAGCGCGGATCCGCAAACGGGGCGAACAGCGGATGCGCGAAATCCACCTGGCCGAACATGGCGTAATTGGCGACCGGCGCCTCGGTGGCGGTGAGCTCGGGTGCTCCGATGAGTTGTCCGAGTGTGCCGGCAATCTGGGCGTCGTTCATCACGAGCAGCGCCGTGCCGCCGTTGGTGAGGTATTGGCGGATGTCGCGGGTCTGGGCTGCGGGCAAAGCGCTGGAGACGATCGCCAGCCGAGTACCCCTCACCCCGTCCATTGCCCCCTCGGATGGGGAGAGGATGGCCGAAGGCGGGGTGAGGGGATTGTGATGGTTCAAATGCACGGCCTGACGGCGCGTATCTTGAAACGCGCGCTTGAGATAGTAGAGCAATTGGGCTGGGTCGGTTTCGGCATCGCTGCCGAAATACAGCACGTTCACTTCCTCGGCTTTTGGTTGGACAATGTAGACGGTGTTGTCGAAGTCGTCGTCATCGCCGCTCAAGGTGATGCGCTCGGCGGTCGTGTTGGTGGCCAGCTTTGGTACCGGGACGATGCGGCTTTGGCCGGGCGGAACGTAGGCGTCGAGCGAATCACCCAGGACACCGGCCCAGCGAACTTGAAATTGCTCCCGCTGGGCGTCAGCTGAATTGTTGACGCGGAGGCGCACCGGCACATCGGAAGTCGAGCGGTTGGAGTCATCGGCATCCGCGACCCATTGCAGGCCGGCGTTGGTGGGGCGCCTGGCCTTGACCGGCACGACGCTGATCTCCAGTCCGCGGGGCCACTCGTGGCCTTGCAATCCATCAAGCCGGCTGCCCTCCTGCATGTCGGTGATCAGCACAATGCGACGGGGACCGGTGTGGGGCTCGCGCTTCTCGGCGTCGTCGATTGCGTCCGCGGCGGCGATCAGGGCGTTACCGAGATGTGTCGCGTGCCAGGTGGGTTTGGTTTCGGCGAGTCGCTGGGCTGCGATGGCGGAGCGCTCGGAAACATTCATGGCGGCCCATTGCTCAAAGCTGATCAGGCCGCGAACTTGGTCGGCGAAGATCAGGACGGCCACTTGGTCGGCGGGGCTGGTGTTCTTCAGCGCCGCTTCGGCTTTCGCCAAGGCATCGGCCCAGACGCCGTCGCGCTTCATGCTGGCGCTGGTATCCACCAGAACCACGATTTGCGCGGCGGCCGTATTGGTCGGGGTGGCGGCCATTGGCTTTTGCAGAAACGGACGGGCGAAGGCAAAGGCGAGGATGCAGATGGCGAGGCAACGCAGGAGCAGGAGAAAAATATGTTCAAGCCGGTTGCGGCGCGTCATCCGGGGCGGCGTGGGCTTGAGGAACATCAGCGAACTGAACATCTGCTCTTCGCGCGATGACCGCCGAACCAGGTGAAACACCACTGGCAGCGCAATGGCGAGTCCGCCGAGAAGAAAGAGTGGCGCGAGGAAACTCATTTTCTTGATCGGGAGAAACGGTTGCCGGACTTCGCGCGTTGATGGCGTTCGCGCAGAAAGTCGAACATGGCCAGTTCCAACGCGCGGTCGGTGCTGAAAGAGCGGCAGCCGGCACCGAGACGCTGGCAGGTGGCGCGGACGGCTTCGTTGTGGGCATTCAAACGATTCAGGTATTCCTTGCGCGCGGTGGCGGGGTCGATGAACAGATCGCGGCCGGATTCAACATCGCGGAATATTACAGCGCGGTCAAAATTGAAGGTAAGTTCAGCGGGGTCGAGCACCTGAAACAACATGACTTCGTGACCCGAAGCAGCGAGGGCAGTGAGGTTTCGTTCCAAAGTTTCGATGGGCGCGAGGAAGTCTGAGATCAACACCATGAGCGAGCGCTTGCGGACGATCTCGACAATGCGCTTGAGGGGCGCGCCGAGATCCGTGGCGGTGCCAGCGGTGGCTTGTTCGAGTTGCAACATGAGCCGGCGCAAGTGGCCAAGGCGATTGCGCGCCGGGAGGTAATCGCGGATTTGTTCGTCGAACGTCAGCAGACCGACGGCGTCGCCTTGCTGATGGAGAAAGTAGGCGAGCGTGGCGGCGAGGGTGTTGGCGTATTGCGATTTCGTCCAGCCGAGCGAGCCGTAATCCATCGAGCGGCTGTGGTCCACGAGTAGGTAGCAGCGGAGGTTGGTTTCGTCCTCGAACTTCTTGATGTAGTACCGGTCGCTGCGCGCGAAGAGCCGCCAGTCGAGATAACGCGGGTCGTCGCCAGGCGAATACTGGCGATACTCGGTGAACTCGACGGAGAAGCCGTGATACGGGCTGCGATGAATGCCGTGCCAGAATCCCTCGACCACGATGCGGGCGCGGAGTTCGAGGTTTTTGATGGCCATCAGGGCCGAGGGGGAGATGAGCTTGGAAGCGGGTGGGTTCGCATTCGGTTTCGCAAAACTTTGTGTGGCGAGCGCACTCATTGTCTCGTGCGGGAAAATGAGTTTGTGTGACGCTCGCCCGCACCCC
>CAZIJO010000100.1:0-20013 GCA_964539515.1 uncultured Bifidobacterium sp. | reverse complement strand
GTCAGCTCCGCCGGATAACCGTACCGGGGATGATACGATACCACCACGGAGTCGCATCGTTCGCATCTTCAACACCTACGGCCCGCGCATGCGGCTCAACGATGGCCGCGTTGTGCCGGCTTTCCTCAGCCAATCGCTGACCAACAAACCGCTCACCGTGTTCGGCAAAGGCACGCAGACCCGCAGCTTTTGTTACGTCTCCGATCTGATCGAGGGCATTTACCGGCTGATGATGAGCAATTACAACCGGCCTGTGAACATCGGGAATCCCAACGAGATGACCATGCTGCAATTTGCCGAGGCCATTATTCGGGCGACCGGTTCACGCAGCAAAATTGTCTTCAAACCCCTGCCGCAGGACGATCCCAAACAGCGCCGCCCCGACATTACCCTTGCGCGCAAGGTGCTAAAGTGGGAACCAGAAGTGCCGCTGACGGCCGGGCTGCGCAAGACCATCACCTACTTCCGCGGCAAGGTTTGAACAGATAGCCCGTGTTGACTCACGGCAAAATGTTACCAAAGGCGGGAGTCATTTGCTCCCCGGCTTGATCGCTGGAATGGCCGCCAGATCCGGCGGGAGCTGATCGGGGGCGAACGTTTCCACCTTCAGCTTCAGCAGACTGAAAAGCGGCACATCCAAATTCACCGTGGCGTTGGAACGATCCACCACCATCGCCAGTCCCAGCACCCGGCCGCCGTTTGCCCGGACGATGTCAATCGTCTCTTTCGCGCGCCCGCCCTGGGTTACGACATCCTCGACCACGAGCATCTTCTCATCCGGCGCAATCTTGAACCCGCGCCGCAGCACCAGCTTGCCGTCCTCCTTCTCGACAAAGATGAAGCGGACGCCCAACTGCCGGGCCACTTCCTGCCCGATGACCAAACCGCCCATGGCGGGGGCAATCACGGTGGTCAGGCCAAGGGTTTTGACGTGACGGGCTAGGGCCGCGCCGAGTTTTTCGACGATCGGCATTTGCTGGAGCGCGAGGGCGCACTGGAAAAACTGCCGGCTATGCAACCCGCTGCGCAGGACGAAATGGCCCTCCAGCAGGGCGCCGGTGTCGCGGAAAACTTGCAGCACTTGGTCCTGTGTCATGCGCGGGAGTTTAGGTAACCGGCATCCTGTGCCAAGTTTCAAGTTGCAGGCGGAGCAGGATCCTGCCGTCCGGCGGCGGCTTTCCGCTTCCAGCCACTGACATTGCCAAAGGCAGAAAGACGGCTGAAGCTGGGCACTACCTGGCTGGGGCAACTTGATGCCTCAGTTTGTTTGAGTCTGGTTTCATTTCGTGATTTTTGCTTCAATTATTTTACCTCTCCCTCTTCTGGACTAACAAAGAATCTTTCCAGTTAAGGTTCGGGTACAATTTTTAGCGCATGAGGAGGAAACCAAAAAGGATCAGTGGCCACTTCACTCCCCTGGCGATGTGCTAGCAAGGCCAAACCGCAGTGTGACCAACACCAATAACTCGCAATGTCAAATCTGTAGCTAGTGACTACGATTTCTCGCTCATTCTCCGACCTGATCACCCTACCAGCTTTCCGAACACGGGACCACCATTTATCAAAGTCTCTCTGTTGAGCTTTCGCGAACCCCTTCGAATCTCGTTTGAGCCAAGGGGTCACCAGAGGTTTGGTCGCAGTGGTGACGCCTTCTTCCCGATACGCGCCCCAGATAAAGTTGGACTGCTCCATGGCTTTCTCGTCATCGCCA
Organism: uncultured Bifidobacterium sp.; assembly: GCA_964539515.1. GTDB lineage: Bacteria > Verrucomicrobiota > Verrucomicrobiia > Limisphaerales > JADLHS01 > JADLHS01. Next base: position 18,302 of record CAZIJO010000100.1, on the reverse strand, counting down.
AGAATCCAATATTTCATCATGCCGCACCATGCCGCTGCAAAGAGTTCGCCATTGTCATAAGGCTTTTCCCCTTTGTCTCCTGAAGTATCAGCAACGCGTTCAACGACTTTTTTCAACTGGCCTTCGCTGGAGCCAAAAATGGCGCAGTTCAAGAGGAAAAGATCATGCAAGGGAAGCCCTTCATAACTCTTGCATCGCTCACGCAGTTCCAATCCTCGTTCCACGAGCGGTTCAACGCGCGAGGAAATCTCTTCCCTTGACGCACACAAAAGCCATTGTCGCCACACCCAGCCGATGCATCCAACTGCACGGAAACAAACGTCCCTGAGTCCACTCTTTAGCAGACTAATCTCGGCGTCTCGATCAATGGGCCGACCAAACAGTGCCGCACTTTCAGCTAACTGAACGCACACTGGCAAATCCTCTACAATTGTGGTTTTCATTCAATCAAATGGTAGAGCGTTCCATACGGGTTGCTGGTTATGTTATCGGAAAGGGGTTCTAAATGACGGTTCTTGGTATTGTTCACTCATACGTTTTCAGTTCAGCTTTCCCTGCGTCACCGATTCCGCCGGCTATTCACATCCGACAGCGTGCCCGTCCGCAACCGCGCCGCAATCCAATTCACCGTCGCCGGTGTCTCTTTCCGCAGCCGCCCCCGCGAGCGGTATCAACCAAAGCGCCTGCACCTGCCACCCCGTGTTGACGCAAGCCTCGCCTAGGTTTTTCAGAAACCCCTTCCGATCCCGGTCATGCCTCCAGTGTTCAGCCTGCCAATTTCGCTCGCGGCTGGGGGCCTTTTCCAAAAGAATTCGCCCGTGCCGAAGTGGGTGAAAATGATAATCGCGGTGCTGCTGCTGCCGGTTTGCGCCGGGGCGGCGCTGACGCTTGGGTCGGTGATGCGCGCGTGCGGGAGCGCGGATCTGACGCTCGTGCCGATTGTCGCCGGGGCCGCCTGCTGGGTGACGATCTATCTGCTGCTGCCCAAGCCGATGTGGATTTACGTGTTCGGCCATGAACTCACTCATGCGCTTTGGATCTGGCTGTTTGGCGGGCGGGTGAAGAAGTTCAAGGCCTCATCGGAAGGCGGCCATGTTATCGCGGACAAGACCAATTTTGTCATCGCGCTCGCACCGTATTTCTTCCCACTTTACACTGCTCTCGTGGTGGGCGTGTTCGCCGCCGGCCATCTGGTCTGGAATTGGGAGCGCCACCTGGTCTGGCTGCATCTGCTCGTGGGCGCGGCATACGCCTTTCACATCACCCTCACGGCGCATGTGCTCATGACCCGGCAGTCGGACATCACAAGCCAGGGTTATCTGTTTTCCGCGGTGGTGATTTTTCTTGGGAACATTCTCGTGTTGCTCGTTGGCCTCCCGCTGCTCACCGCCCGCGTGGATTTGGTCACGATGCTGAAGTGGTGGCTGACCAACACCCGGGAAGTGGTTTTGTATCTGGGGAATATGTTTTGAACCCGGCCAGTGTTTCCATAGCCTGTCATCTGCATGACGCACAATCCCATCATCGCCGCGCTGGATGTGCCCACAGCGGAGCAGGCGCTCAAGCTGGCGCAGGCCATCGCGCCCGCCGTCGGCGCCTTCAAGATCGGCAAAGAACTTTTTACGGCCGCCGGACCCGACATCGTCCGGCGGGTGCGGGACACCGGGGCGGCCGTGTTTCTGGATCTGAAATTCCACGATATCCCCAACACCGTCGCCAAGGCGGTCGCCGCCGCCGTGCGCCTCGACGTGCAGATGCTGACGGTGCACACGAGTGGCGGCAGCGCCATGATGCAGGCCGCCGAGCAGGCCGTGCAGCAGACGGCGCAATCAGCCGGAGGGACTGCCCCGCTCGTGCTCGGGGTCACCGTTCTGACGAGTCATGATGCCGGTTCGCTGGCGGAAACCGGTTGCGATCCGGACGTCGGCCGGCAGGTCGAGCGGCTGGCACAACTGGCGGCCAAGGCAGGTTTGCGCGGATTAGTCTGCTCCCCTTTGGAGTTGGAGGCGTTGCGGCGAATTTTGCCGGCGGCGATGCAACTGGTCACCCCCGGGATTCGAACCGGAGCGGAAGCGGCCGACGACCAGAAGCGCACGCTGACGCCCCGGGCGGCCGTGCAGGCCGGGGCGAACTGGCTGGTCATTGGCCGGCCGATCTACGCGGCGCCGAATCCGCGGATGGCCGCTGAGGCAATTCTTGATTCACTGCGGTAAGGGTTTCCTGCCGGCCGCCCGCAATCGATAGGATGAACAACGAATCCAGATCATACCGTCGCGCTCCCCAAGGCGTGAACCGCGAAATGCTGGATCGCTGGTGCGAGCGCGGTATTCTGGGTTTGGTCCTGGCCATCCTCATTTATGGGCCCCTGGCGCTCGGGGCGGTGCGCGTCCAGGAGTTTTTGGTCGTGCAAGCGCTCACGCTCAGCGCGTTACTGCTCTGGCTCGCGCGGCTCTGGTTGAATCCCCGTCCAAAGCTCCTCCTACCGCCGATCAGCTGGCCGGTCATTGCGTTTGTGATTCTGGCGGTCGGTCGCTATCTGACATGCGACATTGAATACGTCGGACGCAAGGAGTTGCTACGCATCCTCACCTATGCGGCCTTGTTCTTTATTATCCTGAACAATCTGAACCGGCAGGAAGCCACCCAGATCATCAGCTTTGCGCTGATCTTTCTGGCGCTGGGAATCTCGATTTACGCGATCTACCAATTCCTGACCCACTCGAACCGGGTCTGGCATTTTCCGGTGCGCTTCATCGGGCGGGCCGGCGGGACATACATCAGCCCGAATCATCTGGCCGGATTCCTCGAGCTGCTGCTTCCCCTGGCGCTCACCTACACATTGGTGGGTCGCGGCCGGGCGGTGACGAAGATTTTTCTCGGCTACGCGGCGCTGGTCATGATCGCGGGCATCGGTGTCACGGGTTCGCGGGGGAGCTGGGTGGCCTGTCTCATCGCCTTGACGGTTTTGTTCGTCGTGCTGCTTTTTCAGCGTGCGCATCGGCTGCCCGCCGGCCTGCTGCTTGTGGTAGTGATCGGCAGCTGCATTTGGGGGGCGTCGCAAACCAGTCTCTTCCAATCCCGCCTGAATGCGGCCGTGGCGGGAGGCCGGGTGGACCTGGATGTGCGACTGGTATTGTGGGAAAGCGCGGTGCGCATGTGGCAGGATCATGCGTGGTTTGGCGTCGGGCCAGGGCATTACGATCATCGATATCGGACCTATCGTCCCGCCACGGTGCAGCTGCAGCCGGACTATGCGCACAATGACTACCTGAATGCGCTGGCGGACTGGGGCGTTGTTGGCACGACGTTGCTTTTGCTGGCACTGGGGGCGCTGGCAGTGGGCATTCTCAAAGTCTGGAAACATGTGCGTCGGGGCGAGAACGAGTTTGGCATGAGTCTCAGCAACAAGTTCGCGTTTGTACTCGGCGGGACCATTGCGCTGCTGGCCTTGCTCATCCACGCCACGGTGGATTTCAACCTGCAGATACCGGCCAATGCCATTCTCACAGTCACCCTGGCGGCTCTGTTGAGCAGCCACTGGCGGTTCGCAACTGAACGCTACTGGTTTTCGCTGCGCTGGCCGGGCCGACTGATTGCCAGCGCCGCCCTCGTGTCCGCCGCGGCTTATCTCGGGCAACAGGAGTTTCGCCTCGGTCGGGAGTGGGTCTGGCGGGAGCGGGCCCTCCGCGCGCCGGAGCGTTCGCTCGAACGTGCCGCCTTGTTGGAAGAGGCCACGGTGGTCGAGCCAAAGAATTTCACAACCGCCTATCAGCTTGGCGAAATCTACCGGGTGGAAGCTTTTCAAGGCGCGGGCGATTACGAAGCCTTTGTCGATCAGGCCATCGCGGCGTATCAACGCAGCATCACAAACAATCCCTTCGACGGCGACTTCTATCTCGGCTGGGGCATGTGTCTGGATTTCACCCGTCACCACGCGGAAGCGGAGTCGGTCTTTCTCAAGGCGTACGAACTCGACCCCAACGGCTATTTCGTTGCCGCACATGTCGGGCGGCATTATGTGGAAGCTGGCGCATACGCGGCCGCACGTCCATGGCTGGAACGTTCCTTGCGCCTGTCCCTGACCAACCCCATCGCCGCCAGCTACCTCCAGATCGCGAATGAGCGGTTGTTGGAAATGGCCACGAACCCGGCTGTCCGTTCCTTGCTGGAGCGGGGGCGTTGACCAAACAGCCAGAAGTTTTCAGAAAGGTTATTCGTTGAGCCCGGTGCGAATGCTAACCCTTCGGCGGCTGCCCCCGCGGCCGGCGTCGGCAACCGTTCTGAAACCACAACCGCCACACCATCACAAGCGCTTCACTTACGATGTGCCCCGACATTTTCGAATGTCCCTGAACGCGTTCGGTGAAGATGATCGGCACCTCGGTGATGCGATAACCCTGCCGCCACAGCTTGTGCGTAAGTTCGATTTGGAAGCTGTACCCGTTGGACCGCACCGCCGCGAGGTCCAGCGCCGCGAGGGCCCGGCGGCGGAAGCACTTGTAACCACCCGTCGGATCCGTGATGGGCATGCCGGTGATGATTCGGACGTAGGCCGCCGCGCCTTTGCTCAACATTAGCCGGCCCAGCGGCCAGTTGATGATGCGGATGCCGTTGATGTAACGCGAGCCGAGCACCAGGTCGGCGTTCTGCGCGGCCTCCAGCAACAATGGCACGTCGTTGGGGTTGTGCGAGAAATCGCCGTCCATCTCACAAATGAACTCGTAGTCCCTTTCCAGCGCCCATTTAAATCCGGCCAGATAGGCGCGGCCCAGGCCATTTTTCTCGGTCCGGTGCAAAACGTGAACCTCGGGATGTTTCGCGGCCAGCTCATCGGCGAGTCGGCCGGTGCCATCGGGTGAATTATCATCGACCACCAGCAGATCCACCTTGACCGGAAGCTGGAGAAGCTGCTGCGCCATGCGCGGGAGATTGTCCCGTTCATTGTACGTCGGCATGACGATGAGGGCTGGGTGCATGCTGTGTTCGGCGGCAAATAGATACGGGACGCGCGCGGCCAAAACAAGGTGAGATTTACCGCACCGTCCGCGGGACTGTGGATATCAACGCCCCGCGGGCAACCAATCCATTCAGCGACGCCGGATGACGATGAAGTTTCCGTCCGGCAGTTTGGTCCCCCGCCAGCCGCTAAATTTTCACCTTGAATCGCTCGCCTTTCTTCACCGATTGCACAAAGGCCGCGAGGAGTTGCGGGATTTGCTCCAGGTCTTTCAGGCTCACGACTTCGACTGGGGAGTGCATGTACCGGTTCGGAAGACTGATCAGGGCACTCGCGATACCGCCCCGCGTCCAGAAAATCACGTCCGTGTCCGTGCCGCTCGTGGCCGACATCGCTTCGTGTTGCAGCGGAATCCGCTTGGCCCGGGCCACGGCTTCCAGTCGTGCGACAACCTCGGGATGATTGCAACCGCCGTGCGTGATGGCCGGGCCGCTGCCGATTTTGATGTCGCCATGCTGCATTTTGCTGACCGTGGGATAATCCGTCGCGTGGGTCACGTCTACCACGAGGGCGATGTCGGGCTTGAGCGAATACGCGATCTGGCGCGCGCCAAGCAACCCCACCTCCTCCTGGACATTTGAGACCGCGCAAACCTCCGCGGGTAACTTGATCTTCGCTTCGGCCAACAACCGCAGCGCTTCCGCCACGGCAAACGTGCCGATGCGATTGTCGAACGCCCGGGCCACGGCCAGGTCGCCACGCAAAATGTCAAACTCGTCCACCAGCGTGATCGCGTCCCCGATCCGCACGAGTTTTTCGGCGGCGCTGCGTTTGCCGGCGCCGATGTCGATGAAAAGATCGTGGATTTTCGGGGGCTTGGGGTCGCCCTCCAGTTTCATGAGGTGCGGCGCGACGTTGCCGACGACCCCTTTGACAGGACCTTTGCGCGTGTGGATGACGACCCGCTGCGCCTTGGTGATGGCCGCATCCACGCCACCCATGCGTCGAACGTAGAGGAAGCCGTTGTCGTCGATGTAGTTCACCGCCATGGCGATTTCATCCGCGTGGGCGGCGAGCATGATGCGGGGCGAACCGCCCTTGTTGCGCACCGCTACGCAGTTGCCGTAGGCATCGGAAAACGTCTCGTCGGCAAATTGACTGACGTAGTCGAGCCAGACGCGCTGCCCGCGCGTTTCATGCCCGACCGGGCTGGGTGTATTGACGAGTTTTCGAAGGAAGTTCAGCGATGGTTCGCGCATGGGTGAAGGGTAAAAACGCGTCGTTGGCGAGTCGAGGCGGGAATGCCATCCAAAAGAGACAAAATGAGGCGTTGACACCGGGCGGCATCTTTGGTCTTATCTCTGCCCCTTTGGGGAAAAATTTATGTACGCCGTCCTGGAAACTGGAAACAAACAATATCGCGTTAGCGCGGGCGACACGCTGGAAATTGAGCGCTTGCCCATCGAGGCCGGGAAACCGGTCACATTTGACCGCGTCCTCTTGGTTAACGCCGACGGCAAGGTGACCGTCGGCACGCCGACCGTCACGGGCGCAACCGTCGAGGCTGATGTCGTCGAGCACATTCGCGGCGACAAGGTGGTCACTTTCAAGATGAAACGCCGCAAAGGTTATCACAAGACCATCGGCCACCGCCAGGAACTGACGGTGGTGAAAGTGAAAGAAATCATCGGCTGAGGAGAATCTATGGCACATAAAAAAGGTCAAGGCAGCGTTCGCAATGGGCGCGACAGCATCAGCAAGCGGCTGGGCGTAAAAGAATATGGTGGCGAACTCATTACCGCTGGCAGCATCTTGGTTCGCCAGCGCGGATCAAAATTTGTGGCCGGCGTGAACGTCGGCACCGGTCGCGATTGGACCCTGTTTGCGCTGAAGGACGGGCGCGTGAAATTCGACAAAAACGGCCGCCGCATAAACATTGTGGCCGAGGCGGTCGCTGCGAAGAACTAGCCCCCGCGGACCATTTCATGGCGAGGCACTGCGCCTCGCCTTTTTTATTTTCCGAATCCCATCCAGAGCTTACGCTTCCGCCCGACTCCGAGGCCGCCGCCCCTCCTCGACCGGTTAGAACCGGTGGTCGCGAGCAAAAGCCGAATCAATGTTCATTGACGAAATCAAAGTTTACGCCCGGGCCGGCCACGGCGGCAAGGGCGCGGTCGCATTCCATCGCGAGGCCTACATCCCCAAGGGCGGTCCCAGCGGCGGGAATGGCGGGCGGGGCGGCAGCGTCATTTTGCAGGCGGATCATGACCTGAACAATCTTATCGAGCAGTTTTACGTGCCGCGCTTGATTGCTCCCGGGGGCGAAGCGGGCATGGGCAAGGGCATGGATGGCCATGCCGGCAAGGACCTGATTGTCAAAGTACCTTGTGGCACGCTTGTCTGGCGGCTGCCGTCCGCGGCCAGCCCCATGCCTGATAAGGGAGGCGAGGCGGAGGAAGGGGACGAGACCCCGCCGGTTTTGAAGACCAGTACCGGCAAACGCCCGCTCATCCGGCACGCCGGCGGTGAGATGGCGCGGGAGTTTGATTTGAGCAACGAGGGGCCGGACGAAGCTGCCGCTATGGATTCGGGCAAGGGCGAACTGGTCGCCGACCTCACCCAGCATGGGCAGCAGTTTCTCCTGTGCAAAGGCGGACGCGGTGGCCTGGGAAATCGCAACTTTGCGACCGCGCGGCATCAGACTCCGCGATTCGCCCAACCGGGTGAACCGGGTGCGGAGGGTGAGTACATGCTGGAGCTGCGCATTGTCGCCGAGGTGGGCCTCGTCGGTTATCCGAACGCGGGCAAATCCACGTTGCTCGCGGCGATATCCCGCGCGCGACCGAAAGTGGCCCCGTATCCATTCACCACCTTGCATCCGCAGATTGGCATTCTCGAGTATGCCGATTGGAAGCGCCTCACGGTTTGCGATGTCCCGGGGCTGATCGCTGGGGCGCATAAAAACGTTGGCCTCGGCCACAAGTTCCTGCGCCATATCCGTCGCTGCACCATCCTTGTATTGTTACTCGACATGGCGGGCACGGACAACCGAATGCCTTGGGACGATTATCAACAGTTGCTCAAGGAACTGGAACTCTACGACCCGGCGCTGCTGGAAAAGCCGCGTTACGTTGTGGCGAACAAAATGGACGAACCGGTGGCCGCGGAGAATTTGAAGAAGTTCAAACGCAAGATCCGGAAGGTGCCAGTACTGCCGATCGCCGCGGGATTTGACCAGGGCATCGACGAATTCAAGAAACTGGTCCGCAAGGCAGTGGAGAAGGCATCGGGAACGTAACCGTGGCTGCGTTTGAATCGCTGCCTTCTGCGAGGGTCGGAGGGGTGAGTTCGTGGCTCCGCTCGACCGGCGGCTCCCAGAGGCACAATTTCACGCAACCAGAGCCTCCGCGTCGTCAAAATCCAAGCAGTCCTGTCGGATGCACGGTATCGCCCCCAACGCTCATTTTCGGCGCCGCTTTGAGCGAGAAGGTGAAGGCGACGGTGAAGTCGTTCGGGCTGCCTTCATCGTTTTGCACCCGGAAAGCCAGCGCCGCCGTCCAGCTGCGTAGATCGCGATAGAGGGCGTAACTCTGTTGTTGCAGCACGCCTTCGCGGATTTCGTATTGGTGCATGGCCCGGAGGCCCCAGTTCTCATTCAGCTTGTAGTAGAGCGTACTAATCAACAGGTTGTCGCCTGACTCCCCTGGTGTGAGCGTGGCGCTTATTTCATCGTTCAAATACCAGTGACTCAGGCTCCAGCTCCAGGTTTCGTTGGGGCGCAGCGTCAACGTGTGCTGGGCTGCCGCGAGCACGCCACGGGCGACGTCGTAGCGCATCTCGGATTCAAAGGTAAACCACGTCCGCGGATGGAAGACGACATCGGAATACAAGTCGGCGAAGTTTGACTGGTCGGGGGCTGGATCGATCCGCCAATCGGTGTACAGGTCCCAGAACAAGAAATTCTCAAGTTGGCCGGCGCGCTTGGTTTGCAGCCGGTTACGCAGTCCCATCCGGATGACATTCTGGCTGTCAATGGAATCGATCGAGTTGTAGTCGGGAAACTCGATGGGCAACGGGCGCAAACTGGGTTGCACGTAGTCAAATTGCGGCAGCTGAACTGGGGCAACGCTGGGCGAAGGCACGTAGACATAGTTCAGCGACGGCTCGGCGATATGCCGCAAGCCGTCGAGGGCCAGCCAGCCGTTGGTAGCCCCCGCCCACAGGCGCGAAACCTTGAACGTGGCTTCCGCGCCGGTATTGAAGACGGTGCGGGGCGTCGCGTCGTTGGTCCCTCCCGGGCCGCTGGCCTCGCCGTAATACGACCAGCGGCCGCCGACGCGCGGGTTGACATTGAGCCAGCCAAAGAAGGTCTGTGGCAGGGTGATCTGATGATAGGTATCCAGTCGCCCCGCGGCGTAGTCGGCGCCGGATGGAATCCCGTTTGTTATGGCAAACTCGCGGTTGTAATAGCCGATGGCGCTCTGGCTTTCGTAATAGAACGGCGTGTCAAGCACCTGCTGGCGAAAACCCGTGAACTGGACATCGGGCAGGCGTTCGACCGTTTCAAAGAAGTCGTTGATGCGGACGACGGTGAGCACATCGAGACTGAAGTTCTTAAACAGCTTGTTGATTTCGACAAAGGTGCTGGGCTGCGGGTTAAGCCGGTAATCCCGTTCGAAGAAATCGTGCAAGAGCAACGAGTCACTCAGGTAGGCGACCTGGGCCTTGAAATTCAGATTGGTGTAGGGCGTCGCATTGTAGCCGAAATCAAAGCGCTGCCGGTCGGCGGGTGGGACTTCCGTCGGATCGCCGTAGTCCGGGTCCTCGTCATGCAGATAGTAGTAGTTCAGCGCGGCTTCGCCCCATTGGCCGAGGTGCAGGTTCAGGTCGGCCCCGCCCGCCCCGCCCCGTTTCGACCGGTAATCGGCGTGGAGCACCCCGTCCACCGTGTCATTCAAGCGCCAGATATAACTGCTGAGGAGGAAGGCCCCGTACCGAGTGCGATAGCCGGGCGTAAAATCAAAACGATTTTTGCTCCCATCCAGGCGGTGCTTGTAATAGGGAAAATAGAACACGGGCACGTTGCCCAGATACAGCACCGCATTTCGCGCCTCGATCGATTTGCCGGGGATGATCTTGATGGAGCTGGCGCGGACCTTCTCCATCGGGTTGGCAATGTCGTCGGTGGTGACAAACGCATTTTCGGCCGTGTAGATGTTGTTGGTGAGGTTACCGCCGAGGTTCTCCACGCCTAGTTTTTCCCCGGCCGCAAACACGGGCGCCGCTCCGGTGCGAAAAACTTCAGCCTGCATCTGCCGCGTCTTGAAATTCAGATGGATGCTGTCGCCGGTCCACACCAAGTCATCCCACAAGATGCGTACATGACCGGCGGCGATAACGTCGCCCGTGATTTCATTTACGCGCGCCTGATCGGCGGTGAGGATGGCGTCGCCGTAGGTTATCTGGACGCCGTTGGTAAATACGACCCCATTTTGGGCGTCGTATTCGATCTGCCCGGTCCCCGTCTTGGAAAGCGTTCGGATCTCGAGTGGCAGTTCCTCCTTCACCTGGCCGAAAACCGAAACGGTCATAGCCATGGCCGCGAGGGCAAGCAGGGCGGCGTGGAGTTTTTTCATTCGGCCCGGCCAGCTAACCAGAACAAAATTCCACTGCCAAGCGGGATTTGCCGTGGTTCGGATACAACACCACCTTCATCCGCGACTTTTGCTTTCGCTTCGGCTGCCATCGGCGCCGTCGCTTTGCACAATGGAACGGCGCGGCTCGCGCTGCTTCCGCGGAAGAGTGGTGGCACATGAACTGCAACATCCGTCCGCGAGGAAGATGACATGGCTACCAAGATTAAAGTGCTCAAACTGCTTCAGGAGTCTACAGGTTACGCCCAAATCACTAACCGCCGGCCAGCTCCGCGCCCGCCTTTGCTTTACTTGATGCAACTGCGCGCCCAGCCCGCCCCCGCCGAACTCCCCCGGCACCGCCTCACCGTCGAGACCGATGCCAGGGCATTTGCCAATGGCCCGTTGACCATCAAGATCAACCATGTCAAATCCGATGAGTCTGCCTCCTCGGGCGTGATCTACTGAAGTTCCCGGGCTGGGGCCAAGTCCCCGGCCACCCTCTTGGCCCCGGAGGCCGTTCCTGCTGGCTTAATTCAAGGCACTGTCCTGTCCACCGCGAACACGTCTCAGCGGCCAACGAACTCAACGGTGAGTCCCATCTGCTCAAACAGATTCTGGACCTGCGCCCGCGCCCGATCCTCCGCATCTTTCAGAATCCCCGCGCTCCGGGCCCCGCGGCGGATGTCGTCCACGGCCATTTGCCGGGCCGTTTGTTCCAGGTCCTTGTCGAAGGTCCGCAGCAACCCGGTCGTCCGCTCGACTACGCGGGTTTGCCGGTCGTCCAGATAGGCATCCGTGATCTGTGCCGGCGGCAGGCGCAGCAAAATTTTCTTATCGGTCACCCGCACGTCCTCCGGCTGCAGTCGGCTGAAATCCACGCCCGCCTTCACGATGCCGTTGGCGACCAGCAACACGCGGCTTTCGCCGAACCATTTCACATCCTCCATCACCACCACTTTCTCCATTACGTACTTCACGGTGACCAGTTGCGACAACGTCTGCACCTGCCGCAAGACCGTGGCGGTGTTGTATGCAGCCGGCCCACCGGCGGCCGCCCAGCGCCGCGCGCCCCAGCCCAGCCCCAAGCCGAGAGCAAACAGGATCACGAGCGCCGCCAGCGCAAGAATCACCCGGAACTTTTGCATGCCCCGAGTTTACTTCGTTCCCCGACGAAGCAAAGCGGGAACGACGGGCGCTCCTTCCGGGTGAGGTGATGAGTCCCTAATGCGGGTTGCGAAATGCCCGGCCCTCGCGCGGGCTGGCATGGGATTAGCGAAGGTGGCTTGCTTTTTCAATTGTGTCCTAAACTGGCGGTGCCGAATTCGGGACAATGCCTCGTGGTTATTCCATAAACTGGCGGTGGACGTGGGCCCGGTGCCACGTCATGAATTGCAAACAAGAAAAACATAAAGTGACGATGAAAACCCTTCGCCAATTCCAGGTGCGCCTCAGCCTCATACCATTGTTGTTCAGCGTCGCCAGCAGCGGCCTGGCCGAGGCGCTGCCCAGTCTGCAGTTGAGCATCACCGATCCCACCCCGGCGAACGAGTACACCCGTTCGCCGGAACTCACCTGGGTGGGCGTGCCAGGAGTGGTTTACCGCGTGCAGAGCACCACGAATCTAACCGCCGCCGCCTCGTGGGTTACGGTCGAAGCGGTGACTGCAACGACGACTCCGATCCGCTGGACCGCCCCCGAGGTGATCAAAGACAGCCGCTACTATCGGTTGCAGGCGCAGCCCGAAATAATCAGCCTCGAACCGAGCTTTGTCGATGCGTCCGACACCAACGCGGTCCTCTACCTGCTCGGCCAGTTTCTGCCAACCAATGCCACGGTGGTAATCAACGGCCAGAGCTTTATACCCACCATCGTCAACTCGAACGGCGTCTGGGCCACGGTCAGTCTGAATGGTCTGCCGCCGGGCGAACCTGTGATCGGCCTGCTGACGGTGATTGACAATGGCACGAGCAACGTGGTCGCCACTCTGCCGATGCAAAGCCCTGTGTTTTACGGCACGGAAGCAACTGCGGAACAACTTCAGGGTCCGCCGGATGAGCCGCCGGCGAGTCCAAGCGCCTTGATCGCCATGTGGCTATCCAAACGCGGCTACGACTACTACAAGGCCCGGAGTGATCTGGCAGCGGTGGGAGCGCATACGAATCCTTATTTCCAGGAAAACAACCTGGCCGGGGAAATGCCGACCGCCGCCCGACAGGCGACGCGCGGGCATGTCACCGTGTTGAAGGCCTCGGCAGACGACCCGGCCGACGAATTCACGAACCGGCATCGCGGGCACGTCACAGTCTTGAAAGCGCACGCGGACGATCCCGATGGGGATGCGGTGGACGTTTTCCCGGCTACCGGCGAACTGCGCTGTGCAGTAACGGACCTCGCCATTCCGGGCCGCGGCCTGGATTTCGCCTGGACGCGCACTTATCGATCGCGCACCGGGCCGGCCACGGCCCAAGGCGCGGGCTGGGATTTCTCCTACAACGTCAGCCTCGATAATCTGACGGCCAGTACGGTGACGTTGCATACTGGCGACGGTCGGAGCAACACCTTCTACCGTGACGGCACCAATGGTTGGTTCCGCGATGAATACTTTCTGATCATCGGCGACCTGGACGGTGACGGCGTTCCGGACCGGGTCAATTTTCCCGACGGTGGCCAATGGGTCTTTCATGCCCCCGGCACCGCTGCAGCCGGCAAGCTCCATCAAATCATCGACCGCCACACCAACACCATGACGTTGAACTACGACGTGGCCGGACGGCTTGCCACCATTGTGGATGATCTTGGTCGCACCAACACGGTGGCTTACAATCCTGCGGGGGCGATCGAGTCCGTGACTGATTTTTCCGGCCGCACGGTGCGCTACGAGTACGACCCCCATGGCGATCTCACCGCCAGCGTCTCGCCCGCTGTAATGGGCACGCCCACGGGGAATGATTTTCCCGGCGGCATTACCAACCGCTACGCCTACACGAGCGGCAACCCCGACGGCCGCTTGAATCACAACCTGACGAGCTGCACCGATGGCAAGGGTCAAACCTGGCTGCAGGTGGTGTATCAGGCAACGAACAATCCGGCTTCGATCGATTTCGACGCGGTGGCGACGCTTCAGCGCGGCATTGATAAAAAAGACATTCGCCGCGGCATGGTCATTGCCCGGCCGGATAACCGCTTCGCGGTGATTCAGGCCATCGTAAATGACTACGTCGGCAATGTGACCGAAAGCTTCTATGATTCGCACCAGCGTTGTCTGCGCCAATTGGCATTCACGGGGCGGGCGAATCCCGCCTTGCCAACGACGGCCACTGAAAACCGCCCGACCGGCAAATTGCGCGCCGAGGATCCGGAATACTTCGAGACACGGTGGACGTGGAACCCCGATTCGCTTTGCACGAGCGAGACGCGCCCCAATGGCGACAGCACCGAAATCGTCCATCAACGCGCGCAGGACTACAATTCCAGTCGCAGCAACAAAACCGCCAGCCGCCGCCACGACGGCGACGTGCGCGTGCGGCGCGAGCGCGCCAGCAGCCCCGTAGACTTGGACGGCGACGGCGTGACGGACACCAGCGAACTGGTGTGGCGGTTTGAATACGATCCACGCTTTGGTTCACCGGCAAACTCCACCCGGGTCATGATTCACAAGATTCACCGTGGGGAAGATTTGCCCTCGGCACTCCGCGGTCCGCGCCAGTCAACTTCCCTGGACGACTCGGGCGCCAACAGCCCGATCATTAGGGGCAGCGCTTTGGGTGGGAGCCGAATAGAGAGTGCGAAAGTGATCGTTGATCGGGACACGGGCCGATCCAAGGGATTTGGTTTCTGCACGACGGCCACCGACCCGCGCGGGAGCATCAGCACGGCGGTTTACGATGGCAATGGCAACTGCATTGTTCTTCGCCTCCGAAAGCGCCCCGAAATCCTGTACCAGGCTTGGGATGATGTGCTGGCGGAGTATAATACCCACGGCCAGTTGACCACCATCACCAACGCCCCGGATGCCAATGGCTTGCGCCGGGTGGACGCGTTCAGCTACTACGCCAGCGGCCCGCAAGCCGGCTACCTGGAATCTATCGTCATTGACAAATCCGGCGCGCCTCTCGCCACGACGTTTGAATACGACCTGCGGGGCAACCTGACCCGCCGCATTGATCCACGCACCAACGACTGGCTTTTCACCTACAACACCCTCGATCAATGTGTGCGCCGCGAATCACCCGTGAACGTGAGTGCGCGCGGCACGACGGACTATGTTTACGACGAGAACGGCAACCTGGTAAAGTCCACGACCGCCTTGCGCGACGAAACGGACACGCTCCTGCGTTTCGTTGACACCCATTATGCCTACGATTCCCTCGACCGCTGCACCGCGGTGGCCCGCCAGGTTGCGAAGGCACATTTCGTGACCAACCGTTTTGATTACGATGCGAACGACCACGTGGTGGTTCATTATTCGCCGCTGGCCGCGAGCGGCGCCGACCTGAATGCGCGTACCGTTCTTGAATACGACGAGCGCGGATTGCCTTTCCGCAGGGTCGCCGCTCCCGGTACCGGGCAAGGCGCGACAAATCAGTGGGATTACGACCCCAATGGCAGCCTGCGGGTGACCAAGGTTGACAGCTTGACTTTGAAGCAGGTGGCCTTTGATGGCCTTAACCGTCCGGTCAGCATTACCGACGCCTTGGGCAACGTTGTCACCTGCGCCTTCGATCGCAACGACAACCTCGTGTTCACCCGCGTCAGCGCGGAGACGAATGACGTGTCCGGCAGCACGGGGAATCTGCGCTACCAGGAATGCCGCTGGCAGTATGACGCGCGCGACCAGTGTGTCGAGTCACGGGCGGCGTTCTTTGATCCGGCCACGCAACTGCCGCTCGGTGACGGTGAGTCCGTCACGACCTGCACCTACGCGCCCAACGGCGATTGTCTGAGCCTCACCGACGACAACGGCCACACCACCCGTTACGCGTACGACACCGCGGGCCGTTGCGCACAAATTACCGACCCCAAGACCAACCTGACGCTCCTCAGCTACGATGCCGGTGACAACCTCACCAGCGTGGTTTCCCGGGAGCGACCGGACAGCGCCGGGCCGGAGCAACAGTTCACCCGCACCTACGTTTACGATGCCCTGGGCCGTTGTGTGCGCAGCTGGGACAATGTCGGCAACACGAACCGGAGCGCCTACGATTCGCTCGACCGCGTGGTGCGTCGGACCGATCCGAATGGGGGCGTGAGTTGGTCGTTTTACGATGATCTGGGCCGGAAGACCCGCGGCGTCGGCGATCTGGATGGGGACGGCGCTCCCGATCTGGCCCTGGATGTGGACACTACCTGGACCTTCGACGACAACTCCCGGTGCGTTGCCATCACGGATGACAACACCAACACCACGGTTTACGCCTACGATTCGCTTGACCGTTGCGTGATGAAGACCGAGCCCGATGGCACGAGTTGCAATCTCATCTGGAGTCCGCGCAGTAATCTGATTCGCCGGCAGGATGCCAACGGCACGGTTGTCAGCAACCGCTTCGACCTGCTGGACCGCTGCGTGCGCAGCGACATGACGCCGGGGGTGGGCGTGGCCGCGACGACGACTTTTGAAACATTCGCCTACGACGGTCGGTCGCGCTGCGTGGCGGCCGGCAACGACGTTTCGCTATTAACCTTTGCCTATGATTCCCTCGGCAATTGCGTCCGCTCGACGCAAGATGGTCTTGCCAGTTTTGGAACTTTCGATGGCGTGGGTAATTGTCTGACCAAAACCTATCCGGGCGGGCGGATTGTCAGCTGCACCTACAATCCCCTCGACGAAGTGACGAGCCTGAGCAGTAGTGCAGGCGGCGGGCAGCTCCCGGTGACCCTGGCCACGTATGCCTATGAAGGGCCGGGCCGGGTGGGTCGCATCAGCCGGGGCAATAACATCAATACCCGTATGACCTGGGATGGCCTGCTCAACCCAGCCAACGCTGTTGGTGATTTCGGCTGGCGCCAGGTAAACGGGATAAACCATCAGGTCTCAGGCGGCGGGGCCATCATTGACCGGCGCGTGTCCGCCTATGACCACAACCAGAACAAAACGTTGCGCGCCCAAACCACACCGTTCTTCGTTGGCGGCCCGACGACGACCAATCTGTTTGCCTATGATGCGCTCGACCGGCTGACGCAGTTTACCCGCGCTGCTGGTTCGCCGGCCGATTGGTACCGGGCTTACACATTGGATGGAAGCGGTAACCGCTTGCTCGGCCTTTCCAACGGGGTGGCGGCCCCCTATGTGATGGACAACACGCTCCCGGATCCGGCGGATTTTCAAGTGAACCAGTACACCCTTACGCCCTTCGGACAGCAATCCTACGATCCGAATGGCAACTTGGTATCCCGCGTGTCCCCGCTTGCGGAACGGCAATATCTCTACGACTACGCCGACCGGCTGGTGCACGTGACGGATCTGAGCAGTGGCACGCCGACCCCCGTGGTGAGCTTCAGTTACAATGCTTTGGGCCAGCGCAACACCCTGGCGAGATATCCGGCCGGCCTGCCGCCGATCATCACGCAATTTGTCCATGATTATCTCGACGACGACAGCGATGGCGACATTATTGAAGAGTACCAGGGCGGCGTGCTCGCCGTTTCCAGTGTCTCCGCCCTGGCCGGCGGTGCCGGTGGCGGCGCCGCCGCGGCGTCCTATGCCGCCACGGGGCGGGCAGCCCCCCCATTGGTGCGCTTCAACTCCGCTGGCGAGGCCACCTATCTGCTCGCCGATGAGCTGGGGAATGTCATTGCCCTCACCGACGCCAGTGGCAAGGTGCTTGAGCGTTGCGACTATGATGATCATGGCGCGCCCATTTTCCTTTCAACGGATGGCGTTCCAACCGGCGAAATGGAGTCCGGGGTGGGGAATCCTTTTCTGTTCCGCGGCATGGAGTGGGACGTGGAAACGGGCTTCTATCACTGCCCCTCGGGCGGCTATTTCGATCCGCTGTCGGGACAAAGCACCAGCCGCGACCTTAATGGCGGAATGCCGAATCGCATTTCGATGAATTTCACGGTGCCGAAACAAACCCAGGGCGCAACCTTTGGCAAGCGGGTAAACGCCGGTCTGGCGAGTGGCGCCGGCAAAAATCCCTGGAGTGGCGGCGGTGGCGGGCGGAAGGTGCAATTCAATCCCAAAGAGGTGGGTCTGGATAAGAGCACCCCTTGGCACAAACGGGCCAAGCAGGATGTTTACGTTTGGAAAATCAAGCGGGCGGAAGGCGGTCGGCACACGCCGTTTCACAACCGGATGCTGGGGGGTGCCCTGCCCGGCGGAGCCATCCTCAGCGCGGCAGTTTCCAGCGTTGCTGCCAGCGGTGCCGGCGGCACCAAATTACAGGACCATAATTCCAGCCGCTCCAACAAATCCCGCAGCCTCGCGCTTGGCGGCGGCGATCCCGCCGAAGGGGTAATCAAATTCGTCGTCAAAAAGTGAGCATTGCCGTTCTCACTCCAGCTGGAACTTTCCAAAAGCGTTCAGCTTGTGAATTCGTGCGAATCCGTGATCTGTGCCGGCGGCAGGCGCAGCACAATTTTCTTATCGCCACCCGCACGTCCTCGGTTGCCGGCAGCTGAAATCAACGCCCACTTTCACGACGCCGTTGGCGATCAGCAACACGCGGCTTTCGCCGAACCATTTCACATCCTCCATCACCACCACTTTC
>CAZIJO010000099.1:0-20085 GCA_964539515.1 uncultured Bifidobacterium sp. | reverse complement strand
GAACGGGCCGTCGTTGCCATTGGCCATGCCATTCACGTCGAGGCACATCACTTCACACCGGCTCGTCACCAGGTAAACGCGGTCCCCCTGGACCGTGGGCGACGAGAGCAGGCCGAGGCTTTCCCAATCGTTGACCTTGCCCGAAGCGAGCTTCGGGACCACGAGCTGCCACAGAAAAGCGCCGGTTTTTTCTTCAAAGCAAAGGAGGATGCTGCGGTCGCCCGGATGCTTCGGGTCGCGCGGCGGCTCGTTGTTCGTGCCGATGAAGACCCGGCCGCCGGCCACGGTGACATTGCCGTAACTCTGCGAGCCGATTTTGGCGATCCACTTGAGGTTCTTGACCGCGTTGGTGCTGATCTCGTCGGTACCGGGTTTGAAATCAATCTTGCCGAAGGCATCAGGCAGTCCGCGCTGGGGCGAATACATGTTGCGGAGGTTGTGCCCGCCCCACTGTGGCCAGTCGGCTGATTGGGCGGGGGAGATGAAGATCAAGAGGAAGATTAGGATTAAGAGGCGGGTCACACTGCTGGAATTCTTAATCTTACTCATAATCTTTTTCTTAATCCGCTTCCCGTAATGCACCGGTTCCACCGGCTGCATTTCTATACGGGAAGGCAGTTCATCGTCATGCAACCGCGCTTCCGAATTGCTCCGGATCAAACCGATCATCATCGAGGTCATCTCCACAAGATCATCTTTGCCAGCCTCAATGTCAGCCTCGGTCAGAACTTTCTTGGCGACCAAGACATCCAACGCCGCCGCACATTCCAGTGTCGAGCCGCGCGCGATGTCGAAGAAGCGACAGCGGTCTGACGGAGTGAACCGGCCATTGCCTTCGGCCAGGTTGAGCGGGATTGAAGTCGAGGCGCGATCAAGTTGGCCGTGGACGGAAAGTTTCGAGGGGACGCGCTCCAGCAGCTCGGTCGCCCAGGTGATGAATTTCAAAGAGCGCTGATAGACGTTTAATTTCTCGTGGTCGAAGCGGATGATCTTCATGAGGGGATTAAGATTAAGCAAAAGATTATGATTAAGACGGCCGATTCAATTCGCCGTCACTTTGATGTTATCAATGTAAACGCGCATGTCCTGCGGCGAGAAGCCGAACAATCCCGGCGAACCTTCCGGATGCGCGGTTTTGTGTTTCACCTCGATGGTCCACGCGTCGGGTTCGGGCTCGCCGCGTTTCCAGGCTTTGGCGCGCACCACGCCGGTGCCATCGGCGGCGATGTCCACCCGGGATTTGAGGTGATACCACGCATTGGGCTGCCACTTGAAATCCACGGCTTCCCGCAACCGCTCGAAGTTGGAGCTGACCTCCAGCTTCTGGTCGTTGCCTTTCAACACAATGGCGTAGCGTTGGTTGATGACGCCGACCTCGGACATCTTGCGCTTGTTGCCGTCGCTCATCACGTCGGCTTCGATGGTGTAATTCTTCGCGTCCGGCGCACCGAGAAAGACAGTGGCGCGCTGGAAGAATTTGTTGTCGATCGTTTTCGTCAGGCATTTGGTGCCGTCCTTTTCCCGGACCTCAAACTTGAACCGCGCGCCAATCCACGGCAGCGGGGGGTAGGCGAAGGCGGCGTTCTCGTTGGTGTTCATTTCGGAAAGCGTCATGGCCTCAAAGTCCTGGCTGAGCGGCAGGTAGGGCAGCACGCGTCCGCGAATGTAGCCTTTCAATCCGCCGAGGGTCGCCTCGAAGGCCCCCGCGGAGGGTTTCGTGGCGGCATCGGCAACGAGCCGGCCGTCGGCGGCAAACTTGCCGTTCATGACGGACTTCACGCGGGCCGTCGGCGGGATGAAATTGGTCCAGCTCAACGTCTTCATGTCTTTGATGTCGGCGACGACGAAACCGTTCGCATCGATGGATCGGGCCCGGAAGGCGGCACTCTGTCCGGGACGCAAGGTGACTTCGGCAGGAATAATTTGGACCGATTTCGCCGGCCCGGCGGCGGGCATCGGCTCCGGGCTGGAAGCCTTCGGCAGCTGGGGATTGTTGTCCTTCGTTCCCCAGCAATAGAGATGCTTCGTGGTTTGCAGGTAGAGCTTGCCGTTATAGGCAACGGGGGTGCCGAAGCAGCGCCCGTCGAGTTCGGCATGTTGAAGTATCTCGGGCTGGTCGCCTGGCTTGATGATATAGAAGGCGCCTTTCGCTCCGGCTTCCGCCGCCTCGCCACTGCCTTTGCCTCCGGGATTGTCGAGCATGGGCACGTAAAGCTTGCCATCGGCGTAAAACGGACAGGAATTGCGCTGTTCAATTCCAAGCTTCAATTTCCATTTGATTGCGCCCGTGTTCGCGTTCACCGCGCAAAGGTCCCCCTTTTCCGCGACGACATAGACCATGTCGCCGACCAGGATGGGTGAACTGGTGGACGTGGAAATATCCGCCGTCCAGAGTTCCACGTCTTTGCGCTCGATGACGACCGGGCCGGCGCTGGTCGGAGTAACCTCGGGAATCTTCATGGCCACCAGCTGGCCGGGCTCATACGGCACGCCGAAAATGGCAATCAGTTTGTCGTTGTTGTGGACAAGCACCGTGGCATTGATGCCGGCGCGAAACAACGGCACCCGCCAGAGCGCTTCACCGGTGCGGGCATTGATGGCGGCCACACTTCCGTCGCCCAGCGCCGAGTAGAGCACCCGTTTGCCGCCATGGGTGGCGACGTAAGGATGCGAAAAGGAATTGTCCTTGGGCCGGTCGCTCGGACTGCTGGACCAGACCAGCTCGCCCGTTTTTTTGTCAAAAGCATAAAAACGGTCGCCGGCCGGTCCTTGCGCCCCCCAGTTGGCGGTGATGCCGCGGGTGATCACCAGATCGCCTTCAATGATGGGCGAGGCGGTGCGCGCATTGGGAAAGGTGAGCCGGCCAAACTCCTCCATCAGCGAGCGTTTCCACAGGAGTTTTCCTTCGGGCGTGAAACCGGCGAGAATTCCCTGGGTACCCTGGGCGTAAACATTACCCGTCTCCGGATCAATCGCCGGGGCGGCGGTTGCGTACCGCAGGTAAATCGTGTCGCTGATGAAATCGTTATAGAGCTGTTGCCAGAGCCGCTTGCCCGTCGCCGCATCGAAGCACGCCACGCCTTCCTGCAAATCAGGATCAATGGCTTCGCCGAGGTAGCCCATGATGTAGAGCCGGCCATTGGCGATGACGGGTGTGGATTGGCCAGGGAAGTCGGCAAGCCAAAGCGGGTGCTTGGGGTCCACCTTGTCCGGCAGACCGGTTTCGCGCGACATGCCGTTCTGATCCGGACCGCGCCAGCTGAGCCAGCCGCTGACCGGTTCGGCGCGGAGGCCGGAAATCAGCGTCACGCCGAGGGTCAACCCAAGGGTGGCGCGGCGAATGAAGACGTTTTTCATGACCATGGATTTGATGCTACGAAAACAGCTTTGACGTTGCGAGTCTTGTTCATGTTCAACGGGATGGCAAACGGAATTGTGGTTTTGCGCCCGACCCAGGCCAATTCGTGCGTGCAATTTGCAGAGGGCGGTGGCAAGCTGAAACTGCATTTTCCATGCAGCCATTTGCGAGTCAATTCTGTGCGCACCGAGGTTCCCGACGCCGGCAGCGATGGGGTGGTCGGGTGCTGGTGTTCACCCTGCTGGGGCTGACGGCAACGGCGGCCGAGCCCGGGCGGGTGGATTTCAATTCGCAGATCCGGCCGCTGCTCTCCGATCGTTGCTACACCTGTCACGGACCGGATGACAAAGCGCGCAAAAAGAAGCTCCGGCTCGACACGCGCGAGGGCATTTTCCAGGAGCTGGAGGATGGCTTCTTCGTGGTCCGGCCGGGTGATACCAACCGGAGCGAGTTGGTGCGGCGCATCCTGACCACCGATGAGGACGATGTGATGCCGCCGGCGGATTCAAAGCTGAAGCTTTCCGCCACCGAAAAAGCACTGCTCCAGCGCTGGGTCGCCGAAGGCGCGGATTTCAAGGCACACTGGTCGCTCGTTCCCGTCGAAAAGATATCGCCGCCGACGCCACGCGCGGCCAAGTGGGTGCGCAATCCGATTGATGCTTTCATTCTCACCCGTCTGGAAGCCGAAAAACTTTCGCCGGCGCCGGAAGCCGCCCGGGAAACCTTGCTCCGCCGGCTGGCCTTGGACCTTACGGGACTGCCCCCGACGCCCGGGGAACTGGATTCGTTCCTCGCGGACCGGTCGCCGCAGGCCTACGAGCGCGCGGTTGAGCGCTATTTAAGTTCACCGGCGTACGGGGAGCGCATGGCCATGGACTGGCTTGATCTGGCGCGTTACGCCGACACCTACGGCTACCAGGCCGATGTGGAACGCGACCTGTCGCCGTGGCGCGATTGGGTGATCCGGGCGTTTAATGACAATCTGCCCTACGACGATTTCCTGGTCTGGCAACTTGCGGGCGATCTGCTCCCCAACGCCACGCGCGATCAGCGCCTCGCCACCGCGTTTAATCGCCTCCATCGCCAGACGAACGAGGGCGGCAGCATCGAGGAAGAATTTCGGGCGGAATATGTCGCGGACCGCCTGATCACCGTCGGCACGGCCATGCTCGGCCTCACGCTCAGCTGCGCGCGTTGTCACGACCATAAATATGATCCAATCAAGCAGCGGGATTTCTATTCCCTCATTGCTTTCTTCAACAACATTGACGAGTCCGGGCTTTACTCGCACTTCACCCGGGCCACGCCCACCCCCACGCTGCTGCTGTGGCCGGAGGCGAAGGAAAAGGAACATGCCGAACTTCAGGCCCGGATCAGCCAGTCCGAGGTTGGGCTGGCGCAAATCTCCCGCGCCGCCAAGGAAGCGTTTGCGAACTGGGTCCGGACCGATAGGACAATCCCTCCGCCGCAGCCGGTCGCCCGGTTTGCGTTCGACATGGTGGTCAGCAACACGACCCCGGACAGCCTTTCGACCAACGTGGCGCGGTTGGACGACGGTCCGACCTTGGTGGCGGCCCCGGGAAATGGAGCGCCGACGAATCGTGCCCTGCAATTCAGCGGCGATAATCAGGTCGTTTGCAAAGACGTCGCTCATTTCACGCGAACCAATCCGTTCTCATTCAGCCTCTGGCTCAAGCCCACTGAACGGCAGGATCGCGCCGTGGTGCTGCACCATTCGCGCGCCTGGACGGACTCGGGCAGCCGTGGCTACGAACTGGTGCTCGATCATGGCCAGCCGTTTTTCGGATTGATCCATTTCTGGCCGGGCAACGCGATTGCGGTGCGAGCGAAACAGCCTTTGCCCACCAACGAGTGGTCGCAGGTGGTCGTGACCTACGACGGCTCGAGCCGCGCGGCGGGCATCCGTCTTTATCGCAATGGCGCGCCCCTCGAAACCGAGGTTGTGCGCGACAACTTGTACAAGGACATCACCCATCGTGCCGCCTGGGGCGACGGGGATGTGGGCGGCATTCAGCTCGCGCTCGCCGCTCGTTTTCGCGACAACGGTTTCAAGCAGGGGATGATCGATGACTTGCAGGTGTTTGATGTCTGCCTGACGGCGCCGGAGGTGAGGTTGATTGCCGCACCAGACGAACCGCTCACCCGGACCCGCCCCCCGGCGGAGAAGGAACAGCAGGCGGTCAGCACGCCTTCCGCGAATGCCACCAAGCAGAGCGAGCCTTCCGAAATTCAGAACAACCGGCGAACGATTCCCCCGCTCGCCGAGGGAAAGGAGCGGGGCGAGGAGAAAACGTTGTTCGAGTATTTTCTCGCCCGCCAGTATGAACCTTATCGCGCGGCAATAGCGGAATTGCAGCAACTCCGCGCGCAAGAGAACGCACTCATCAACGACATTCCCGAAATCATGACGATGCAGGAATTGCCGGAGGCGCGACCGACCTTCGTCCTGAAGCGCGGGGCTTACGACGCCCCCGGCGATCCCGTGAAGCGTGAAACGCCGGCCAGCATCGGGGTGTTTCCCGCGAACGCTCCCCGCAACCGGCTGGGTCTGGCGCAATGGCTGGTTGACCGCCAGAATCCACTCACGGCACGGGTCGCGGTGAATCGCATCTGGAAAATGCACTTCGGCCGCGGGATCGTCGCCACCCTGGACGATTTCGGCAGCCAGGGCAAATTGCCGACGCATCCCGAATTGCTCGACTGGCTTGCCGGCTGGTTCATGGAGAACCGGTGGGATGTGAAAGCCCTGCACCGGCTCATGGTGAACTCGTCCGCGTATCGGCAATCCTCCACGGCTTCCCGCGAGCTGGCCGCCCGCGATCCGGACAATCTTCTGCTGGCACGTGGGCCGAAGCAACGATTGCCGGCCGAGCAAATCCGGGACAGCGCCCTGGCCGCCAGCGGACTGTTGAATCGCACGCTCGGCGGGCCGAGCGTGAAGCCGTATCAACCCGCCGGGCTCTGGGAAGCGTCCGGCACGGGCAAATCCTATTCGCAGGATCACGGGGATAAATTATACCGCCGCAGCCTCTACACCTTTTGGCGCCGAACCGCCCCGCCGCCTTCGATGCTGACGTTCGACGCGCTCACCCGCGAGGTTTGCACCGCCAAACGCGAGATCACAACGACGCCGTTGCAGGCGCTGGTCCTGATGAACGATCCGCAATTCATGGAAGCCGCCCGGGTGCTGGGCGAACGGCTGCTCAAAGCCCACCCGACGGATGTCGATGCCCGGACGCGCGAAGCCTTCCGGGCGCTGACCGGACGGATGCCAGACGAAAAGGAAACCGCCGTGCTGCGACAATTGTTCGACGAACAGAAAAGTTTCTACGCGAAGGAAGCCGACGCCGCGAACAAGTTGGTGGCAACCGGCGAATCAAAATGGGACGAAAACCTGCCGCGCGCGGATTTCGCCGCCACGACGATGCTGGTAAGTGCGATCATAAACTTCGATGAGTTTATCATGGTGAGATAACATGTCCGCGACGATGAACAATATTTGCACCGGTCCGTTGCCCGCCGCGGGACTTTCGCGGCGCCGGTTCCTGAACCGCTTCGGCCTGGGGTTGGGCGGGCTCGCGCTCGCCCAGTTGATGAAGCCTGTCCACCTGCCGGGAGCAACGACGGAGGCCGATCGTGGGATTCTCGACGGGCAACTGCATTTCCCGGCAAAGGCCAAGCGGGTGATTTATTTGTTCATGGCCGGCGGGCCTTCCCAGCTGGAAACGTTCGATTACAAACCATTGCTCAATCAACGCCACGGCGAGCAACTGCCCGATTCGGTGCGGATGGGCCAACGATTGACCGGCATGTCGGGAAATCAAGCGTCCCTGCCGTTGGCGGGTTCATTTTGCAAATTCAGCCAGCATGGCCGGAATGGGACCTGGGTGAGCGAACTCCTGCCCCACACGGCGAAGGTCGCGGACGAGTTGTGTGTGGTTCGCTCGCTTTACACCGAAGCCATTAACCACGATCCGGCGATCACCTTTTTGCAAACCGGCTCCCAGATATCCGGGCGGCCCTGCATTGGTTCCTGGGTGCATTACGGCCTGGGCAGCGACAACGAGAATCTTCCGTCGTTCGTGGTGCTGATCACGCCGGGCAAGGTGGATCAACCCCTTTACGCCCGGCTCTGGGGCAGCGGCTTTCTGCCGTCGCAATACCAAGGCGTGCAATTCCGCTCCGGCAACGAACCGGTGCTCTATCTCAACAACCTCGATGGCATTGCGCCCGCCAGCCGCCGGCTGATGCTCGACCGCCTGAAGGAACTGCACGCCCATGCGGCCGAAAAACTCGGGGACACGGAGATCGATGCGCGCATTGGGCAATACGAGATGGCGTACCGGATGCAAAGCAGCGTGCCGGGCGTGATGGATTTGTCGGCGGAAAAGCCGGAAACGTTTGAGCTCTACGGGCCGGATTCGCGCAAGCCGGGAACCTTCGCCGCGAACTGCCTGCTGGCGCGGCGGTTGGCCGAAAACGGAGTAAAGTTCATCCAGCTTTATCATCAGGGCTGGGACCAGCACGGCGGTTTACCGAAGGGAATCGCGGTGCAATGCAAAGAAACCGACCAGGCCAGCGCCGCGCTCATCACCGATCTAAAACAACGCGGCATGCTCGACGACACCCTGGTCGTTTGGGGCGGCGAATTTGGGCGCACGAGTTACTCGCAGGGCAAACTGGCCGCCGACAATTACGGGCGCGACCATCATCCGCGCTGCTTTTCGATGTGGCTGGCGGGGGGCGGGGTGAAGGGCGGGATGGTTCACGGCGAAACCGACGACTTCGGCTACAGCGTGACGAAGGACGGGGTTCACGTTCATGATTTCCAGGCAACCCTACTGCATCTGCTGGGCGTGGACCATGAACGGCTGACGTATTTTTCCCAAGGCCGGCGCTTCCGGCTCACCGACGTGCATGGCAAAGTGGTGCAGGCTTTACTGGCGTAATTCGGCCCCCTGGCCGTGCGGTTTCGCGGGACCGATCATTCATATCGCAGCGCGTCGATCGGATCCAGGTTGGCGGCCTTGAGGGCCGGAAAAAATCCGAAGACCACGCCAATGAGGGCGCTGACCGAGAAAGCCAGCAGCACGGACTCGGTGGAGATCAAGGTCGGGAATCCGGCGAACTTGGTGAGCAAGGGCGCCAGCCAGTAACCCGCAAGAATTCCGAGGGCGCCGCCAACGACGCTGAGGAGCACGGCTTCGATCAGAAACTGGCGGAGCACATCCTGGGCGCGAGCGCCCACGGCCAGGCGGATGCCGATTTCGCGGGTGCGCTCGGTGACGCTGACGAGCATGATGTTCATGATGCCGATGCCGCCCACCACGAGGGAAATGCCGGCGAACGCGCTGATGAGGACCGTCATGACCCGGTTGTTGGCATTGAAGAAGTCACTCATCTCCTGCTGGCTGCGAATGGAGAAATCATCCTCCTTGTCCGGCGTAATCTGGTGGTTTTGGCGGAGGATGGCGGCCAGTTGATTGGTGACTTCGGTCATCACATCAGGCCCTGTCGCCGCCGCGCTGAACGCCCGAAACTTGGTATCGCCGGACAGCCGTTTCATGACGCTGGTGTACGGCATGATGATGATGTCGTCCTGATCCTGGCCGAAGGTGTTTGCCCCTTTCGACGCCAGCCAGCCCACCACGGTGACCGGGAAGTTTTTGATGCTGACCGTCTGCCCAACCGGGTCAATACCCTCTCCGAAAAGGCTCGCCGCGGTGGTCTTGCCCATCAGGCACACCTTGGCGGCGTTGCGCACGTCGGTTTCGGTGAAGTTTTCGCCCGATTGAAATTTCCACGACCGGATTTCCGCGAAGTCCGCGCTGACGCCCCAAACGCCGACCGAGGAGTTCTGATTGCCGGCCACGACCTGCACCGTGGCCCGCACCTCGGGGCTGATGCCAGACAGGCCCGTCACTTCGCGCCGCAGCGTGTCGTAGTCGCGCTCCGTGAGGTTGGGTTGCATGCCGAACCCGCCCCGGACGCCACCGCGCGACATGTTGCCGGAAAAGATGATCACCAGATTGTTGCCCATGCTCGCAATCTGACGTTCCACCTCCGCCTTCGCGCCGGTGCCCATGCTCACCCCGACAATCACCGCGGCGATGCCCACGATGATCCCAAGCATGGTGAGAAAGGAGCGCATGATGTTGCGGCGAATCGCCCGCAGGGCAGTTTTGAAAATCGCAAACATAGGCTAAACCAGATGCCCGGCCCGTTGTTCTTCATCGAGTCGCGCCAGGGCCGTCGGGGCGTGGAGGCGATTCAAAACCGGCTCATCCGTGCGGACAAGACCATCCCGCATCACCACTTTACGCCTGGAAAAATTGGCGATATCCAACTCGTGGGTGACCATGACGATGGTGATGCCCTGGTCGTTGAGCGACTGAAACACGCCCATGACTTCGATGCTCGTGCGGGTATCGAGGTTGCCGGTGGGTTCATCCGCCAGGAGCACGCGGGGTTCATTGACGAGGGCGCGAGCGATGGCGACGCGCTGTTGCTGACCGCCCGAGAGTTGGTTGGGATAATGATCGGCCCGGTCGGCCAAGCCCACCATCTCCAGCGCCCTCAAAGCGCGCTCCGCTTGTTCCCGCGCCGGCATGGGGGGACGGCAATACAGCAAAGGGAGTTCGACATTCTCCAACGCCGAAGTGCGGGGGAGCAGGTTGAATCCCTGGAACACAAATCCCAGTTTCGAATTTCGCAAATCCGCGAGTTCGTCCCGGTCCAGTTCGCCGATGGCAACCCCGTCGAGTTCATAGCGGCCGCTGGTCGGCCGGTCGAGGCAGCCGATCGTGTTCATCAAGGTGGACTTGCCCGAACCGCTTGCGCCCATCACGGCGACAAATTCCCCGGGCAGAATATCGAGGGTGACGCCGCGAACGGCATGCACCTCCAACGCGCCGTTCCGATACGTGCGCCGAAAATCCACCAGCTTGATAATGGGCTCCATGGCAGGCCAATCAAGCGCCTCAGCGCGGCCGGGGTGGGCCGCCGAAGGGATTGAGCGGATTCCGTGGGGTTGCCGCCGGGACCGTGCTCGTGCCGCTGACCACCAAGTTGCTCTCACTCAATCCCTCGAGGACTTCAACACTGCTGGCATCCGCGATCCCGAGTTTGACCGGAACGGCGCGCAGCACCACCTGTCCACCCGGCGAATTTGCATCCGAGGGCTCTTTCAAATACACCGTCGCGGTCTTGGGTGCCGTGGCTTCAGGTCGCGATCGCGAACCCGGGCCACTGCCTGGTCCGCCACCAAATCCCCCGCCACCAGCACCCGGGCTGCCCTGTCCGCCCGAGCCGCCAAACCCGCCACCTTGCGCCATACGCGCCCGGAACTCGGCCATGGTCATCTCATATTTCTGCTTTTGCTCCGGGGTCAAGGTCGCGACGTAGGCCTCCCGTTCGGCATCGGTGGGGCGCCGCCGTTCACCCTCGGTCATCCACGGCATGGTCGGCAGTCCCGCGAACGGGCCGCTTTCAATGAGTGTGACGCCAGCGGCCGTCTTGGCCGCCGCCGTGTTGGTATCGCCCACAACTGTCACTCCGGCGGGGGGCCGAAAGCGAATGGCGGCGAGCGGCAGCTTGAGTACGTTCTTTCGTTCCGCCGTGATGAACTTGGCCGTAGCGGTCATCCCCGGTCGCAACTTCAAGTCCTGGTTGTCCACCTCCACAATCGCGCCGTAGGTCACCACATTTTGATTGGTGCTGGCCGCGTAACGCACCTGCTTGACACTGCCCGAAAACGTCCGGCCCGGAAAGGCGTCAACGGTGAACTGGACTTTCTGGCTTTCCTCCACCCCGCCCACATCCGCCTCGGAAACGGCGGCTTCGATGCGCATGTGGCGGAGATCGTTCGCGATGGTAAAGAGCGTTGGCGTGTTCATGGTCGCGGCGACCGTTTGGCCCGCCTCGACCCGGCGCGTTATCACAACCCCGTCAATCGGCGCGCGAATCGTCGTGCGGTCCAGGTCGACCTTGGCCCGCTCGACGTTGGCCTGGCGGGTTTTGACCTGCGCCTTGGCCTGGGTGAGGTTCACGCGGAGTTGGTCATACTCCGACTTCGGAATAAGGTTCTCTTTGAGGAGATCCGCACCCCGATCGAAATTCAATTGGGCCAATTCCTGGGCGGCATCGGCGTTGGCGAGCTCGGCTTCGGCCTGGCCCAAGGCGCGTTCGTAGGTGGCCGGATCAATCTGGGCGACAATGTCACCCGCCTTCACTCGCGAGTTGAAGTCCGCCTTGATTTCAGTGATCACCCCCGAGATCTGGCTTCCGACCTCCACCAACTGGACCGGAATCAGCGTCCCGTTGGCCGTCACAAATTGGGTGATTTCGCCACGGGTAACGGAACTGGTCTTGTACGCCGTCTCGGCGCTGGGCGGTCGAGTCCAGTACCGGAACCCGGCCCAACCACCGGCGGCCAGCACGATCAGAAAGGCAACCCGCTTGATGCCCCGGCTGCGGCTTTTGCCGGCCGGCGCCCTTTTGGGGGCATTAACCGCCGGGCTTTTCTGCGGTTGAATTGGGTCTTCCCCGGGTTGATTCATGGATGGGCTTTCAGGCTATGCTTCCGCTTCAAAGTGCATTTTGTTTCCGGTTGCCGACGGCGTCAACCTCTCCCTACCACGTCACCGCGAGAGGTCGTGGCAGATTCGGCCATGTCCGTCACCCGGAAAAGTACAGCTTGATTGAATCTCCTCCGGCGGCAAGATCGAAATAACTCGCGCGTATGGATCGGAGGCCGGACGATTATCCCGGTTGAAACCTATTCACGCTGGAACTGCCAGCCGAAGGACAACCCCCCGGCTCCGGTTATCCAGAGCCAAGCATGAGACTATCGGTCGCACGCATGACTGAACCCCATATCAAGGCAAGGAGCGACGCGCCAAACGGGCGGAACGCCGCCGCGTGACCGGCCAGAAATGGAACCAGGCTTCTCCGGACTACGCGGCCGGCCAATGGCATTAGGCTATGAGCTCCAAAGCGACGGGTGCCAAGCGCCGTTGTTCGTGATCAAACCTGCGAATAGGCGGTCGGCCGGAGGAACACGCTGGTGATGTTGGTCAGGATTTCCGGGTTTGTGTAACCGGGCGTGGTGCTGAGTTTTTTCCACTCCGGATCGCCCACAAATGTCGCCCAGTTTCGGTCGCGGGCGGCCATGTCATCAAAGACAAGCAGGTAGGTGAGGTTCGGCAGTTTCGTCCCGACGAGCGTTTCGCCGAAGAACACCGGCTGTAACCCGGTGCGACGAAATATTGCGATTTCGCCGACGTTGAACATCTCCACTTTTTTCTTGTTCGCCTTGCGGCTGTGCGCCTCGTAGGTGCGCAGTTCAAAGAGCCGCGGTTTTTTCTCCAAAACCTGCTTGGGCACTTCCAGCTTCGGGAGCCCGGAGAAGGCCAGCATCAACGAGCTTTCCTTGCGAATGTACGCCGGGTCGGTCGGCGGAACGTTGGCGAAGTCAGCTTTGAGCACCTCCGGGTCAGCCTCGAACTTTTCTCCCGCCGCGGCCATCGCTGTCAGTGATTTGAACGGCAGCAGCACGTACTTGGTGGGCGCGTCCGGACCGATCGCGAGGTCGAAGACGCCGACCGGGTTCACCCCCGCCCGATTCCAGGCGGGCAGCGCGATGTCCCGGTAAAATTCATCAAAACGCTTGAGCATCGGCCCCTGGCGCAGGTGGTAGAGCCGGAGCTCATAGAATTCGCGCGCGGAGTTGGATTCGGTTTCGGCGGCGGAAGCGGCAAACGTGGAACTCATAGCCGCGACACTGGTGAGGGCAACCGAGGATTTCAAGAAATCTCGTCGTTTCATGGGCAAACTGTGTCACTGCGGCGATCGGTTGGCAATCGTGTAGAAACAAGTCAACCGTGCCTCAGCTCGTCAACACAGTAGTCCTTTCAAACGATTTCAATGCCCACCGGACAATGATCGCTGCCCGTCACCTCGGGACGGATGAATGCGCGCTTCAGCCTCGGGCGCAGGGAGGCACTCAGCAGGAAGTAGTCAATGCGCCAGCCGACATTCCGGGCGCGGGCATTGCTCATCTGGCTCCACCAGGTGTAATGCCCGCCGCCTTTCTCGAATTCGCGAAACGTGTCGATAAAGCCCGCCTTCAGAAACGCGCCGAAGCCGGCACGTTCTTCCGGCGTGAAGCCGTGGTTTTTCTCGTTGGCCTTGGGATGCGTGAGGTCAATGGGCAGGTGCGCAACATTGAAGTCGCCACAAAACACGACCGGCTTTTTCCTTTCCAGCTTTTTGAGGTGGCGCAGGAAGGCGCGATCCCATTCCTGACGATAGGCCAGCCGGGTGAGTTCGCGCTGCGAGTTTGGGACGTAAACATTGACGAGAAAGAAATCAGCGTACTCCGCGGTCAGCACGCGGCCTTCCCGGTCATGCGCGGCCACCCCGATGTGCGGGGTGACTTTGAGCGGGCGTTCCTTGGTGAAGATCGCCGTCCCGGAATAACCTTTCTTCTCGGCGCAATTCCAGTAGGTCGAGTATTTGGCCGGCCAGAGTTGTTTGACCTGATCGGGGTGGCATTTGGTCTCCTGGAGGCAGAGCACGTCGGGCTTCTCGGCGGCGAGGAATTCGAGAAAGTTCTTCTTCAGCACCGCGCGCAGGCCGTTGACATTCCAAGAGATCAATTTCACAGCGCAGAGAATAGGGGAAGGCAGCGGCAACGGAAAGCCGGACGTCGCCGGCGGTGACCGGATGTTTCCTGGTTTAATTTCGGCCGAACCCTTGGTAGGTTCCGCGGCAACGTGGGGCGCCGGTTCGCCCGCTAAGAATCCACGTTGACCGAGCTTGTGCCAGCCATTGAACCAGAACCCATCGCGACGGTGTCCGACGCACGGCCGGCGTGCTTTCATTGCGGCACGCTGTGTCGCGGCGAAGTATTCCGGGTCGCAGAGAAGCCGTTCTGCTGCCACGGCTGCAAGACGGTGTTTGAGATTCTAACCGAAAACGGCCTGCGCGAATTCTACCAGCTGGGGGAGGGTGCGGGGGTGCGCGTCAGCGGCGCGGTTACCGTGGAGCAGTTCAAGTTTCTTGATGAACCGGCGGTGCGCGAACGCCTGGTGGATTTCGCCGATGCCCGGCAAACGCGCGTCACGTTTCACATTCCGGCCATTCACTGCATCGCGTGTGTCTGGCTGCTGGAGAATTTGTTCCGGCTCCAGCCGGGGGTCGGGCAGTCGCAGGTGAATTTTCCCCGCCGGGAGGTCGCCATTGCCTTCGATACGGCGCGGGTGAAATTAAGCGAAGTCGTCACGCGGCTGACCTCCCTGGGTTACGAACCGGAGTTGAAGTTTTCCGATCTCGACGCCCGGCCGCGCCACCGAATGGCCCGGCGCCTGTGGGTGCAGCTCGGCCTGGCCGGGTTTGCGTTTGGCAACATCATGCTCTTCAGCATCTCGGACTATCTCGGTCTCGACACTTTCGCCGGGCCGGGCTTCCGCAAAATGACCGGACTGATCAGTTTCGCGCTGGCGGTGCCCGTGGTGATTTACAGTGCGCTCGATTACTGGCGGGCGGCGTGGACCAGTCTCCAGCAACGATTGCTCAACATTGACGTGCCGATCGCGGCGGGGCTCGTCGCGATCTTTGGGCAGAGCGCGTTTGAGGTCGCCACCGGGCGCGGCAACGGTTACTTCGATTCGTTGTGCGGGCTGATTTTCTTTCTGCTCTGCGGGAAACTATTCCAGCAAAAGACCTATGACCGGCTGGCGTTTGACCGCGATTATAAATCGTTCTTCCCCCTGTCGGTGACGCGAAAAACGAGGGGCCCGGCACCGCCCCAGCCCGGCAAAGCGTCGTCCGTCACGCCCGAAGCAGAAACCGTTTCCCTCGCCCAACTACAGGTCGGAGACCGGCTGTTGATCCGTAATGGCGAATTAGTCCCCGCGGATGCGCGGCTGGTGACCGGGCCGGCTCTGATTGATTACAGTTTCGTGACAGGTGAATCCGAGCCGGTACCGAAAAAGCCGGAGGAACATATCTACGCCGGGGGCCGGCAGGTGGGGGGCGTAATCGAGGTGGAGACGGTCAAGGCGGTATCGCAGAGCTATCTGACTTCGCTGTGGAATCAGGACGCGTTTCGCAAAGGGAAGGCGGGGGAGCTTCAGACGCTCACCAACAAATACAGCCAGCGGTTTACCCGGCTGGTGATTGCGCTTGCCGTGGGGGCGGCAGCCTATTGGGCGGTGGTGAATCCGGCCATCGCGCTCCAGGTTTTCGCGGCTGTGCTGATTGTAGCGTGTCCCTGTGCCCTGGCCCTGGCGGCGCCGTTTGCCCTGGGCACGGGGCAGCGCGTCCTGGCCCGGCGGAATGTCTTTTTGAAAAACCCCGGCGTACTGGAAACGCTGGCGCGGGTGGACACAGTCGTGTTCGACAAGACGGGAACGCTGACGGCGGCGGGGGCGGGTTCGGTGCAATGGCATGGGGCGGCGCTAACTGAACTGGAGGAACAGTGGCTGTTTTCGATGACGCGCCATTCGACCCATCCGCTGCCGGTGCGGATTGGCGCGGCAATCGCCCGTGGCCACTTTCCCGCGCCGGTCCGGTCGTTCGTGGAAACGGCCGGCTGCGGAATGGAAGGCACGGTGGCAGGGCATGAGATCTGGATGGGCTCGGCAGCGTGGCTGTCGGCGCGCGGAGTTTGTAGCCGCCGACGTGAGGAGGCGGATGCCGGGCGCGCGGAGAGTCCGCCTCCTCACGTCGGCGGCTACGGCGGCAGCGCGGTCCACGTGGCCATTGATGGCAAACATCGCGGCCGCTTCGTGCTGGCCGGCGCGCTGCGACCGGAGACGGAGCGGCTGGTCACCCGGTTGTCCAAGCATTACGAACTGGCATTGCTGAGCGGCGACAATGAAAAAGAGCGGGCGCAGTTTGCGGCGATCTTTGGCGGCCGGGCGCCGCTGCATTTCAACCAAAGCCCGTTGAAGAAGCTCGATTTTATCCGGCAACTCCAGGCTGACGGTCGGACCGTGATGATGGTCGGCGATGGATTGAACGACGCCGGCGGCCTGCAACAGAGCGACGTAGGCGTGGCGGTGGTGGAAAACGTGAGCGCGTTTTCGCCGGCGAGCGATGTGATCCTGGCGGCGAACCAGGTGTCGCGGTTGGCAGAAATCCTCCGGTTCGCCAAACACTCGATTGGCGTGGTCCAGGCCAGCTTTCTGGTGTCGGCGGCCTACAACGCAGTGGGGATTTACATTGCCGCGCGTGGGGGGCTGTCGCCGGTGGTGTGTGCGATCTTGATGCCGTTGAGTTCGGTGACGGTGGTGGCATTCGCCTGCGGGGCAACAGTCTGGCAGGCGCGCAGGTTGGTTACTTTTGAGCCGAGCAAAGAAAGCCGGGAAAATGACAAATAATGCGCAGAGCAAGGAACGGTTCTTTGCTTTCTTAGCCGCGGTTAAAGCTCAAAGAAAATGAAACAACCTTTTCAATTTGCGATGGTGCCGCTGCTGGCGGCAGTTTGCACGGGGACGACTGGGGCTCAGTCAATGGATGACGGTGACTGGCTGGACAAGGCGATTTCGCCGGTTACCAGCCCGATCTATTTCGAGGATCCACGGATAACCACCGAGGTGCGCCCGATTTTCATCAATCAATGGATGCCCGACACTTACCACTTTGAGGGCGGCAGCGTCCCGCTCGGAGGGTCGGTAAGGGTGTATGCGGTACAGTTGCGCTACGCGCTGACCGAACGGCTCGGGCTGATCGCCACCAAGGACGGGTATATCGAGTTCCTCCCGGATAACACGTTGTCCGACGGCTACGGCTGGGCGAACCTGACCGCGGGTTTCAAATACGCCCTGGTGGACAATCGCGAGAGTGAATTGATCGTAACCCCGGGGCTGACGATTGAAGTGCCGATCGGCAGTTACGACGTGTCGCAGGGACGCGGCGACGGGTTATGGAATGCCTTTGTTTCCGCGGAAAAGGGCTGGGGTGACTTCCACGTCACGGGCAATGTGGGTTTCCTCATCCCCAACAACTTCGACGAGCAAACCGCCCAGGCGCATTACAGCCTGCAACTGGATTATTATGTCTGCCAGTACTTCATCCCGTTCTTCGCGGTTAACGGTGTCACTGTTATGAGCGAGGGGGAAAACCTCCTGCTCGGCGCGGTGCCGCTCAACACCGAGATGTACGACCTGATCGACTTTGGCAGCACTCACGCCGCCGGGCGCACTCAACTCACGGTCGGCGGCGGCGCGCGATCCAAGTTGACCAAGAAACTGGATCTCGGCGTGGCCTACGAAGTGGGAGTGACCGACGCCATCGGCATCCTGGACCGCCGGGTGACGGTGGATTTGATCTGGCGTTTCTAAGCAGGATGTCTTAGAAACCAGCGATGGCCGAACTCCAGCCAACCTTCCCCCGGTCACCGCACGCCCTCCCGCCCGATGGGCCGGCGGATTTGGCCGGTTTGGAACGCGGGGGAAGGGAGATATGATCGTCATTTTCCTCCTGATCCCGCTGAGCATCTTGATCGCGGTGGGCTTTCTGGCGGCGTTCATCTGGGCCGTGCGCTCGGGGCAATACGAGGATACCTGCACCCCGGCCATGCGGCTGTTGCTGGATGAAACCCACCTCAAGCCATCACCGGTGGCCGAGGATGATTTAACAAAAACCAAACTGAAATTGAAATGAATGTAGAGACCTTTAAATACGACAACCGCATCGTCCGCGCGTTCGCGATTGCCACCATCATCTGGGGGCTCGTTGGATTTAGCGCCGGGCTGCTCATCGCCTGTCAGTTGTTCTGGCCGGACTTGAATTTGAACCTCCAATTCACCTCCTTCGGGCGATTGCGGCCCCTGCACACCAACGCGGTCATTTTTGCGTTCGTGGGCAACGCGATGTTCATGGGGATCTACTACTCCCTGCAACGCCTGTGCAAGGCCCGCATGTTCAGCGATGCGTTGAGCTGGATCAATTTCTGGGGCTGGCAGGCGATCATTGTGGGCGCGGCGATAACGCTGCCGCTAGGACTGACCACGAGCAAGGAATACGCGGAACTCGAATGGCCAATCGACATCGCCATCGCCCTGGTGTGGGTGGTGTTCACCGTGAACCTGCTGGGCACCCTCGTCAAACGCCGCGAGAAACACATCTATGTGGCCATCTGGTTTTACATCGCCACCGCGGTCACCGTGGCGATGCTCCACATTGTCAACTCGCTGGCCGTGCCTGCCTTCGAGGTCAAAAACTGGCTTGCTGTTGGCCTTTGGCTGGGGCAGTGCGCTCTATGGGGTGTTGTAGCTGTAGTCCTTATCTCCAACGCGACCAAGGCACACCACAGTAAAGCTAAACGCATGGTCTGTTGGATTTTCGGCATTTTAACTAGCGTTTGGTCTCTCGGCTTCGTAGCAAGGATCGCAGCAATTGAACCGGGTTTCTTCAAGAGCTATTCCATCTACGCCGGCGTCCAGGACGCACTGGTGCAATGGTGGTACGGACACAACGCCGTGGCTTTCTTCCTCACCACGCCCTTCCTGGGCCTCATGTATTACTTCCTGCCCAAAGCGGCGGATCGTCCGGTCTTCAGCTACCGGCTTTCGATCATCCATTTCTGGGCGCTCATCTTCATCTACATCTGGGCCGGGCCGCATCACCTGCTCTACACCGCGCTGCCCGACTGGGCGCAATCGCTCGGCATGGTGTTCTCCCTGATGCTTATCGCCCCGAGTTGGGGCGGCATGTTGAACGGTCTGCTCACGTTGCGGGGCGCCTGGGACAAGGTCCGCGAGCAGCCGATGCTGAAATTCATGGTCGTGGCCGTGACGGCGTACGGCATGGCGACCCTCGAAGGTCCGATGCTCGCCATCAAATCGGTGAACTCCCTGTCACATTACACGGACTGGACCATCGCCCACGTTCACACCGGGGCGCTGGGCTGGAACGGGTTTATCGCGTTCTCGATGCTTTACTGGCTGTTCCCGCGGCTGTGGAACACCAAGCTGCATTCCGTGAAACTGGCCAACTGGCATTTCTGGATCGCATTGCTGGGCATGATGTTTTACGTGGTGCCCATGTACGCCAGCGGCATCACCCAGGGATTGATGTGGAAGCAATTCACCAAGGAAGGATTCCTGCAATATCCGAACTTCCTGGAAACCGTCATCCAGATTGTTCCGCTCTACAAATTGCGCGCCCTCGGCGGCACGCTCTACATCGTGGGGGCGGTGCTGATGACCTACAACCTCTGGCGCACCGCCAAGGCGGGCAAGTTTGAGCCGGAGACCGAGGCCCGGGCCGCGGCGCTCGCGAAGGCAGCCCCCGCGCACGACGACCATCCCTACCGGCATCGCTGGCTCGAAGCCAAACCGCTCACGCTCACCGTGCTGGCCCTGGTGGCCGTGGCGATTGGCGGACTGGTGGAAATTGTTCCGCTGTATCTTATCAAGAACAACGTACCGACGATTACGAGTGTCAAGCCGTACACACCGTTGGAGATGATGGGTCGCGACATTTACATTCGTGAAGGTTGCGTCGGCTGCCACTCGCAGATGATCCGGCCATTCCGCAGCGAGACGGAGCGCTACGGGGATTACTCCAAAGCCGGCGAATTTGTTTTCGATCATCCATTCCTCTGGGGCTCCAAGCGTACCGGTCCGGATCTGCACCGCGAAGGCGGCAAGTATCCCGATGCGTGGCACTACAACCACATGGATGAACCGCAACTC
>CAZIJO010000098.1:0-20125 GCA_964539515.1 uncultured Bifidobacterium sp. | reverse complement strand
CCGGGGATGCTGTTCTGATCTCGGACAACTCCGATTCGCTGCTTAGTTTCGACGGCTGGTTGAACGACGAGTTTGATCAGGTCGTGCTTTTCTGCAAGGCGCTGATTGCGGCGGACGGCCACGGTGCGGGCTGGGTAACGGATGCCAATACGCAGCTCGGTTTGGCAAGATTTCATCCGTGTTCGCCGGACGGCGCCGCGTGGGTGGTGCTGGCGCTGTTGCTCGCTGACGAAATTCGTGATGACGCGAATGCCCAGAACCTGGTGCAGGATATCCTCGTGCGCCACGCCGGTCAGTCGCCGGATGGGGTGGTGCCGCAAAAATCCGCCGATGGCATTTTCCGTCATTGGTACAACCCCATGACCGGAGGGACACTTGGAACCTGGGATCCAGAATTTGCCACGTTGAGCACAATGAAGATCGCCATGGCCGCCGTGCGTGCGCGGCAGTACTACTGGACCAACACCCTCCTGCGGGCTGCGGCCTCAAGCATCATTGATGGAGTCAGTAACCGCGCCGCTTATGTCCGATCCAATGTGGCGGGGCTCTATTTCAAAGGGCTGCCGGGCGGGGGGCCGGACCCAACTTCAATCGGGGCGCCATTCCACGAGGGCATCCTGTTTGTCGAACAAGCGGCTGCTTTCGAAGACGCCGTGATCCCAAGCTATGCCCGCTGGCTGGATCGTTCGTTGTGGCCGACGGCTCAACTGGTTGCCGGCAAGACGGTCACGGGAAATGTCGCCGGCTCATTTCAAGCTGCTTTCGTCGGCCTTTATCCGTGGTTGTTGCAAAAGGACTTTCGTCATTCCTCTGCGTGGCGGGAAAGCCTGAACAATTCCTGGTATTCGCACGCGGCGTGGACCGATGCCTACGGACCTCGTTTTCTCACGGTGTTCTCCGCCGGCACCACGCCTTCCGGCTACAACGCCGATTCGCTCAGCAGCCATCCGAACGATATCACGACCTTTCCCTCACTGATG
Source organism: uncultured Bifidobacterium sp. (assembly GCA_964539515.1). Taxonomy (GTDB): domain Bacteria; phylum Verrucomicrobiota; class Verrucomicrobiia; order Limisphaerales; family JADLHS01; genus JADLHS01. The sequence goes on along the minus strand of CAZIJO010000098.1, from coordinate 19,145 downwards.
GCTTTTTGCGGGGCGGGTAACACACTTCCGGCTGTCGGGGCATATCAGGCCTACCGTCGGGGCGCGCGCCAGACTTTTGCCGGTGGCGCATCCATCCTTTACCGCCGTTCAAATCCCAATCCGACGTGGCAACCGAATAGCGCCGGCTTGCCGGATGTCGTGCTTGGGGCACTCGGGATCGCGGAATTGTTGCGGCCGGGGATCGTGGACCGGTTGTTGGCGCTCGATATGGCTGGCGATCCCATCCGGTTGACTCCGCGGGGCAGCCAGCTCGAACTGTCCTGGCCGCTCATCGGCGGATGGCGCTTACAGGAGAGCGAGGAGCTCACCAACTGGGCGGACAGTCCCGTTCGCCCTAATCCTTACATTTTCAACCCCGACCGGACGAATCTATTTTACCGCATCACTCGCTGAGCGGCTGTTTGGCCGTCAGGCTTTAAGTGTCGGTTGCCTAACTCTATCGCACTACTTCTGGTACAGGTTCGACCAGCTTGGGCAGCTTTGGTGGACACGCCAGGAAGGTGCCGGTAGTCTGATTTCCGGAGACTATGAAGCGAAGTGATTGGATGGTCGGTGGCTACGGCTGTTGGCGGCGGAGACCAGGGCTCGGATGTTCGATCATGCTTTCCTTGGTGTTGAGCGTCGTCCGCCCGTGCGCCGGCCAGTTTGCCGGGCAAAAGACTTACTGCAATCCGGTTGACATCAACTATCAATACAACTTCGAACAGAAAGCCCGCGGCATTTCCTACCGGTCTGGTGCCGATCCCGTAATCATCAATCACCTGGGCGAGTATTTTCTGTTCGTCACCATCTCCGGTGGCTGGTGGCACTCAAAGGATCTTGTCAACTGGCGGTACATCAAACCTGACGTTGCTCCGCATCAATGGCCGAAGGAAGATATGTGCGCGCCGGCGGCCATCTCGGTCGGTCGCAAGCTTTATCTCTTTCAGTCCACCTTTGAGCAACGCCCGATCTGGGTGACGAGCACCCCGGAGACCGGTCGGCTGGAACAGTTTAATCCCCGCCTGCCACAGATACCCGGGGCGGCGGGCCCGTGGGATCCTGCCCTATTCCACGATGAGGCAACCGACCGCTGGTTCATGTATTTCGGTTCTTCCAATCTCTACCCGCTATACGGTATCGAGCTCGACCCGACGAATCGCCTCGCCTACATCGGCACGGCTGGCGAACTGATCAAACTGCACCCGGAACGCCATGGCTGGGAGCGGTTTGGTCCTAATCACACCGGTTCGATTACTCCGTTCATGGAAGGCGCGTGGATGACCAAGCACGATGGCAAATACTACCTTCAGTATGCGGCACCGGGCACGGAGTATAATGTCTATGCGAACGGGACCTATGTAGCGGATCGTCCCCTTGGGCCGTTCGCCTACGCTCCGAATAATCCCGTCGCTTACAAACCCGGCGGTTTTGTCACTGGCGCCGGTCACGGTAACACCTTCCAGGACAATTTTGGCAACTACTGGAATACCGGTACGCCATGGTGGGCGGTGAATTTTGACTTTGAGCGGCGCATTGCCATGTTCCCCGCGGTATTTGATGCGGATGGCTTGTTATCTGCCAATACCCGTTTCGGTGATTTTCCCCACTACCTCGCCACGAAAAAGTGGGACACGCGGGATGAGTCATTCACCGGTTGGATGTTGCTGTCGTATCGCAAACCGGTTACCGCCTCTTCGTTTCGTGACGTCTTTGCTGCCGCCAACGTTACGGATGAAAATCCACGCAGCTTTTGGGTGGCCGGCTCGAACAAACCCGGCGAATGGCTGAGCGTTGATCTCGGCCGCGCCTGCGAAGTGCGCGCCGTGCAGGTCAACTTCACCGACTACAACTCCGGCATCTATGCCAGTGATGGTTCCGTCTATACCCAATTCAAACTGCATCATTCGCTCGACGGCAAAAACTGGAAGCTGCTGGTCGACCTGACCAAGGAACGACGTGACCGGCCGAATGCGTACCTCGAACTGCCAGCGCCGGTGCGGGCGCAGCACCTCAAATATGAGCATGTTTATGTCGCATCTCCAAATCTGGCAATCAGCGATGTCCGAATTTTTGGTAAAGGCGACGGATTGTCCCCGCGCCCACCGGACCGCCTTCAGGTTCGCCCGGATGGCAATGATGCGCGCAATGCCTTCATCACGTGGGAAGCCGTTGCGGATGCCGTCGGATACAATATTCTTTGGGGCATTCGTGCGGACAAGCTATACCAGACCTATCAGGTGTTTGCCGACCAACGAACCGCCCTGGAAATTCGTGCGCTAACTGTCGGCCAAGGTTACAGCTTCGCGATCGAAGCTTTCAACGAAAACGGCGTATCAAAACCAAGCGCAACCGTCAGCCTGCCGGCAGACCGTTGATGGAGCGCGCGGATCGAACGATTTCTGGCGACCGACTTGGGGGCCGGGGATGCCCGTCTTACCACTCAATCACGGCCGCGCCCCAGGTCAGACCGGCGCCGAAGACCACGAGCAAAATCAGATCACCCCGGTGAATTCGGCCCGAACTAACGGCCTCGTCCAATGCGATGGCCACGGAGGCGGCCGAAGTGTTGCCATAGCGATCCAGGTTCACGAAAAGCTGGTCGGGTCGGGCGCCAAGACGTTCGCCGACGGCATCAATGATCCGCCGGTTAGCCTGATGGGGAATGATGCACTTGATTTTGGCGATCTCGAGGTCGCATCGGCGGAGGGCTTCCGAGGCGGCGCTGACCATCGCTTGCACCGCATGCTTGTAAGTTTCCTTGCCTTCCATCCGAAGATAATGGAGGCGGGAGGCGACGGATTGCGGCGTGGCGGGACACCGGCTGCCGCCGCCCGGCATGTGGAGCAAGTCGGCCTTGCTGCCATCCGCCCCCATTACCGCGGTCAGGAGGCCGTGGGAATTTGGCCGGTTCTGCAGGACAGCCGCCCCCGCACCGTCCCCGAACAGCACGCACGTGTTGCGATCCTGCCAGTCCACAATTGAAGAAAGCTTTTCTGCCCCGATGACCAGCACCGTATCGTAGGTGCGGGAGGTGATGAACTGTTGTGCAATTTCGAGCCCGTAAATAAACCCGGAGCAAGCGGCTTCGAGATCAAAGGCGGCCGCCCGGACCGCACCGATCTTCTGCTGCACGAGGCACGCCGTGGAGGGAAAGACCATGTCGGGCGTGATCGTGGCAATGATGATGAGATCGATTTGGTCGCCGGTGACCCCGGCGCATTTCATCGCCCGCTGGGCGGCTTTGGCGGCCAGATCAGAGGTGAATTCATCCTTCGCCGCAATTCGGCGCTCTTTGATGCCGGTGCGGGAGGTGATCCACTCATCGTTGGTGTCGACCATCGTTGCCAGCTCGAAGTTGGTGAGCGCTTTGGCCGGGACGTAGGCCCCGACACCGGTTATGGAAACGCTGCGGCCTTGGTAGTTATATCGGGCCCGGGGATTCTTGAATTTGGGTACGGCGCTCATACGTTGACAGGGGCAGCGGGTTGGTTCGCCAGCCGGTCGTTGGCGGCGGCAATCTGGCGCAGAATAATTTCATTCATGCCATGTCGGACTTCCTCGGCGGCCACGCGGATCGCGTTCATGATGGCGCGCTCACGGGAGGAACCATGGGCTTTAATGACGTTCCCATTGAGCCCCAGCAGTACCGCGCCGCCGTAGACTTCCGGATCGAGACGGCGTTTGAGGGAACGGAAAGCACCTTGGGACATGAAGGCGCCAAATTTCCGCAGGGGGGTGGCGACCAGCTCGGTCTTGAGCATCCGCATCATGGCGGAGCCCAGACTCTCGGCAGTCTTGAGTACGACGTTGCCAGTGAAACCATCGGCCACCACTACATCCACCGCGTCATTGAACAGATCGAATCCTTCGACATAGCCGATGTAATTCAGATCCAGCAGCGCGCAAAGGCGGGATGCTTCGCGCGTCAGATCATTGCCTTTGGATTCTTCCGCGCCGTTGCTGAGCACCCCGACGCGCGGCTTGGCGAGTCCAAGAATCTCCCGGGCATAAACATCCCCCATCACGGCGAATTGGGCGAGATGCTGCGGTTCGCAAACCGGGTTGGCCCCGGCGTCCAACAGGATGAAATCCGTCGTGCGCGAGGGCATGCGTACCGTAATGGCCGGCCGTTCCACGCCGTCCAGCCGCCGGAGCTTCATCGAACCTGCGACCAGGGCGCCGGTGTTACCGGGGGAAATTATGGCATCGGCGGCGCCTTCCCGGACCAGGTCGATGGCGCGAACCATCGAGGAATCCTTTTTCCGGCGAATGCCTTCCACCGGACTGTCATCCATCGTGAGAACTTCGGTGGCGTGGACAATTTGCGTGCGGGCATCGGTCAATCCGGCGGTGGTGATCGCCGAACGGATCTTATCCTCCTGGCCGACGAGAAGGACGGAACTGATCCGGGGGTCGGCTGCTAGTGCAAGTTTGACGCCGCCGATGACGACCGGGCAACCGTGGTCGCCGCCCATGACATCCACTGCGATTCGCATAGCTGAGGGAACGCGGTCACCCCTTGCGGTGCGCCGGGCGCACCGCAATTACGCGCCGGCGGTGACGGTAAGCACCTGGCGTCCCTTGTAAAATCCGCAGGCCGGACACACGCGATGCGGCAGGGCAGGGGCAGCGCATTGCGGGCAAACCCCGAGTTGGGGAAGTTTCAGCACGCTGTTGTAGGCGCGGCGCATGCGTTGACGGCTGGTGGACGGTTTACGCTTGGGAACACCCATAAATTACTCGCTTCTAACTTTTAGTTTGTTCAATTCAGCCCAAACCGACGATTCATTGCGGATTGAGCTGCCTGGTTTTGGTTTGTCCGGGCTCGGCTTCTTCAGGCCACCGCAATCCGGTTTGCACAACGGATGTTGCGGCAACTCTAGGAGAATATCCTCCCGTAAAAACGGCGTCAAGTCCACGGAATCGCCTGCGGTCGACACTTTCTCCTCGCCCGTGAGCGCCACAAGGCAGGTCCAATCGGTCAAATTCAGCGGGTATTCGAAGGCTTGGAGACAGCGAACACACTCGCACGCCAGCGGCAGGTGCAGCCGCCCCCGCACCAGCAGGTTGTGTTCGAGTTTCTGGACAACCAGATTGTACTGCAGCGGCTTTTCTGCGCGGATCATCTCATCCCGCGTGTCCAGCTCGAGGTCCGCCACCGGTAGCTCGCCTTCGAGCGAGAGGTCGTCCCGCTCCAGATGACGCAGGTTGATTCGCAGGGCCATAGGGTCAGTCAGACTGGACGGGCTGCGAGCCGGCCCGCGAGCGCGGCCTGCACATGCGACGGGACAAACGGGCTGACGTCGCCCCCGAGGCGTGCGATTTCTTTCACGATGCGTGAGCTGAGAAAGGTATAGGTATCTTTAGGCATCATGAAAATGGTCTCGAAGTTTTCGTTGAGCTTGCGGTTCATGAGCGCCATCTGAAACTCGAATTCAAAATCTGAAATCGCCCGCAGCCCTCGCACCACGGCCTGCGCCGACTGCCGCTGGACGTATTCGACCAGCAGCCCTTCAAACGCATCGGCTTCCACATTTGTCAGGGAGTCGATGGACTCGCGCACCAACTGGAGCCGTTCATCAACCGTGAACAAAGCATTCTTGCTGTCGCTTCGGGCGACGGCCACGACGACGCGGTCGAAGAGCCGTGCAGCGCGTTGGACGACATCGAGGTGGCCATTGGTGAACGGATCAAAGCTTCCGGGATAAATCGCGGTGCGCATCCATGCCAGTTTAACCATGTCCCGGTGGATGTCGAGACCTTGGAGAGCGGTGAACGAGGCCGTGCCGCCAATTCCCAATGCCGGACAACTTCATGAATTAGGTGCCGCACGCTGGGCGGTCGGCAGCCGCCACGGGACTTCAAAATTGCGCACGGGCTTGTGAAAGCCTTTTGGCCGGGTCGGCTCTTGCTCGATAAATGTGGCGGCAAGCGCAGGATCGTCCCTCAGGATCTGCTGATACGTGGCCTCGCCGATTATGATCCGACCGCGCCCGGATACCGATTCGAGCCGGCTGGCAAGGTTGACCTCCCGTCCGAACACGGTGTAGTTGAGAATGTGAGCGTCTGAACCCATCAACCCGACGGTGACCGTACCGGAATTAATGCCGGTCCCCAAGGCCAGAATCGGCAACATTGTCTGCGTGCTGGGGCCGCCAGGAAGCCGGAGCTGGTTTTCCCGTGTTTTCCGCTCATTCTCCGCCGTGCGTTGTTGATTCAGCTCATGGATGGCACGCTGCGCTTCAATTGCCGCACGGACACAGGTTAGGGCATGCTGGGGGTGGGGCGTGGGTGCGCCCCAAAAGGCCATCACGCAATCGCCGATGTATTTATCCAGGGTGCCGTCGTGCTTTTTTACGATGTCCGCCACGGTCGCCAGGTAAGCATTCACCGTGTTCAGGGTTTCGCGTGCGGATTCATTGTAGGCCGCTTCCGCGGCTGCGGCATCGAGTTTGTTGGCGCGGATCGCTTCGGCGACTTGTTCCTGCACCGTATCGGTAAGCTCGGTGAAACCGCGCACGTCGGCGAACAGAATTGTGACTTCACTGCGGGCGCCGCCGAGGGACAATCGCTCCCGGCCCAGCAGTTCCTTCGCAACATTCGGCGAAACCACCTTGGCAAAAATTGATTTAACCCGGCGTTGCTCCCGTTGCTCGAACAAAGCGCGGTAGGTGACGAGCAAGACATAATTCATCAGGATGGCCCCGCCCACCGGCAGCGCCATCGGCAGCCAAAAACGGTCCCGCACAAAAAGAAAAACGCAAACGGCCGAGTAGAGGACGGTCAACAGCAGCACGCTCAAGAGGCCTGGCATTACATCCAGCTGCCAGGACAATCGCGCGGCCGCCACTCCGAGCAGCACGATGAGGGCGAGTTCCCAACCCCGGGCCATCGGACGAACGAAGCGGCCGGTGATGACTGAGTTGGCCACGTTCCAATGCTTGCTGGCCAGCAGGGTGCTTTTCTCAAGCGGCGTGGCTCCACGGTCGGTTAGATCGTTGCCCGTGGCGCTGGAGCCGATCACGACCAGCTTGTCCTTCCACAAGTCGGTCAGGCCGTCCAATTGCCCCGCACTGCGTAGCAGGTCTTGCCGGAGAAGATTTTCAAATGTGTCGGTCGTCAACCGGGCGTCGGACGGCGGAATCTCCCAGTTAATGAAGAAAAACCCGTTCGCATCGACCGGCAAGGTTCGGACCAGGTTGTTCGGTCCTTGGAATACAATTTTGCCCCCGGGGAAATCCACTTGGGCGGTGGCAAGGTCGAGGTGTAGGGCGCGCGCGGCCAAAACGATGCCCATGTGCCAGACGCGTTCAACGGTAAAAGCCTTTGACCGCTTCGGACTTCCGGGGGGCAGATTGGTACTGAAAACAGTGAGATCAACCATGTTCTCCGCATCGACCGGGACGAAAATGTCATCAAGGCCGTTGGTGCGCCGGAGCACGATGGCGCCCGGATCAAAGCGCACGTTTGTGAGGTCCACGCCGTAACTCTTGTCGGCTTCGACCTGGAGGAACGCCGGATGCCAGCGACGATAGTCGTGGAAAGCCCGTGCGCGCCGCAGAACCCCGTCCGGGTCAACCTCGGCAGCAATGTCACCAAGGGAAAGTGCATTGGTTGCGAAGAGCGGGAGCGGTAATACACCGCGTTCGGCGGCGAGCACGGCGACGTGGGAACGCTGGAGCTGCCAGGCGAAGTAATCATCCGATTCCAAGAGGGTAAGCGCTTCGCCGTTAGACTCTTTGGTGTAGGTAGCGGGTTGTTGGCTGGGCGGCAGTTGGGTGAGAAAATTTGCAAGGTCGGGCCATTGTGAAAGAGAAACCGGCACGGCCGCGTGGTCCCGGCGGGGACCGGAAAAGAGCACATCGAACGCAACGGCCTGGGCGCCTTGCGTGGTCAGTTCGCGCAACACCCTTCCGTAAACTTGCCGCGGCCAGTAGAGTCCGAAATGCAACCCTAGGGAGCCGTCGTTCAGTGCGGTGATGCTCTCGTCACTGATAGCAACAAAACCAAGATTGGCAGCCGTCGGCCGCGGAAAATTCACTGCGGTTCGAGCGCGCCAGTCATAGGTCATCCGCTCCAACCGTTCAAATAGATCAACGGGGCTTAAGGCTGCCAGACAAACCACCAAAATGACACCGGCAGCGATTAGGACGGGTGGCTGTTGGCGGGGCCGGCGTTGCACCGGGTGAACTAAACAAAAAAACCAGAGCAACTCAAGGCCGCTCTGGCTTTATGAAAGAAAAGCTTCTGATTCCTTGACCGTCGTCCCCTAAAAACTAGGGGCTATTATTCGACATATGTTCGCGACCCAAGTTTTGGTATCGCAGAAATTCGTCTTTCGGGGTGGGGGAATAACCATAGCTCACATTTTGAGAAAGGATCTCCAGCCTTCCCAAAACGGCCGAACCGACCGGGCCCATTTCTCCCGTGCGGTTGTCGAGTTGGTTGCCTGCCGGCACCACCTTTGTGGTCGTTTTCCCTGTGGAATCAGTATAGGAGGAAACCACTGAGCCCGTGCCACAGATGACCCGGCCATCGGCAAAGATCAAGGCGTACGTCCCGCGGATTCCGGCGATGCCGTTTGGAATCTTGACCTCGAAACGTGAAGCCGCGGCCTGCTTCTTCACCGAACAGAAAACCGATCCCGAGCGCAAATCCAGTTCCGTCACCGTTACCCGATCAACGCCGGTATCGGTTGCCGCGACCCGGTCAATGGCCAGCGCGGAGTCCTCCTGCAAACGAATCACATCATGTTCCGGGGCCTTCGATCCTCCACCCCCACCGCCAGCAGCGGCCGAGGTTGAGGAGGTGGCCGGACGGGGCATGCTGACGGCCGACGCCGTGGCATCTTCATTCAGCACAATGTCAACATACGAATCGGCGGCAGTTTGAACAATGGCGCCCGATTTTAGAATGGTGCCGACCTTGAGGGGTTGCCAAGTCTTGTTACCCGTGGAGTACCGGGCGGCGCCTTTAATCCGCACCACCTTTCCCGTTCGGTCTTTGGCGGTTTGAGCGTTTGCGCCGACGGCCAGCACAATTGAAACCATGCCGGCTACCAACCAGGTTAGCGTCTTGTTCGTTAGTTTCATAATTGCTTTCTTTTGAAGATTCTGTGACCTACCAACGAAGTCTAGGAGCGGGTCGCAACCTGTCAACCGAATTTTCAAATATTTTTCCAGACAAAATGAATGCATTTCCAAGGCCAATCAACTCCGCCGCAGGTAGTCCAGTTTCCATGGCGCACGATATTGCACTCCAACAAGGTTGTCGCCCTCAGGATTGTCGGTGATCTGCTCGGTCCCGGAGTTCCAGGAGATTTTCTTTCCGGTGCGGAACGCAATGTTGCCCAGGTGCGCGATTGCGGACACATAATGGCCGCGTTCGAGGTTGAGGACCGGTTGTTTCCGGGATTTGACGCAGTCGAGAAAGTTGCGGACATGCGCCGGGCGCGGGTTGCCGCTGCTCTTATGTTTTTGTGGTTCCAAGCTCGCCTTGCGCTTCTCCGGGAGAACCTCCCAGCCGGAATCGTCCATAATGATCGTGCCTTCCGTCCCGTACCAGGCCACACCCCACGGGTGGTTGTTAAGGCCGACGCCAAGCCCGGCCTTGTGTTCCCACACGAGCATGAAACTCGGGAATTCGTAAGTCGTGATTTGGGAATCCGGGGTTTCAGAGTTGTCTTCGAGCACATACTTGCCACCGCTCGACACAACGGTCCTGGGCCATTCATCCGGAGTGCCCATGAAGATCATATTCAGCAAATGCACGCCCCAGTCGGTCATCAAGCCGCCGGCATAATCCCAGAACCAGCGGAAGTTGAAATGAAAGCGGTTTGGATTGAACGCCCGCTTTGGGGCCGGCCCCAACCAAAATTCATAGTCGACGGTCGACGGCGGTGGCCCATCGGCGGGGCGGCCGATGCTGGGTAACCAGTCCAGATACGCCCAGCCGCGCGCCATCGCAAGTTTGCCCAGCTTGCCCGATTTGACGAATTCCGCGGCCTCGATCATGTGCTGGCAACTGCGCCATTGGGAACCCATCTGGACAACCCGATTGTGCTTTTGCGCGGCCGTCAGCATCGCGCGACCTTCGTCAATCGTCCGGGCCAGGGGCTTCTCGACATAAACATCCTTGCCAGCCTGACACGCCATCACCGTCGGAATTGCGTGCCAGTGATCCGGCGTGGCAATGAGGACGATGTCCACGTCCTTCCGATCCAGCACCCGACGAAAATCTTTGACCGTTGCGGGCGGCTTGCGTCCGGCGGCCGCACAAACTTCGAGACCTTTGGCAGTCATGGCTTCATCCACGTCGGCGATGACGGCGCAATCGACCTCCGGGTTGCCAAAGAAACACTCGAGGTCGCCGCGTCCCATGCCTCCCGAGCCGATAAGTCCGAGGCGGATTTTGTCGTTCGGGCCAGGTTCGCCCGCGCGGACGGATCGGATGAACGGACCGGCCAGGGCGGACGCACCGATGGCCAGGGTTGAGTTGCGCAAGAACTGGCGGCGAGGCAGTGGCTTCATGCTGGTTGAGTTTTTTTTGATGTTAACTGGCATACCCGGCGGAGCAACCATGAAACGCCCCCTAAAACGCCGGACTTGTAAACCGTGGCGACGAGAAAGTAATGTTTTGGACCGTTGCCCCGCCAGCTGGAGGAGGTGAAACGCGACGCAGCTGTTAGCCATTCGACAGGTGCGGACCGGGGACGGATTACTTGTCCGGACAAAATGCAAATGAGTATCAACCTATGATGGATTCCGAGGAACGTGAAATTTTTTACTATCTCAGAGACAAGCAAGACCAATTTGTGTCCGGTATCACCATCGCTCGCTTTGCCGGCGGCCGGCGCAAAGCGCGCGCGCAGCCAGACTGGGCCCGGCCAGTGCTAATACGCATGGCAGAGCGCGGCATCCTGGAAACGGATAGCTCGAATGGCTACCGCCTCAAGCCCATCCCCCCGCCCCCACAAATCAAACAATGGGTTTCGCCCCAGATGGCCAGCATCCTGAAGCGAAGTGGCAAGAACTTCCAAGCCCTGCACGATCACACCGGAGACGCAGAAGCCTACTACGACCAGCTCTGACCTTCATTCCCGACCGCGCCGCCAGAGCTTTAGCTGGCCGCAATCGATGACCACCGTCCCCGACCGCAGTTGGTCGCCTCCCAGAATTCCGCCAACGAAGTTCAAGCTTCGACCGTTGGTTCCCAGTCCCCAATCCGCGAGATCGAGCACGGCAAAATTCACATCCGCCGTTTCCCAGTCACCCATGGCGAAGGTTTTCACCCGCGCAACATCAGCGCTGCGTTTGCCGGCGGCTGCCGCACCGGCAATCTGATTTGCCGAAGGGAAGGTTCGCAGTGCCAGCGCGCGCGCGGTTTCCGAGTCGAGACAACTCCACATGGCTCCGGTATCCACGAGCAATTCCACCTCGCCGCCGTTGACTTTCGTGGTGCAGGTGATCGCGAGCGGATGGTGCTGCGTCATCGCCACGGGCCTCAGCCCTCGGTGCCGCAACGCGATGCTGAGTTGGTCGAGCTGCCCGGCGGTGAGTGCGTCGCGCCGCAAATAAAGCCGCCGCTCTCCGCAGTCGATGATCGCGTGATGGCGAATCAGAAAATCACAGCCCAACACAACGTCAAAGGCCGTCGGCTGCCCATTCACGCGCAGATCCTGCACCACCGCGGGGACGTTGGTGAGCGTAACACGGCCCAACCGCAGGGCATCCACGACGCCCGGCCTGGCGAGGCGATGGGCGGTGTTGGTGCTTATGGTGGTGAGTGACCAGCCCGTATCCACGAGGCAGCTGCGACGGCGTCCGTTTACCTGGCCGAACAGGAAGAGATGGTTCTCACCTGTGCGGCGCAGTTCGATTTGCTCGTAGCCGAGTTGTTTCAACTCCGTGCCCAAGCTCCCCGTCCCCCCAGCAGCAGCGCCCACACCCGCCGCCAGCAACCCAACGGCGGCGAGGGTCATATACTTGTTCGACGGGGTGATTGGTTGGTAACCACGCGCGTGCACGACGCAAATTGAACCGGTCTGGTCTGATTCGCGAGCCTGGAAATTTTGGGCTTGGGAGCGCCGCGGCCTCCGGGTTGATTAACCACCATCCAGCGTAAACGGGCGCACTCCAATTCTCAGTGCCCAGGGTCAGCCGAAATAGAGTCGAACTTCCGGGCCACACAATAGCCGATGTCCGCGGCTGGACTCGTCACCTCTCGAGCGCTTTTGAGCGCCCAAGACTTATTGGCTGCGGGATGTTGCCTCATCAGTCCTGTGGCCAGGACGGAATGGAGTATCTCTGAGAGTTGCTTGCAGGGAAGGATTTTTGCCCTGCGAAATCATCGGATGTGATCTTATGGAAGGCCTTTCGGCTAATTGTCTCGGCGAGGGAGGCTGTTTTCAGAGATGCCGGCCACGCTCTCGTCGCTGTTGGCGGCATTCTTTTTGTTGCCATGGCCCGGTCATTGAATGATTCTTTGCCACGGTAAATATCACTGCATGCCAACTAATATGAAAACAACCTTTCGCCCAATACTTGTCGCCTTGCTTGGTCTCGGGCTCCTGTCCGCCCAGGCGCAACCTGGCTTGGGGGCGCCGAAAGGTCCGCAGTTCAGTGGCAGCCTGACGAAGCTCTTCGGCGACAACACCGCCTTTACCGCCGCGCTGGAAATGCAGACCAAAGAAGGCGGCGCGGAAATCGTTCTGCCCGGCAAGCTGGCCTTCGACAAAGGCAAATCCCGATTCGAGATGGACATGACCCAGATCAAAGGCGGGAATATTCCCGCGGGTGCCGCGGAGCAGATGAAGGCGATGGGAATGGACAGCCTCGTGGCCATCACCCGCCCCGACAAGAAATTGAATTACCTGATCTATCCGGGATTGACGGCGTACGTTGAAAGCGAGGCCAAGGACGCCGAGTCCACCGATGCCGGCGGCAAATACAAAATTGAAACCACCGAAGTGGGGAAGGAGACCTTTGATGGCCGGGCCTGCGTCAAAAACAAGATCATTGTCACGGACGACAAAGGCAAAACCCACGAATCACTCGTCTGGAATGCCACTGACCTGAAGAACTTTCCGGTCAAAATTGAAACCGCTGAAGACGGCACCAAGATCACGATGCTCTTCAAGGACATCAAGCTCACCAAGCCCGACGACGCCGCATTCGCGCCGCCCGCCGCGTTCAAGAAATACAACAACATGATGGCGTTGATGCAGGAGGAGATCATGAAGCGCGTCGGCGGCGCCGGAAGTCCCCCTTAACGGGGTTGGGCTGGTAACCTCCAAGATTTCAACCACGCAGGGCCGAAACGCGCCCGAAACGCCGAGAACTAATTCTTGGCGCCAAGCCGGCCGGTGTCAGAAGGCAGGCTGCGCACTCCGTCCTTGAGCTCATATAGCATGCGGACTTCCGTGGCGTTGAGCGGGCGGTTGAAGACCGCGACTTCGTCAATCCAGCCGATGTAACTCAGGCCAAGGGTGAGGGCGCTCTGGCTGACATCCCAATTGAACGCGAGCGGCCGGTTCGTGAAAGCGCCCTGGTCCTGGCCGTCGAGATAGAGCTGGCCCCAACCATCCGGCTTCGCCGAGTTCACATTACCGAAGCAAAAAACGACGTGCGTCCAGCCATCATGCGTGAATGGCGGCTGATAGACGGGTACCATGGGGCGTTCCCGGTCGGGAATCTCCTCCCAGCCGCGATTATTCGGGTTCCAGGTCTGCTTCACTGGCAGAATGGCGTAACGAAAATGGCGCGGGCGGTGATCCTTGCTGAATTCGATAAACATGTTGCCCTCGTCCCACCCCTGCGCCACGAATTGCAGCGGGTCACAATAACCGGGTTCGAGATCTTTGTCCGGATCGAGCCGCAGCCAGAGCGAGACTGCGCCACTCCAGCCGTTCGTGGCATAACCGAGGTTTTTTTCGCCTTGAAAGAAAACCACGGGACGCATTTTTTGTGTGAATTGGAGCGCGTCACCATGCCGGCCGGCGCCCCGCGCGCGGACGACGAGGTTGCTGGCGGGCAACCCCGGAAGCGCTGCCGAACGATTTCCCGTTGGGGCGGTATAGAGCTTGGGATCCCCCACGGCAAAATCCGCGTCCACCCCCCGGTCGAAGGAGGCGTGAAGCAGCAGCGCCGCGCGCAGCCGGGTACCAGTTTCAACTTCCGCCGGCGTCCGGCAACCAGCCGCGGCGGCCAGCAAAACGAGCAGGAGCAATCGGAAAGGCAGTGGTATCATGCCCGTGAAATTACGGGACCGCAAAAACTCCCGCAAGGATCCAAAACTGACAGGACCCAAAACTGGCGTCTGGACTCGCCGCCGGTCTTCAGCGCCGCCAGCGGGAGTTCACCTCGGAAATCAGGCGCAGCTGTTCCCGCCGATCATTGGCCGCGGTAACATTCCAATCCTTGGCTTGGCCTTCAAAGTCGAACACCCACAGGGCGGCGAGCGGCACACTGTGGACATCGAGGGTGCTTAGCCATTCGTGAAACTGCCGCTGCGCCGGTTCTGTCATGGCGCCGGCGACTCCGAATTCACCGATGAAGAGCGGCTTGCCCGACTTGCGGGAGAGGCCCATGGCAAGTGGGAGGGCAGTAAGATCGTTTGTGGAGTACAGTCTCCCGCTCAGGCTGTTGATCGACGGTGGATTGTCGGCTGCCAGCATTTCGAGCCACTGCTTGGGAGTGTCCCGCTGCCAGTTCCTTTCGTGTTGCTGATGCCAGGCCGAGGGCCGGGGAAAGGCGTTTCCGCTGATAATCAGCCGATGCGGGTCGTGTTGCCGCACTTCACGGGCAAATTCGGCGAGCGCGGTGCGGATGTGAGCGTGCGTGAGGTCATCCCGGGCCGAACGCGATGCAGGGGTGCCAAGGCTCGGATGGACCGGGGCGCGATGTTCCGCGGCGTTTGGCAAATCCGCCGGCAGATTGAATTCGTTCCCGAACTCCCATGCCCAAATGGCAGGTGAGTCCCGATGGCGGGTCACCACTTCGCGCACGTAGGAGCGCATGAACGCGTGCGTCCGGCTGGAGGGATTGCCCCATTGATCAACCGGTTCGCCGACCAGATCGGAAATCGTCGGCTGATGCCAGAACAACGAGGGAATCAAACCGACCCCGTGACGTTCCGCGAGCTTCACCAATTCTGCGAGCCGGGTGAAGTAAACCTGCCGATTCGTCTGGTACATAGCCCAGTTGACCGGCCAATACCCATCGGCGGCAAAACGAACAAAAGGAATCTGGTTGGAGGCGAGCACGTGGAAGCTCGCTTCGACTTCCCGAATTCTGCCACCCTCCAACAGGCGAACAAAGGCATCATAGTAATTCACCCCGATGCCCCGAAATGGCTTGCCCTGGAGTAATACGCTGCCATTCGGTCCCGCAGCCAGTCCGGGGCTCGTCTGCTCTGCGGCCCATCCGCCCGCCATCATAATCCAGCAAGTGGCGAGGAATACCGGGAGAAGCCGTAATCTGGCTTTCCCGGCGTAATTCAGCGAGGGGGATGGAGGTTCGCGCAGCAACATGCGGCGATTCTGGGCCGTGAGATTGGATCAATCAAGCTTCGCTCGACGCTCCACGAGCGAGCCGACTCCGCCCACCCTCTGGTGTCCGAAACCGGTTGGGCTACTTCATTCCGATTCCCGGCGAGCCGCCGCTTTGGGTGATGCGCAGAAGCCGAGCCGCCAGTTGTCGGGCCAGCGCATTCAACTCCGCCGCTTCGTCGGGCTTGAGTTGCCGCGCATTGTTGAATTCCCACAAGCCCAGCCAGAACCGGAAATGCTCCAATCCGATCCCCAATGACTGGTGAGCGGCCCCGAACCCACCGCGATATTGCGAATCCCCGCCCGTTTGCAACGCCCAGAAATCGGCAATTTTATCAATGTGCACAGGCCAATTTTGAATGTGGCTGGCGAAAATCGGTCCGAGCACCGCGTGCTGCCGGATGTCCGCGTAGAAAGGTTTGAGCAGCTTTACAATGCCCGCATGGCCGCCGAGTCGATCATAAAGCGCTTGGTGCTGAGAACCACGGCCCGCGGGTCTGACGGTCGGGCCTTCCGAAACGGAGCGTGGACTATTCGAAGCGACGTCGTCAGTCACGATCGGGTGCGGAGGTGGTAAAAGCCTGATGTGGGCGATCGCGGATCATCAGGTAAAGTTGGGCGCTGCCAGTGGTCGGGCGGTCTTTGGCTCGACGCCAATTCCCTCCTGGTCCCAAAAAGGGAAGCTGGTTCTACTTTCGCAGCCGTGCCATGAACCCGGGGTCCATGCCGGCGAGATCTGCGTGTCGCTGGCGAGCCAGCAAGTCGCCATAAACCACAATGTCGCGTACGAACATTTCCAGCCGGCTCTTGAATGCATCGTTGATAATCTGGCCATTGGCCACGTGCTGTTTGTCGGCAAATGCCACACCGTACGGCAGCGACCAAGCGTAGCATTGGCGGGCCACCGTGCGCAGCTGGTCGGTGACCGTCAGTCCCTTTTCATGCGAGGCGACGATGGTGGCAAACAGTTTGCCGGAGAACTCATGCCAGAAATGATCGAAGAAGTTCTTCATCGCGCCGCTCATGCTGCCGTGGTAATCCGGGGTCCCGAGCACGAAGACGTCCGCCCGCTCAACCCGCGCTTTCAACGCGGCAAAACTGGGTTGGGAATAAGCGGTTTGCGGATTGAACAGCCCGAGCGGTTCGGCGCTAAAGTCCAACAAATCCACGTCGCAACCTTGGGCACGCAAATCTTCCGCAACCTGCTCCACGACGACGCGGGTAATCGATGCGGCATTCGTGCTGCCGACCACGGCCAAGATATTCAGTTTTGCTTCATTCATAAGACATTCGGAAATAACCATTCCCGGGGGGCACCGTCGGACACCGCTCTTGACACCGGTGCGTGTGCGAACCGGACACCAGCATTACCGAATGCGCCACCGATGCCAAGCTCCAACCGCTCCAACCGCCCCCAACTGCTTTTTCAGCTTTGACTTTGTCCTCGTCGATAGAGCGACCAAGCGCACGATAATCAGGCTCCCGTCCGTTCGGTCGGGGGAACTGGGAAACGAATTGGGTCGGGCCCGAATTCGCGGCAACCGCGAAAACCGGTTGCGGCGAAGGCAAGGTCAAGCGCCTTCGCTGGGGTAAAACTGTCACGGATCCCAAGCTGGCGCTCTGACACCAAAGGTCCTTGCCACCGGTATTTAGCTGCCGAGCAGGGCTTTTACGTGCGATAGGGCTTCATCCAGCTTGCCGGCTTCCTTGCCGCCGCCGCGGGCGTTATCAGGTTTGCCGCCGCCCTTGCCGCCGACTACCGGCGCAATCTTCTGCATGATTTTTCCGGCTTGAACCCTGGCCGTGAATCCGGGCGACACGGTGGCAATGAGGGTCACCGCGCCGTTGCCACAACCGCCCAACACCACCACGCCTTCGAAGCGACCTTTGAGGGCGTCGGCGGTGGCCTGGAGGAACTCGCCGTTCGCATCGCCGAGATTGTGGGTGATGAGCGGGATGCCATTTACGAGGTGGACGCGTTCGAGCAATTCGCTGGCGGCGTTGGAGGCATTGCGTTGTAGCGCAATCTGGACTTCCTTTTCCAGCGCCTTCTGCTGCGCCAGCAAGGTTTCGATTTTCTTTTCCAGTTCAAGGACGGGGGAATTGACCCGGCCCGCGACGGCCCGGATTAATTCCCGATCCACTTTCATTGCATCGTAGGCGGTGAGTCCGGCAACCGCTTCGATGCGCCGCACGCCCGCGGCGATGGCGCTTTCGCCGACGATCCGGAACAAACCGATCTCGCCGGTGGCGCGGGTGTGCGTGCCGCCGCAGAGTTCCATTGAATAACCGTCCAGTTGGCCGGCGGTGCCGCCGACCTGGACGACGCGGACGGTGTCGCCGTATTTGTCACCGAAGAATTGCATCACATCCTTGCGCGTCTTCACTTCGGCGTACGGCACTTCCGTCCACGAAACGCCCGCGTTTTCGACAATGCGTTCGTTGACGAGCTTTTCGATGTCGGCGATCTGGGTCGGGGTGAGCGGCGCGCTGTTGAAGTCAAAGGTCAATTTGTCCGGGCCGACGAACGAACCTTTCTGTGACGCCTCCTTGCTGGCGACTTCGTGCAACGCCCAGTGCAATAAATGCGTGACGGTGTGATGGCGTTGGATGGCATCGCGGCGCGCTTTGTCCACCTGAAGAATGACTTCGGTCCCGACAGCGGGAATATCTTTGCCTTCCACGAAATGCAGCCAGGTGTTGCCCGACTTCTGTGTGTTTGTGATTCGTAGCCGCTGACGTGAGTCCACGTCATTGGCAGGTGTGAGCCGACTCACGTCGGCTGCTACAGGAAGAATTTCACCGGTGTCGCCGACCTGGCCTCCCATTTCGGCGTAACAGGCGCTGGTGTCGAGGATGATGGCGGTCTTGTCCTTGTGTGGCATGACCTGCAAAACCTTGGCCGGAACCGAGAGGTTGTCGTAGCCGACAAACTTCGTAGGCACGGTGGTCTCAACCTGGGAAACGGCAATGACTTCTTTTTTTTGTGCGGCACGGGCGCGATTTCGCTGGTCGCCCATCAGCTTTTCAAAGCCTTCCTTGTCCACGGTCAAACCGCGTTCGCGTGCCATTAATTCGGTGAGGTCGAGCGGGAAGCCATAAGTGTCGTAGAGCTTGAATGCGTCGTCCCCAAAAATCACAGGTGTGCTTTTCAGGATGGTCCGCCAAGCGCCGCCGCGGAGTTCGTCAAAAGAGAATTCCCCGATCTGCTCGTTGTCCCGGAAAAAGCGCATGTTGATCAATTCAATTTCATCGGGTTGCTTTTCTCCCCACCACGCTTTGGAGCTTTGGCTCATTTGCAATCCTTCGCTTTGCGCAGCGGCAAAAAGTGCGCGCCCAAGAACTTCATTCTCGAAGAGTGTGATCCCGCGATCCAACGTCTTGTTGAACGCCTCCTCCTCGCTGCGGATGACGTTTTGGATATGCTTCTCCCGGGCGCGGATTTCAGGGAAGATGTCACCCATCGTGTCGGCGAGGACGTCCACGAGTTTGTAGAAGAACGGCTCGTGGAAACCGAGCGTGCGGCCGTAGCG
This sequence comes from uncultured Bifidobacterium sp., assembly GCA_964539515.1. Taxonomy (GTDB): domain Bacteria; phylum Verrucomicrobiota; class Verrucomicrobiia; order Limisphaerales; family JADLHS01; genus JADLHS01. The sequence goes on along the minus strand of CAZIJO010000098.1, from coordinate 62 downwards.
CACCGCCCGGCGCAGGATGCGGCGCAGGACGTAGTTGCGGTCGGTGTTGCCGGGCTGGATGC
>CAZIJO010000097.1:0-20215 GCA_964539515.1 uncultured Bifidobacterium sp. | reverse complement strand
TAACGCTGAATCACAACGCCACGCTCCAGGGCGTCGTCATTTATTATCCCGACCAGAATCCGGCCGAGGAGCCGAAGCCGTATCCGTATGCGATTGCCATGCGCGGGAAGAACCCGGCTGTACTCGCGGTCGAGTTACTCAACCCGTACAACGGCATTGATGCCTCGCAGAACGAGCGGCATTTGATTCGCGACGTGCACGGGCAACCGTTGCGGCGGGGGATCTTTGTGGATTTCATTTACGACATCGGCCGCATTGAGAACGTCCACTTCAACCCGTGGTGGAGCATGCAGCCGAAGCTGTTCGCTTGGCAGCAAAAGAACGGCGAGGCGTTCATCTTCGGCAAAAGCGACTGGCAATACGTCTTCAACACGTTCTGCTTCGGCTACAACGTCGGTTACAAATTCATCAAGACCAAGTCCGGCGATTGCAATGGCAACTTCCTCGGCATCGGCGCGGATGATTGCTTCACCGCGCTGGAGGTGGAGCAGTGTTCGCCCATTGGTTTGCTGATCTCGAACGGCGAGTTTGTTTCCTTCCACGGCCCGGATCCGACGATGGTGCGCGTGGGCACGAATAACACGGGCAGCGTGCGCTTCGTGAATTCGGCGTTCTGGGGACCGTGCCATCAAATCGCCAAGATCGCCGGCAAGGGCACGGTGGGCTTTGGTGATTGCACGTTTGTGCATTGGGATAGCAAGAAGGAAGGCCGCCACGCGATTCAGGCCGAGGGTGGGAATCTGATCGTGCGCGGCTGCGAGTTTCAGGAGAACAAGCCCCAGGTTGAAATCGGCTTGGGGGTTCGCAAAGCCGTCGTCACGGACAATTTGATTCGCGGCAAGCAACGCATCACAAACAACAGCAAGGGCAATGCAGTCATTGCCAACAACGCAGCCGACGAGGTGAGCAAATGAACTGGAACAAATCACAACTGATAGGCTTGTGCGGGCGAAGTGCTTCCTGGACGTCCAGAAATGATTCCCTCGCTCCCTTGTGGCAGAGGGTCAGGGTGAGGGGGCGGCGCGCGCAAACCTCCCCCGCTCGTTCTCAATCCTTGGCCAAACGTTCCTCCTCACCTCAGTCCGCTCCATCGCGGGGAAGAGGGAGGAGCGGGCGGGCGCTGTTCGCCTCGGTTGCGTTTGCCGTGTTCGCAAGTGGCTGCTTGCTTGAGGCGGCAACGCCTGAATTTGGTCGCCACACGTTCTTTGTCGCCACCAACGGCAATGATGCATGGAGTGGCAAACTCCTTACCCCCCAGCGCGACGGCAGCGATGGACCATTGGCAACGATTCCCAAGGCGCTGGCGGCGGCGCGAGCGCTCCGGGCGGGGCAGGGGAGCCAAAGCGATGCGGCGACCATCATGGTGCGCGGCGGTGAGTTTTTTCTGACCACGCCACTCACGATCAAACCGGAGGATTCGAACCTGAAACTTCTGGCCTATTCGAAGGAGCGCCCCGTAATCAGCGGTGGGCGGCGGGTCACGGGTTGGCAACCGGTGACGATCGCCGGCAGGCAACTCTGGGTCGCCGAACTTCCCGACACACGGGAAGGCAAGTGGATTTTCCGCGAGCTATGGGTCAATGGTGAGCGCCGCGTTCGCGCGCGACATCCGAACAAAGGTTATTTGAGCATCGAGGCCCTGCCCGACAAGGCGGCGGATTGGACAAAGGGGCATACGCGTTTTCAATTCAAAGGTGCCGATCTGAAAGCCTGGCCGTCCGTGACCAATGCCGAGGTGATTGCCATGTCGCGCTGGGTGGAATCGCGTCTGCCGGTGACGAGCGTGGACGAGTCCGCACACATGGTAAACTTTGGCAAGCGCTCCGTGTTCGAGCTCCAGAAGGATGACTTGTACTACATCGAGGGCGTGTTCGAAGTGCTCGACACTCCGGGCGAGTGGTACCTCGATGTTGCGAATGGAAAGCTCTTCTACCTGCCTTTGCCAGGTGAGAAACCGGACCAGATCGAAGCAATCGCGCCGGTGTTGGCGCAATTGATCCGATTCGAAGGAAAGCCGGAGACGGGGTTATTCGTGGAGCAAATCGAGTTTCGCGGGCTGACCTTTGCGCACACCGAGTGGAACCTGGCGCGGGTCGGGGACACGAAGGATCGCTCGGACTGGCCGGCCCCGACCAGCGAAGTGGGCGGGTTCAGCCAGGCGGCAATCGGCGTACCCGCTGCGGTTTGGGGCGAGGGCGTGCGCGGAAGTGTCTTTGAGGATTGCCGGTTCGTGCATCTGGGCAGTTACGCCTTGGAACTGGCACGCGGCTGTCAGTCCAATCGTGTTTCCCGTTGTGAGTTGACGGATCTCGGTGCGGGAGGCATCAAGATCGGCGAAACCGCGATTCGCACCAACGCCGTCGAGCAAGCCCGGGACAACGAGGTTTCGGACTGCCGGATTCACGGCGGCGGGAAGCTATATCAAAGCGCCATCGGGGTCTGGATCGGCCAGTCGCCGAACAACCGCATCACGCACAACGCGATTTACGACTTTTATTACACGGGGATATCCATCGGCTGGACGTGGGGCTACGGGCCGGCGCTGGCCTCGAACAACCTCGTCGCGTTCAATCATGTCCACCATATCGGCGCGATGTCGTACGGTGACGGCCCCGTGCTCAGCGACATGGCGGGCATTTACATGCTCGGCAAACAGCCTGGCACGCGCGTGGTCAACAATCTCTGGCACGACATGGCCGCCACGAAATACGGCGGCTGGGGCATCTACACCGACGAAGGCAGCAGCGGCATTCTGATCGAGAGCAACGTGGTCTATCGCACGACGCACGGCGGGTTCCATCAGCACTACGGCGAGACGAACATCGTCCGGAACAACATCTTTGCCTTCGCGCGTGACCAGCAGCTCCAGCGCTCACGGGATGAGGCTCACGTGAGCTTCAGCTTCAGCAACAACATTGTCCTGTTCGACAAAGGCGTCCTGCTCGGCAGCACCTGGAAGAACGACAAGTTCATCCTCGACGGCAACGTGTATTGGGACGTGCGACCGGGCGCGAAGGCGGACGAAATGAAGTTCGCCGGCGGAACGCTGGAGCAATGGCGGGCCCGCGGTCATGACAAGAACTCCCTTGTTGGCGATCCCGAGTTCATGGCGGTGCAACTGGATGACTACAGGCTGAAAGCGAATTCGCCGGCATTGAGAATGGGATTTCAGCCGATTGACTTGAGGGGTGTAGGGCCGCGGCCGTGAGAACCGCCGCCTTCCGCGCTGGCACGGTGGGATTACATTCGGCGGAGAATTGAGAAACTATCCAATCCATGATCAAGCAAACGCTTAAGTGCCTTGCTCTGGCGGTAGTGCTGACGTTGCCAGTAGCCGTGCAAGCGCAGTTCACTTTCATAACCAACAACGGCGCTCTTACAATCACGGGCTACACCGGCTCCAACGGCGCGGTGGTAATTCCTAATGTTATAGAAGGACTGCCCGTCACCAGCATCGGAGACTGGGCATTCCATTCCGCCAGCTTCACCAATGCCCTGATATCCGATGGCCTCACCAACATTGGGCACTTTGCGTTCTATGAATGTGCCAATCTGACGAGCATTGCGATCGCCAATAGCATCACCGGTATCGGGGACTGGGCGTTCGGTTACTGTGTCAGCCTGACGGACACCACGATCCCCGGCAGCGTAACAAGAATTGGGAGCGGAACGTTTGCTCGTTGCGCCAGCCTCATTGATGTAGCGGTTCCCAATAGCGTTACCAACATCGGCGACTGGGCGTTCGGCTACTGCAGTAGTCTGACCAACATCATGATCCCCAACAGTGTCGTTCGCATCGGGAGCGATGCGTTTTGGGATTGCACCAGCCTGACCGAGGTCGCGATCCCCAACAGCGTCACCGAGATCGGAGGAGGGGCGTTCGTTGGCTGCACCAGCCTGACTAACGTGACGATTCCCAATAGCGTCACCAGCATCGGGGTTGGGGCGTTCGCTAGCTGCACTGGTCTGGTCAGTGTCGACATTCCCCACAGTGTTACCAGCATCAGCGAGGGAACGTTTGATTACTGCATCAATCTGGCCAGTATCACAATTCCCATCAGCGTTACCAGTATTGGCAACGAAGCGTTCTCTGACTGTGCCAGCTTAGCGAGTGTTACGATTCCCACCAGCGTCACCAACATCGGATATCGTGCGTTCGATTACTGCTCCAGCTTGACCAACGTCACGATACCCAACAGCGTAACCAGCATTCAGGATCTTACTTTCCTTTACTGCACCAACCTGACGAGCATCACAATGCCCAACAGCGTGACTGGTATCGGACGCAGTGCGTTTGCCAGCTGCACCAGCCTGATTGACGTCACAATTCCCAGCAGCGTTACCAACATCGGACAGGAAGCGTTCTTTGACTGTAGGAGTCTGACCAACATCACGATTCCCAGCGCTGTTACCAGTATCGGAGTCTTTGCCTTTAACAACTGCACCAGCCTGACCGCGATTACAGTGGATGTGGGTAATTCATTTTTCAGTAGCGTCGCTGGGGTGTTGTTTGACCAGAGCCAAACTCTGCTTTTCAAGTTTCCGGAAGGTAAAGTCGGCGGCTTCGCGATACCCGACAGCGTCACGACCATCGAGGACTATGCGTTCGTAAACTGCAGCCATCTGGCTAGCGTTACGATTCCTAGTACCGTCACCAACATAGGGTATGGCGCCTTCAAGTCCTGCACGAGCCTGACCAGCATCATGATTCCTGACAGCGTCACCAGCATTGAACCACTTACGTTCCATTCCTGCGCCAGCCTGACAACTGTTACGATGCCCAACAGCATCACCAGCATCGGAACGGGTATGTTCTATTCCTGTAGCAACTTGGTCGCTGTCGCGATCCCCAACAGTGTCACAAGCATAGGGGACGGTGCTTTCTATGGCTGCTCCAGTCTTGCCTCTATCACGATTCCCAACAGCCTCATTAGCGTTGGCGGCGATGCGTTCCGTTACTGCGCCAACCTGACCAACGTCTCGATTCCCAACAGTGTCAGTAGCATCGGCCCCTGGGCGTTCGCGAGTTGCACCAGTCTGACTGGAGTCACGATTCCCAACAGCGTTACGTGGATTGGAGCCTTGGCATTCGATAACTGCACTAATCTGATCAGCGTCACGATCTCCAGCAGTGCCACCAGCATCGGGGATTATGCATTCTCTAGCTGCACCAGCCTTAAAGGAATCTTCTTTAATGGCAACGCTCCCAGTTCTGGCAGTTCGTCTATCTTCGACAATTCCCTCAGTGTGTTAGTGTATTACCTGCCGGGCACTACGGGCTGGGAAGCGACATTTGCCGGTCGTCCCACCGCGCTCTGGCTGCCTCAGGTGCAAACACCCAGGACCAACTTTGGCGTCGAATCGAATCTGTTTGGATTCAACATCGAATGGGCAGCCGGGCAAACGGTTGTAGTGGAAGCATGCACGAATCTCTTCGCCCCCCATTGGCAGCCGCAGCAAACCAACACGCTCACGACTGGCTCTTCTGATTTCTGCGATCCGCAGTGGAGGAGTTTTTATGAGCGCTTCTACCGAATCCGTTCGCCATGAGCACTGCAGACCAAATCACCGCTTGTACCGGGATCGTGCCCGAACCGTTGCGACGCTTGACCCGGTCACGTTGCCAACCGGGCCGGCGTTGAAATGGGATTTCAATCAATCGACTTGAACCGTGTCGGGCTGAGCCGTGACGGGTGCGCGACTCAGCCAGGTGGTTCATTCCCAAACCGGAGACGTCAACTCCCGGGCTTCGCCGGGGCCGGTGGGTTCGTGCCGAAGACGGCCCGGATGGCCTCCAGGTATTTCATCCCGTTCACGGTGTCGGGTTCGAGGTAACTCCCTTCGGTCCACTCGTTCCAGGAATTGATCGTCACAACCTTTGGCATTGTGCGCGCGGCTTGCAACCGGTCCTTCGTAATTTGCAAAGCTTCGCGGAATCGTTCCGGCGTGTTGCCGACCAGGATCGGCGTGAAGGGATAAGGATGGTTCTGTGTGAACGGCTCGCTTTGATCCGTGCGCGGGCTGGAGTCCCAACCCATGGACACGTTCGGGAAATAAGGCCGCTGGAAAATGCGCAGCACTTTGTCCCAGTGTAGAAGATATCGGTCGCGGCCAGCGACGTATTCGGACACCGGAAATTCCCGCAGCGCCCCATGGTGCGCCCAGACGTAGGACGTCAGACTGTCGAAGCCGAGTTCGGGCACGAGCCTTTGCCAGTCGGCGGGAGTTGATTCGCCGGGTAAGATGGGCGCGCCCCAGACCACGGCGTTGAGGTGCAGGTCGGAGAAGCCCGCCGCGCGGGTCTTGGCGCGGAAACGGTCAAGCGCCACCCGTGTGTTGCTGATCGAGCCAAAGCTGCCGACCAACATGCCCACATCGTAAATTGAGAAATACGGCCGACCTGCAATGAGCCAGTGCGAGGGATGCCGGAAGTAGGTGGCGATGATGTAATCCGTCATCCGCTCGAAGGTCGCAGGCGTGACCTTGCCGGGATAGAGCAAAGGGGCTTTGCCCAGCTTCGGCTTGAATGGAAAAATATCGGTGTAGTCGTGGTCGGCCCACATCAGGCAGAACTTGAGGCGATGACGGTTCGTGGCGCCGAAGAAACCCTGCTCCAAGCCACGTTCGAGGAACAAACCGTCGTTGTAGTAATACCAGTCATAGATAAAGACATCCACGCCGTGGTCGGCAGCCGCGGCGATCTTCTGCTCCATTACCCGCGGATCGGATTCGTCCGTGTAGCCCCAGAGCGGAACTTTGGGCTGCTGATGACCGGGGAAGCGCGGCCGGGCGGCCTTGACGATCTCCCACTCGCTCCAGCCCTTGCCGTGCGCCTTGTCGTTGCGGGGGTCGGTGGGATGATAGTTCGGAAAATAATACGCGGCGACGGTGAATTCATCGGCTGGAGGTGCCGCCCGCAAGAGAGTTGCGCCCAGGCTGATTGCAACACACAGCGCGGGGCGCAACCGCATACTCAAGTTTGTCGACATGGCACACACTCACAATTGATGCCTGCGATCACCATCTCCTGGTCCCGCAACGAACTGACGCAGCTGTCCGGTCAATGGATCTGACGCAGCACAAAAGGTTCAAACAAGCCGTAACCCACGGTCGAGTATTGCTCACCCGGCGGTGGGCCTTCGGCGGGGCCGCGTTGGAACTGGCTGGGCCAGGCGGCACCGAGGGTCGGGTTCCCGTGATGCGGTCCAAGCGTGTTCTTCAGTGTGCCGATAACTGTGACTTCAATATTGTTTTGTCCACGCTTGATGCCCTTCGTCACGTCGCATTCCCAGGGCGGGGCGTCAATGTAGCCGGCGAACTTGCCGTTCACCGCGACCTTCGCCACGCTGCCGAGCCATTTGGGCAAAGCGACGACGAATCGGCCCTCGGGTTTGGCGACGGTGAATTTCTCGCTATACGCCACGCCGGCGGAATAGAAAGGATGTCCCTGGGCATCCCAACCCCCGGAGGCGCTCGTTGTCAACCCGCTGCCATCCACCAGATATTTCGCGAGGCGCTGATGGGAAGCCAGTTCGCTGGAAGCCTGCCGGACTTTCACGTTGTCAAGCTTGCGGCCGTCGGCGGCGATGAACTGAACTTCCGCGAGGCCGACCAAGCCGTTGTCTTCCACCGAGCCGGTGGCCGGGAAGGTCACGCCGTCCTGTTTGCTTAGAATATCCAAGCGCACGAAGCGAACGCCACGGGCGGGGACGGCGAGTTCTTCCGGCGTGCCGCCGCGGGGATTGCCCCGCTGCAAGGTGAACTGGCCGAGCGGTTGATTGAACTCCGGCTCGGCGGCGTCGCTCGCCGCCGTCAGCCGGATTTCCTTTGCGCCGCGCGAGGTTAGATTCGACACATGAGCCTCGCAGTAATTCCAGATGCGCATTGCGCTCAGATCGCGCTTCCCGCCAAGGTCGAACACCACGAAGGGCGTCCGGTCATCCGCACCGCCCCCAAAACCGATGCCAGCGCTGAGCCACATCGTGCCATCGGAGTTGATGCTGTGCGTCATGCTGGCGGTGGTGGTTTTGGGCTGCAATTGCAGCGGTTGCTCGGGCGTGATGACAAACCCGCGGTCCACCGGCTTAAGGGTGAAATCGCCGAGGACGTAGGCGGGTTCGAGTTCATGATAGATGGTGAACGGCAATGCGGTGATGGCGACGATGTTCTCGCCGACGCGCGCCGCCGAAGCGATGGAGATTTTTCCGAACGCCTTGTCCAGCCACCAATCTTTGAATTCAACCGAATAGTCGCCGACGTGCGGAGGCGGAGTAGCCTTTCCCGCTGAACGCAAAGGCCGCCTCGTTGCCTCGGCGGCTACGGGTTTGCCGTTGCAGGTGATCGTGTATAGATCCGGTCGCTCGATCACAATGGCCAGGTTTTTCGGCACGGCGCTCGCGATGGTGAATTTGTAGCTGGCCGTGAAGCCGCTGTCGGGGGCGAACTTTTTTGTGATCAACTCATCCTTGAATTGCACGGCACTGTCCCACGGATTGCGTTCCAACCCGTTCTTTTTGAAAGCGAACTGATTCGCGAGGTAGAAGTAGGTGTTTTTCCTGGTCTCGCCTCCCGCAGTAATATCCACATAGTCGAGCGTCAAAACGTTCGGTTCGACGCGTCGGACGGATGGCTTGGCGGCAGGTTGAATTACCGTGACCGCTTCGTTGCCGGGAGGGCCGGGTTTCAGCTGCTGGTCGGACAAGAACAGCAGCAAGCTCCCGCTGGGGGGGAGCTTGAAATTGGCCCGCACCGACGCGCCGGAGCCGGTGAACGGATAAGGCTTCACGCCAGCGGAATAGAGGTCCCATTGCTCGATGCCTTGCCGCTTGGAAACAAATTCTCCGGCGGACGAAGCATCGCTGCTGGTGTTGACCAGGAAGAGCAATTCGCCATCTCCAAGCTGGCGGCGCATGTGGAAGAGAATGCCGCGGTCACCGGCGGCCCGGACGATTTGCAATTCGTTTGTGCGATTCCAACGCTGCAGCAGGGCGGGGGCATCCGCGGGCGACGCGGCAAGCCAGCCAGCTTCGCCCACGCCCGCCGCCACGCGCGAGGATTCGCGGCCGTTAATGCGCGTGGGTGGTTCGCCCAGACAAACGATCCGGCCGCCCGCGTTGAGAAATGCCTCGCCGAGATCAACGACGCGCTCGTCGAGATTTTCGGTGTGCGGGGGGAGGACCACCACGTCGTAACCGCGCTGGCCAATGCGGAACTGGCCGTTCTCAACCTTCCCATGGCGCTTGATGACGTCTTCGCAACCGAGGTCGTATTCGATCTGCGCGGCTTCAAGCGCCATGAGCAACTTGAAGAACGAATCCCCCAGGGCGCCAAGTTTGGCGTCGTTGCCTTGATACATCCACGCGGTGGTCGTCGGTTCGAGCACGAGAATGCGATTGACCTGTTCGCCCTGGCACAGCGCGGCGGTGAGGCGCGCGAGGTATCCGGCCGAAACGTGATACGCATCCCACCACGGCTCGTGATAGGAAAAGCTCTGCGGATGATCGCGCTTCCGCGCACCGCGCAGCGTGACGTAATCGAGGTGCTGATTGAGCGTGTTCACGCCGAGCACTTCGAGCCAGTCGGCAATCCGCTTCATGTCCTCGAAACGCAGGTCCCAGCCGCCCGCACCGTAAACTTCCACCAGCGTGCGGCGGCCAAATTGGTTTGCGAGACTCGAGATTTCGCGGCACGCGCGCACGTTGCCAAACTGGGCGTGCGTGTCTTCCCGGTATTGATTCATCAGGATGTCAATGCCGGGGCGCTGCTGCCAGGCGGACATGGCCATGTTGTCGGGGACGCCGATGCAACCAGGCCAGCCGTGTTCCCAATAGTGGCCGGTAAATTCGAGGTTGTTCCTGGCGCAATAATCGAAATACGGTTTGCCCCAGCGCTCGATGAACAGGTCGAGGAGAGTTTGAAAATAATTGTTGCGGACGCGTTTCCAGTCGCCGACTTCGGCTCTCAAGCTGGCCAGGCTTTCGATCAAGTCGTAACCCCACCGTTTCTGAAACTGCGCCGGCAAATCCTCGGTCCAAGGCCAACCGCCGGCGGGCGTCAACTCGGGCTCATCAGTGAACGAGCCAGGAATACGCTTGCCGAATTCCTTGCCAAAATGTTTGCGATACGGTTCGAGCGTGACCTCCAGGAATTTCTCCGTCACCCCGGGATATAGCAAATCCACATAGCAACGATCGGCGTTCCACGGGGAATTCTTGGCGCGCTGCACCGAGGCTACGAGGTAGCGCCCTTCGCCGGGGACGTCCCCAGTTTTGACCCGGGCGGTCACATTTTCGCAGGCGCCGTCCTTGAGGAGAAAAACCGCGAGCAGATTCGTGTCCCACGCAGGTGGCGTTTTGGCTTCCGTCAGTTTCAAGCCGCGCCCACGCGACTCGGGCATCAATTCCGGCACCCAGCCGCCCGCGAACCCCGACGGGTAAGAGTTTTCATCGTAGATCCAGACGTTCATGTCGAGCCGCCGGGCTTCGTCTAGGGCCACTCGCCAGAGGTGAAACCACTGGTCGCTCAGATACGGAGTCATCAAGCCGGGGCGCGGATGCACCCAGACCTGTTTCACTTTCTGTTTCGCGAGATCGCGCAAAGTGGAGCGGATTTGCTCGTCGGTCAGCATGTCGTTCCAGACCCACAGCGGGCCGGTGCTGTATTCGGTCGGGGGATTCTGGAAAAGCTTTTTTACGTGGGCCGAATCCACGGCGGATGCGGAAACAAGCGAAGCCACCAGAATTGACAGGCAACCAAACCGGATGGGGAGGTGAAGTCTTTTCATAAGCCGAACTGGAATCAATACAGACTACAATTAGTTCCAAAAGTCAAAACCATTTTGGGAGCGCACCCAGGCAGCCCTCCCTTTCCCGGCGGTAGGTTGGCGAATCCGGGGGACTTGACGAGGATTCACCTCAACATAGACTCGGCCAGCATGAACTTCAGGGGAGATTCAACGCGACGAAACGTGGCTTGGGTTTTTGCCGCGCTGCTGTGCGCGACCAATGCTTTCGCAGCGGACCAAATTCTCTTCAATTTCGACAGTGATGCCGAGCTTGCCCGGCTGATCAAAACCGATGCGGAAGTTACCACGGCAAAAGTCGCCACCGGCCAGTCGCTGCGCCTAACCACCGGCACGAATCAGCCCTGGCCGGGCGTTGCGTTGCCCGCGCCGGACGGCCACTGGGACTTGTCGCCTTTTTCCGAGGTGGTGGTGAAAGTGAAAAATGCCGGCACCAACCGCGGCACCCTGAATTGCCGGGTGGACAACCCGGGGGCCGATGGCACGAAAAACTGTGTCAACGGTTCGCTCACGCTCAACCCAGGGCAGATCGACATTTTGCGGGTCACTTTGCGGCGGGCAAGCGATGACAAGCTGGGGGGAAAACTCTTCGGCCTGCGGGGTTATCCGGTGGGTCGTGGTGGGGCCGGCACAATCAATCCTACGAACATCACGCAGATTCTCCTCTTCGTGAATCAACCGAAGCAAGGCTATGTCTTCGAGGTCGATGATATTCGCGCCACGGGCAGCCACACGTCCCCGACGGCGTGGGTCACGGATGCCGACCCGTTCTTTCCTTTCATCGACACCTTCGGCCAATACAAACACAAGAACTGGCCCTGGAAAATTCATTCGTTAGCAGAACTCCGACAACAACGAGAGACCGAGGCAAGGGAGCTCGCCGCCCATCCCGGCCCGAAGAATTGGGATAAGTATGGCGGTTGGGCCGAGGGGCCGCAGCTCATCGCCACGGGCTTTTTCCGGACAGAAAAGTACAACGGCAAGTGGTGGCTCGTTGACCCGGACGGCCGTTTGTTCTTCTCCCACGGCATTGACTGCGTGCGGATGATTGACACCACGCCCATTGATGACCGCGCGAATTGGTTCGAGGATTTCCCGGGCGACCAACCCGAGTTGGCGGAGTTCCTCGGTAGCGCTTTTGCGCTGAAGGGGCATTACGCCGGACGTTCACCAAAGTGCTTCGCTTTCGCCGCCGCCAATCTGAAGCGCAAATACGGTCCCGATTGGAAATCGGTGTCAGCCGGGGTCATTCACCAGCGCCTCCGCAGCTGGGGGCTTAACACCATTGCCAATTGGTCCGACGCCAGCGTGTTCCGGCAGCGGCGGACTCCCTATACCGATAATGTTGGTTCGCATGGGGCGCGGATGATCGAGGGCAGTGAAGGGTACTGGGGCAAGTTTCCTGACGTATTCGACCCCAGTTTCTCCAACCAATTGTATCGCGCGATGATTTCCAAAAGGGGAGGCTCCGCCAACGATCCGTGGTGCATCGGTTATTTCTCGGACAACGAAATGTCCTGGGGCGACGAGACTTCGCTGGCACTCGGGGCGCTCAAGTCGCCGGCAGATCAGGCCGCGAAGCTCGAGTTCATCGCCGACCTAAAATCGAAGTACAAGGAGATCGCGGCGCTAAATCGCGCATGGGGGACGGACTACTCCACCTGGGATTCGCTGCGTGGAAGCCGGAACGCACCGGACATCAAGCGGGCGCGGGCCGACCTGACCGTCTTCTATGCGAAGACCGCCGAAACCTATTTCCGCACGGTGCGCGACGTGATCAAGGCCGTGGCGCCAAACCAACTTTACCTCGGGTGCCGGTTTGCCTGGGTGAACGATTTAGCCGACCGGGCTGCCGGCAAATATTGCGATGTGATCAGCTACAATCTTTATCAGCGCAGCATTGCGGATTTCCAGAATCCCAGCAGTGACAAGCCGCTGATGATCGGTGAATTTCACTTTGGCGCGCTGGACCGTGGGCTGTTTCATACCGGGCTGGTGCCCGTGGCAAATCAGGCCAGCCGCGCTCAGGCTTACCAGAACTACGTGCTTGGCGCGTTGCAGCATCCCCAGTTCGTTGGCACGCATTGGTTCCAGTGGATGGACGAACCCACCACCGGCCGCGTGTACGACGAAGAGAACTACCAGATTGGGTTCGTTGACGTGGTGGACACACCATACGCCGAAATCATTGCTGCCAGTCGCGAGGTGGGGGACAATCTTTACCGCCAACGCTGAGTCCGGGAGTAGCGGCGGTGAAATGCGGTCCTTCGCTTTGGGTGCGAGTTGACTTCTTCCACGCCGGCCGACAATGGCCGTGCACGCGAAGCGGCAGGTTCCCGGTTTTCCCAAAGGGACTGTTGGCCGCAATTATTGAACTGCAACCTGGAATACGATCCGCTTTGGTGTTGAATTTGCTCCTCAGGCACTGTCCAGCCGCACTCGTGATTGTCCTCTTTTCTCGCGAGCATGGTCCCGAACGGAAGGCAGCCGCCGGGTGCGATCATGGCTTGGCCGGACGCCCTCGGGACCGTGACGGTACAGGAAGTTATGCAGACTGACATGGTGGCAATATTTGAGGCACAAGGTGATTACCTGGCGCTGATCGTCGGTTCCCTCGGGCTGCTCTGGCTCATCGCCTTCAGGTTGCGCCGGCATCGGCAGCCGGCGGTGTTACCGCGTCTCGTCTGGGTTGTTTTCGGTGCCGTTTTGGTGGGCGGCTGGTGGGTGACCGAACGCGCAGGTGAACACGCTCAGGAGGAAAGCATCGCTCAAGTCAGCGCGCTAACGCCAACTTACGCCTATCAGCTGGCCCGGATGGGCCACGCGCAAGTGACGGAAGCCACGCCGGCCGATGACCCGGTTTATCGGTCGCTAATCGAGGCCCAGATTCAGTGGCAGCAGTTGAACCCCGCAGTTAATGACATCTATACCATGCGAAAGCGGTCCGACGGCACCAACATACTCGTGGTGGACTCCGAAACGGATTATGATCGCAACGGGGATTATCGCGGGACCAATGAACTTCGCACGCCGATCGGCAAGGTCTATCTGCAGCCACTGGAAGGCCTGGAGAAGGCGTTTGCGGGTGAGGCCAACTTTGATAGCAAAGTTTACAGCGACGAGTGGGGGACGTGGGTGAGCGCCTTCGAGCCGATGCGTGACGCCAACGGGAACGTGGAAGCGGTGTTGGGGGTTGATTTTGATGCCCGAGCCTGGGGCGCGGCGATCGGCAAGGCCCGGCGAACGGTCATTTTGACCACGGGGCTCCTGCTGTTCATCATTGTGGGTGCGGGGCTGGCCATTGCGCTGTTGCGGGCCGACATCGTGCGCCGCGTTGCAGCGGAACAGCGGTCCCGTCAGGCGGAGGAGCGGATGCAACTGACCATTCGTCAGATGCCTTTGGGGTTCATCGAATGGAATTCGCGGGCGGAGATCATCGGGTGGAATCCATGTGCCGAAAAGATTTTTGGGTATTCCGCCGCGGAAGTGCTCGGCAAATCCGGATTCGCGCTCATCGTGGCTCCAGCGGCCCGTGAAGAAATGGATCGGATTTGGGCGGACGTGAATCGGAATTTGGGTGGCGCGCATAGTACCAATGAGAATGTCACCAAGGACGGGCGCGTGATCATTTGCGAATGGTTCAATACGCCGTTGGTCGGCGCGGATGGCACGGTGGTCGGGGTGTTCTCGCTGCTTCAGGAGATCACCGAGCGGGTGAATCTGGAGAAGCATCTGCAACAGAGCGATCGAATGAACGCGGTGGGCCAGCTGGCGGCAGGGGTTGCCCACGACTTCAATAACATCCTCACCATCATCACGGGCCACACGGGGCTGTTGCTCGCGAATCCCAACCTCCCTCCCCAATTTCGTCCCGAGCTGGGGCGCGTAGAAGGTGCCGCCGTTCGCGCCGCCAACCTAACCCGCCAACTGCTGACATTCAGCCGCAAGCAGGCGATGTTTCCGCAACCGTTACATCTGGCCAAAGTCATTGAGAACACGACCGCCATGCTCGGGCGGCTGCTCGGCGCCAATGTGAAGCTCACCGTACGCGTCTCCGATCAGGTGCCGCCGGTGGAAGCCGATCCCGCCATGATAGAGCAGGTTCTTACCAATCTCGTGCTGAATGCCCGCGACGCCATCATCGGCGCGGGGTCCATCACGGTAACGCTTGATGCCACGGCGATTTCCAAGGAGACGGCATCGCTAAATCCGGATGCCCGGCCCGGCCTCGCGGTCTGCCTGGCGGTATGCGATACCGGCACTGGAATCCCGGCCGAACAATTGCCCCGCATTTTCGAACCATTCTTCACCACCAAGCCCACGGGGCGCGGCACGGGCCTTGGGCTCTCGGTCGTTCACGGCATTATTCAAAAACACAATGGCTGGATCACCGTGGAGAGCACGCCCGGCCAGGGCTCCTGCTTTAGCGTTTTCCTGCCGCCGACCAATCGGCCGGTAGTGGACGTTTCCAATGGCGCTCCAGCCAAGCCCCCGGTGGCATCGACGCCAGCACGCACCATCCTGTTGGCCGAGGATGAGGCGATGGTGCGCGAACTGGCGCGGGTCACCTTGCAACGGGCAGGCTACCGCGTATTTGAAGCCAATGACGGCCAGGAAGCTCTCAAGCTCTGGCTGCAGCACCGGAATGAGATCGACCTGCTGCTGACCGACATGGTGATGCCGAATGGAATGACGGGCCGTGAACTTTCCCAGCGTCTATTGGAGGATCGCCCCAATCTCCCGGTAGTTTATTCGAGTGGTTACAGCATTGAACTTACCGCGCCGGGGTTTAATGAAAACCAGCGCCAGGTTTTTCTTCCCAAACCCTATCTGACCGGCCAGCTGCTGACCGTAGTCGACGGCTGTCTCAGCTCCGCGGGTTGAGGCGGTCAAGCTCGCGCCACGGTGCGATCATCGTGACAGGCTACCGGTAATGGGCCCGGCTCGCTGGGGGAGGGGACGCCATATTCAAGGCTGAGCTTATAACGCAAGATATTGCGGCAATGGATTCGGTCGATCGTGGTCTTGCTCAACCAGCCTTGACAGCACATTTCACCGGTGGCGGAACTTTCCCGCGCAGCGACAGTCTGGGATAGCGCCACGCTCAAATCAAAATCCCCGCCAATACACTCATTGTTGGGACAATCCAGTCGGAACACGGACTTGGCGTGATTCGGGTTGACCGTGTATTTAATCTGGCTGTTCCGCGTGACGCCTTCCGGACTGAAGTGTGTGAACTCCACGGTTAAAGACTTCAATTCCCTAAACTTCTCCGCGAGGCAGACTGATGCCTGGGTGCGTTGAGCTTCCGCGAGACGGTAATCTGCCCGGGGCGTGAATTTCTGGTGACGCATAATTTATTACGATTCGCTTCCTAGCAAGTGAACAGGCTATCAGGAAAAAGTTGGCCGTCTGTAACAATCGTCAGAAGAATTTTTCGGACGGCATTTGGCACCAGGGGGACGAAAGCTCGATGTTGCCAGAGAAGCGACGGCATCATCGGCCGCAATGAAATCCAGTTGCCTCCAGACCGGCCATTACATCCAAGGACATTGCCCGAAACCGGAGGGGCAGTTTCGACCATCGTATCGGAGTCCGCCATTGTCGGGGGCGATTCGGCTTTGCGAAACCTAGCTGGAATCTGGCATTGAATACCGATGGAAATTGAGATAAAATATTTTTGTGTCCAACATGATGGCGCTTGCTTGGGTGTCCGTTGTGGGCAGTTGCCATCCGGCGACTGGCGACTTCATTGCCTGTCGCCATCAAATGCGTGAGCACAGAAAGGAAGAATGGATAGGACAAGGCGCCGCCAGCCTCTAACCGGGTCCCTTTCGGGTACTGGTTTCACGTTAATCGAGTTGTTGGTGGTCATCGCCATCATCGCCATTCTGGCCGCCATGCTGCTGCCGGCATTGAGCAAAGCCAAAGCCAAGGCGAAGCGGACCGCCTGCCTGAGCAACATGCGGCAGGTGGGCCTTGCCCTCCAGATGTATGAGGCAGACTTCAACGGCCGACTGCCCTATCCCGGAGGCAACGAGACTTTCGATTTCAACAGTCAGTTTGCGGCAAATAATCCCCTGAAAGCATTTCGCCCTTACGTGGGCGCCAAGAATCCGACGGACACCACGCCCGTTTACATCTGCCCGACCGCGCTACCCTCAAAGAAGCCGGGTTATGCGCCGACCGCTGTAAGCTCGACTGCCTTGATCGTCAGCCAACTGGTGCTCAACAAAGGTACGAGCCGGTTGCGCAATCCCTCCCGAACGGTGGTCATGCAGGAACATTACGTTTTGATGGGCGCGTACTGGTATGAGCCCGAGGGTACTGGTGACGTCTACACTCAGTGGCACACTTGGACCGCTTCCAATTCCAGCGAGTGGAGCGGCACCCCGCGCGAGCATTATAACAATCTGCACGAGCAGGGGGGCAACCTCATTTCTAGTGATGGACATGCGGAGTACAAGCGAAACAAACAAACCTCCAGTCTGGACTTCGGTTTGCTGGACGCCCCGGGCGCCACAGGAAAAGACTCGCCATGGCAGCCGACGGAAGCGCATTCCCGAGCGTCGTATTTTTACCGGTGACTCGAAACCCCTTTGCGAAAACATGAAACCGCTATCATTCCTTTTAGCTCTGGTCTTTATCCCCTTGGCGTTATGGCTGGTCGGTTGCAAGCAGGAAGTCCAAACGGACGCCACCCAGCCGTTGCAGGAATCATTTCAATCAGCCGAACCTGAAGTCAAACAATCCATCGAGAGCGTGACTGCCAGCTTGAAAGCCGGCAATTACGCGGAGGCGACCAGAGCTTTGGCTCCGGTGGTCACCCAGCGTCCGCTCACCGATGCGCAAAAGCAGGCGGTTGGCCTGGCGCTCCAACAGGTTAATCAAGCCATGGCGGCCAATGCCGCCCTCGATACCAAGGAAATGTACGAACTCCGGGCAAAAATGTTCCAAGCCGTCCACCGTGGACCGCGATTCTAGCTCGGAGGCAGGTGCGGTCCGTGGGACCGGCTTTAAGTGAGTTTTTTTGACTCGCCGGATCCGGTTGCCAATGGTTTCTGCCCGCAACCAATGCCCAGCAGATTCCCGCTCGCCAGTTCTGCCCGCTTTCGGTAGTCTGTGCGTCCATGACTGTTTTGCCCCACCCAGATGTAATCATCACCCACGAAAGCGATCTCGATGGTTTGGTCGCGGGAGTATTGTTACAACGGCTTGCCCGGAAACTCTTCGGCAAGGACGTGCCGCTGGAAGCTTATCATTACAATTTTTGGAAAAACCGCGAGGTGCGCGAGAAGTCGGCCTGGGTCACGGATCTCACTTTCGAAGCGCGGCTCGACAAGGCCAACTGGTTGGTGGTGGATCATCACGTCACCGAAGTTACGCCCACGCAAGCAATGCTGGTCCATGACGTGAACAAATCAGCGGGCTTGCTGTGCTACGAATTGTGTCGCGAGCACGGGGTGAGCTCACCGGTGCTCGATCGGCTGGTTCATCTCAACAATGTTTCGGACCTGTTTCTCGAGGAGGATCCCGATTTCACTCTGGCTGGTGACTACGCGAGTCTGGTGAAGATTTACGGTTTTTGGAACCTGCACACCTTGCTGAAGGGCGAGATCGAAAAGCTCGTCGACCATCCGTTGCTTGAAGTCATGGCGACCAAACGCCGCATCGAAGACCCGCTCGGGTACGAATGGAGCAAGGGCAACGTTGTCGAACTGAGCCCAACGGTTGGCTACGTGGACACCGTCATCGGCAATAACAATCAGATCGTGCATCAGCTCCTGGAACGCCAGGCCACGCGATATCCCGTGTTGGTGACGATGATCCGGCGGCCCAACGGGGTGGTTATTGCCAGTCTGCGCAGCCGGAACGGGGAGGCCATCAAGGTGGCAGAAAGGCTCCAAGGCGGCGGGCACGCCAATGCCAGCGGGGCCATGTTGCCCAAATCGGTGCGAAATATTCCTGAGGGTATCGAGTATCTGCGACACTTTCTCAATCCGACCAAGAACTCACCGTTGAACAGCCTCGACAGTATTTTTGCAGAGTTGGAGAAAAAGTAGACGGAAAGGCGGCAGCAGCTGTCGCCCAAAGCGAAGCGGGTCAATTACCCCCCAAGGCCACCTTCAGCCATGGGGTGCCGGCCCAATACCACTGCGAAGCCTTCATGGATTGAACGTGGCCATCCACGAATGAAACGTTGCTGCGGCCGGCGTGGCGAAGGTGGGGCCCACCCCAGTTGGGATCGCCCTCGGACGTCACGCAGCCGCCGCAAGGTGCGTCATTGGCCGGATCATGCACGATCCAGCAGCCGGCTTTTTCGGGAGACTTCTCGGTGACGCATTTAAGCGGGTCCGTCGTATTAACCGGACGGCTTCCGCCATCGGTCATGTAGACGGTGCTCGCGGGACGGCGCACCACCGAGTCCTTTAGTTGCGGCCAAACTTTAGCGTCCCAGACTCCCTCCCAATCGCAACCGCCAAGCGCGAAATTGGCCCCGTAATTGGAAATGGCCTTGTCCGCCACGGCGCTGGGATAGTTGTTGACCAACTCATTGAACTTGGCCGACCGGGAGGGGCACAGGAGCAAATTGGTGGTTTGGTAGGATTGCAGGTAATTGAACCAGGCTTTTCGTTGGACGTTGTTATCGCGGACCCAAAAGGTGGGACAGAACTTGGCATTGTTGTCGCCCGCGTAGAGGATTCCGGCGGTCGCCATCTGCTTCAGCATATTGACGCAGCTGATGGATTTGGCCTTCTCTTTGGCTTTCGCCAAGGCAGGGAGCAACATGGCGGCAAGAATGGCGATGATGGCAATCACCACCAGCAATTCAATTAGCGTGAAGGCGGATCGTTTGCTCATAGCGGACTGATTTTTGGATAGCTGCCGTACATCCAGATCATTTTGCGAAATAGGCGGCACCGGAGATTGCCGCTGCGCCTCACCACGGCTTCCATTTTAGGTGCTTGTAACGCTGATATACCCACTGAAAATCCACGTTCTTGGCGTCGCCACCCACCCAATAAAAACTTTCAATGCCGTTGGAGGAATCTCTGGCGGCCTTGATCACATTCGGATCCCGCCACGTATGGCCCTCGGAGTGACCGTCCGCAAAAGCAATGGTGCTGCTATTCCCATGAAAGATGGCAAAGGGATCGACCCAACGCGGGGCGGGCTTCACATCGATCACCCAAGTCCCTTTGTTGTTCCCACGCGGGTCTGCTTCCTCGATGAATGTCATGGCCTCGGCGGCATCCTTAACCGAGCTCAGCTTGATGTACGGCGGCTGGTAGTCGGGATTCCAACCTCCGCCATTCATCCCGTTGGCTTTGGAATAACTGTCGTAGGCGTAGCCTAACGCGCGCATCTCAGTTTTGTGAGGGGTGGAAGGCGGTGTGGGGGAAGAGGAGGTGC